>NZ_JBILQL010000036.1:0-20865 GCF_044373165.1 Flavobacterium sp.
TAGGTTGGAGAAACAAGTTACTAGGAACAGAAGAATAAGTTTTGATTTCATTAGGCTTGCATTTGATTTGTGACGTTGTAAATATAAAAGACATAATCGTTTAAAAGCAAATAAAATCGATGAAACGTACAAATAATTTTAAAAAAATAAAAAAAACCTTTCAAATTAATGAAAGGTTTTGAAATGTAAAACTATATTTTGAACTAAATACCGTTAACGATAGCAGCAAAATCGGATGCTTTTAAAGCGGCGCCGCCAATGAGTCCGCCATCAACATCGGGTTTAGAGAAAATTTCTTTCGCATTTTCAGGTTTTACGCTGCCGCCATATAAAATAGAAACCTCTTCTGCTACATTGCTGCCAAATCTTTTTCTGATGGTTTCTCTGATGAATTCATGCATTTCTTGCGCTTGCTCAGGCGATGCTGTTTCTCCGGTTCCAATAGCCCAAACCGGTTCGTAAGCCAAAACAATTTTTTCCCAATCACTGTTTTCTAAATGAAATAAACCGTCGCGCAATTGGTTTTCCACTACATTAAAATGTTGGTTGTTTTGACGGTCTTTTAGTTCTTCGCCAAAGCAAAAAATAACAGTCATATCGTGTTTTAGCGCTGTAGTTACTTTTTGGGCCAAAATGGTATCGGTTTCATGAAAATAAGCCCTTCTTTCTGAGTGACCTAAAATAACGATATTGACTCCAATGCTTTTCAACATATCGGCTGAAATTTCACCGGTGTAAGCACCGTTTTCGTTTTGGTGCATATTTTGAGCCGCCACAGCGATATTGGTAAATTCTAAATGATCAACGGCTGATGCTAAGTTGATAAAAGTTGGTGCCACTATAATTTGGGCTTCACTATCTTGAGGCAATTTATCAATTAAATCGTTTAATAAATCTTCGGTTTCTTCCGCATTTTTATTCATTTTCCAGTTTCCGGCAACAATCTTTTGTCTCATTATTCTAAAGTTTTTAAAGTAGCATTTATAGTTTCAAAATCGGTTTCGATAGCTCTGTAAGTAACGATTTTTCCATTTTTATCTAAGATGATGTATCTCGGAATCCAATCCAAGTCGATTGATTTTCCGAATGCTCCTTTCATACCATCGGTTACCCAATAGTGATCGCCTTTGAGTTCGTGTTTGGCAACACCGGCAAGCCATTTGTCGTGAGCTTTGTCCATAGAGATAAAGACATAGTCTACCGTTGGATGGTTGGTTTGCATTTCTTTTACTTTAGGCATTGCTTTCACACAGTCGCTGCACCAGGAAGCCCAAACTTCGATTACGGTAACTTTACCCTTGTGTTTTTTGAGGACTTCTTTAAAAGTTACTTGGCTGCTATCAGCAACTACTAATTTTTTTTCTAAAGTTTCCTTCGAAAATTCTTTGGTTTGAGCATTGGAGCACGATAAACTTGCCAAAGCCGATAATATAAAAACGGCAATCTTTTTCATAGTTCTGTTTTGGTTTTAAAGCTATTCCGGTTGGTTTTCTTTTTTATTATTTTTCAAAAATACAACTTTATGCTTGCGGCGTTTGCTTTGTTTTCTCTTTCTTCTTTTTCTTTTGTCATAAAAGTATTTAACAATGAGAATAACCCCTAAGACACCTACAGCCATCAAGGTACTGCCAATGAGTATGTGGATGGTATGGCCCATAGGCGGTTCTTCTAAAGTGGCTATAAAATTCAAAAAATAATAGCCAATGCCAAAGACAACAGCACTTAAAAGGATGCCCCAAAGCGCTTTTTCATTGTCTTTTTTTGACATGATATATTTAATCATAAAGTGGTATTTAGTGTCAAAAAAATCAATTATTTCTTAAAATATTTACCCATTTAAGCAGTAATACAGCGTTTACAATGATTAAAAAAACGCCAAGTACTAATCTTAACGGAATTTCGAATAGCATCAAGTTGTTTTTGCTCTGGATTAAAAAATATATTCCCAAGAGAACCAGCAACAATGTTATAAAAATATTAAAATAAATTCTAGTTTTTGACATTTCGCGGTTTATTCTGTTGCAAACGAATGGTTATTTTTTCAATTCGGAGTAAGGCTTATTGATAAGTTTCTCGAAATCAATTACATCAAACTTGTTGTCTGTAATTCCCCAGTAGTATTTGTATTCGTTTCCATTCCATAAATACTTAATACCGGGTGTATCTTTCCCGGAACCTAGAACTTTCCAAAACGGAATCACTTCTATAATTTTATAAGGATATTCGGCACCGGCATATTTAAAGAAATTCGGAATCAAATCGGCTTCTTCATTCATGAAAATGATGGAGATTTCCGGAAAGTCTTTTGTTTTTTTTCGCAATTCGGTTAATTCTTTAGCGGCATCTTTACAGTGATCACAACCCGGAACAAAGAAGCAAAGTGTTTTACGGCCTTTATCGATGTGTGAAAAATATTGGGCGTAACCCGATTTGTGTTTGGCCGGTTCTTTATTTTCAACTTTGATTTCAGGCTTTATTTCCTCTGCTTTTTTAACTGTATCTTTTACAATAACCTTAGTGGCTGTTGTATCAACCGCAGTTGTGGTCAAAGTATCCGAAACGGTTTCTTCTGGAGCAGAAACGGTAAACTCACTTTCAACGGGTTGAATTGGTGCCAACATAAATAAAGCCAAAATAGAGGCAAAGGTTACCGATGTCAATACCCAAAAATTATGTCCTTTTTCATTGGCTTTCGGCATAATAAACAATAGCCAAACCAACAATCCCATAGCGGCTACATTTTTCAATATGGCTTCAATGGGTGTCATGGGCAACAAACTACCGAAGCAGCCACAGTTTCCGGAATTCCCGCCGTTTTGAAGGGTTTCAATGGTTAAATGTGTAGTGAATACAAACAATAATAAGATTGTTGCCGGTATGATAATGCTGCGCAGAAAGTTCTTCTGTAAGATTAAAAAGCCGAGTGCCAATTCAATTCCGATAAGCACTCGCGAAAAATAGGGTGCAAATCCTTCCGAAAATCCCATTGGATACAATTGTTTCACTTCAAATGTAGAAATGGCAAAGTAAGGCGACGGATATAATTTGGCGACAGCCGAAAGTAAAAATAAGAACGAAATTACGATTCGAATTCCTAAAGCAATATTGTTTTTAGAGGTATTCATTTTTTTTAATTTCAAATGTTAAAATAAAAGTTTCCGGTAAGTTGTAGATTAGTAAATTCTAAGGTTACCCAATGGCAACTTATTGCCCGAATTTCATTAAGATTAAAGCAAATACGGAATAATTAATCATGTCTTGATAATTGGCATCAATACCTTCCGAAACGATGGTTTTGCCTTGATTGTCTTCAATTTGTTTCACGCGTAGTAATTTTTGTAAAATCAAATCGGTCAACGAACTCACGCGCATGTCACGCCAAGCTTCGCCGTAATCGTGGTTTTTAGCTTCCATCAACGATTTGGTTAAGGCTACTTTTGCATCATACAATTCAGTGGCTTTGGCCAAGTCTAAATCGGGTTGTTCTACTACGCCCAAATCCAATTGGATCAAGGCCATAATCGAATAATTGATGATGCCGATAAACTCGCCGCTTTCGTCTTCGTCTACTTTTCGGATGTCATTTTGTTGTAAACTTCGGATGCGTTGCGCTTTGATGAAAATTTGATCGGTTAACGAAGGTAATCTCAAGATTCGCCAAGCACTACCGTAGTCTTTCATTTTATTAATATACAGTTGTCGGCAAATTGCGATAACCTTGTCATATTCTTGAGAAGTATTACTCATTTCAGTGTATCTTTGTGTCAAATTTTCCCAAAAGTAAAGAATTTTTTTGATTGCTGATTGAAGATTGATGAATAGTGATTTCAGATTTAAGTATATCTTAACAGAACACTGCCATTGAACACTTAATACTGATAGAATGACCATAAACTGTAGCGGTACTTTAATCGATTTGACGATTCCCAAAGTGATGGGTATCTTGAATGTTACGCCCAATTCTTTTTACGATGGCGGAAAGTATGCCAATGAAAAGCAATGGTTGGATCAAGTTCAAAAAATGCTTGCCGAAGGCGCTACTTTTATTGATGTAGGCGCGTATTCCAGCAAGCCTAATGCCGAGTTTGTTTCCGAGTTGGAAGAAACAGAACGATTGGTTACTGTGGTTAAACTTATAGTACAGCATTTTCCCGAAGCACTGATTTCTGTAGACACTTTTAGAGCTCATGTTGCCAGAGCTGCTTTGGAAGCCGGTGCTTGTATTGTTAACGACATTTCCGCCGGTGGCTTAGACGAGCTAATGATGAAAACAGTGGCTGAGTTTCAAGTGCCTTACATTATGATGCACATGAAAGGGAATCCTCAAACGATGCAAAGTTTGGCACAATACAACAATGTTACCAAAGAAGTGCTGTTTTATTTCTCCGAAAAATTAGCCCAAGCCAGAAGTTTTGGGATAAACGACTTGATTATAGATCCCGGTTTCGGTTTTGCCAAAACTACCGAACAAAATTTTGAACTTTTAGCTAATTTGGAATTGTTTGATCAATTGGAATTGCCCATTTTAGTTGGTGTTTCCCGAAAATCAATGGTTTATAAAACCCTTGAAACCACACCTGAGTTTGCGCTCAATGGTACAACAGTATTGAATACAATAGCTTTACAAAAAGGTAGTAATATTTTAAGAGTGCATGATGTAAAAGAAGCGATAGAATGCGTAAAATTGCACCAAGAATTATCCCGAAATTTAGAGACCAAGAATTAAATCCCAAATTCAAAATGAAACAAATTGCGTTATTGATATTTTCATTACTTATGCTTTCCTGCGGAGAGGATAAAGAAGTTTTATTGCCTGTCGCCAAAGAAACGATAGTTGCTGAAGTGAAAGACCATTCGCCAATTTATTTCTTTTTTAAATTGGAAGAAAAAGATACTATAGTCGACGTTAACCGAAACAATTCAATTAGTTCCACCAATTGGCTGTTCAATATTGACAAAAGATTGCCATTGCGCAAAGTGATTTTGGAGATTAAAAAGCTTCAAAATAAAAAAGACAAAAGCGCTCATAAAAAGGAAGCTTCCGAAAATTATTACACTTATACCGATACCGTCAAAAAAAACCTGGCGTTCATGCCGTTTACTCAAATTCGGTATAAATTAGAAAAGCCCGATTTCAATATCCGCTATTTTCACTTAGATCGAAATGATTTAGTACATTATGATGAATTGGTGTTTTCAAAAAATCAGTTGGAGGAATTCATCAACAAGATGCCGAATGCAAAAATCTATTTTTCGTTTGACAAAGGCATGTCTTTCGGAAAGTACATCGAATACAAATTGTTTTTAAAAAACCTGGTAATCACTCAAAAAGGCGTAACCGTTAACGCCAAGCGCGAGTACATTTACTAAATTACTTCAAACTTAGCACTTCGTACTTCGTACTTTTACTGATGGTGATAAGGTTCGTTGCGTAAAATGGTAAATCCGCGGTACAATTGTTCGATAAAAAACAAACGCACCATTTGATGTGAAAACGTCATTTGAGAAAGCGAAACTTTGCCTTGGGCTTTTTGATATACTTCGGCACTAAAACCATACGGTCCGCCAATCACAAAAACCAGGGTTTTGGTTCCTGAATTCATTTTCTTTTGCAAGTATTCCGAAAAACCCAAACTTGTAAAAGTATTTCCGTTTTCATCCAGTAAAATCAATTGGTCGGTTGGTGTTAGTTTAGATAAAATGAGTTCACCTTCTTTGTCTTTTTGCTGCGCTTCCGAAAGATTTTTAACGTTTTTAATATCGGGAATGATTTCCAAATCAAACTTGATGTAAAAAGACAAACGCTTGGTATAATCGTCAATCAACGATTGCAGTGCTTTGTTGTCGGTTTTGCCTATGGCGATTAGTTTGATGTTCATAGCCAATTATTTATTCCAAATCTTCCAAGCTTTTTCGGCTTGTAACACTAACATTTCATAACCGTTTTTGGTAATTGCGCCTTTTTGTTTTGCCTTTTTTAAAAACTGTGTTTCCTCCGGATTGTAAATCAGGTCGAAAGCAATATGTTTTTCGGTGAAAAAATTAAACGGAATTGGAGGAAAAGCTTTTGTGTCAGGGCTTGTGCCCAAGGGTGTGCAATTGATGATAATATGGTAATTGTCGAAAGTCGTCGCATTAATTCTATCATAATCAATCATGCCTTCTTTGGCTTCGCGAGAAACATAAGTGTAGAGAATTCCGAGTTGGTCGAGTGCAAAAGCAACCGCTTTGGCTGCGCCGCCGGTTCCGAGAATCAGTGCTTTTTGATGGTGCGGTTGGAGTAGTGGTTCCAAAGATTTCATAAAACCGTAATAATCCGAATTGTAGCCTTTGAGTTGGCCTTTTTTGGTCAAGCGAATGACGTTTACAGCACCAATTTGGGCCGCATTTTTAGACAATTTATCTAAATACGGGATCACAACTTCTTTATAAGGAATTGTAACGTTTAAACCTTTTAAATCAGGATTATTTGTGATAAGCGTTGGGAATTCTTCAATGGATTGAATGTCGAAATTGACATAGGAACAATCAACGAGATTGCCTAAAGCAAACTTTTCGGTGAAGTATTTTTTGGAAAAAGAATAGGCGATATTTTTCCCGATTAGACCAAATTGTCTTTTCGACATTTATTCAGATTTTTGGTGTTTAGCAATATAATCCTTTACCGATTGTCTTTCCCAAACCATTGGAAACAATTCTTCCAAAATGGTATTGTGCTTAGCATTCAAACGCAAACCATTGCTTAAGTGAAAGTTGCCTTTTTCTTCTTCATGTAAAGACAAGTGTAAACCGGCCAAACGGTATTCGATTTCACATTCTTCCGGGAAGTATTCAGCCGCTTGGATTAAGGTAAGTATGGCGTTGTTGGTTTCACCCATATTTTGCATCATGTCTACCCAAAACAACCAGGTGTCTAATTGGTAATCTCCAAATTCTACCGCTTTTCTATAGCCGAACTCCGCTTCTTCAAATAAGTTTATTGCTTTGTTGATGGTAGCAAAGCGCTTCCAATACAAACGATTTTGATCGTCTATAGCCAAAGCTTTGTTGACATAAAACAAGGCTTTTTGATAGTTTTTTTGTCTCACATAAAAATCCGTAATTGCAATCCAACCTTTGTCTAAAAGCGGGTCTTCATGTACGGTTTTATTAAAGTATTTTAAGGCTTCTACTTTGTTGCCTAATTTTTCATAACATTTGCCAATTCGCAACAAAGCGTAAGATGTTGGGTCGTCAAGTTCTATAGTGCGGTTGTAGCTTTCAATGGCTTCTTCATATTTTTTCAAGCGCTCTAAGGCTTTTCCTTTTTCCATGAAAGCGCCCAAAAATTCTTCGTCTATATAAGTAGCAAATTCAAAAGCACGTACCGCATTCTCATAATCTTTTATACCATAATACAAACGCCCTGATTGGTGCCAGGCGATTTCACTGTAAGGATTTCTGTCGATATAAGTTTTAAGGTATTCAATAGCTTCTAAATTTTGGTCTAAAAACTCAAAGCAATACACTACATTGTACAAGGCGGATTGGTCTTCGAAATCTTCCTCTAAACATTTGATGAAGTTTTCTTTCGCCAATTCTAAGTTGTCCATAAAAAGATATTCCATACCGATTAAGTTGTACACATCGGCATAGTCTTCAGTATAAATTAAAGCTGTTTGCAAAAATTCTACTGCTTTTTCATGATTGTCTCTTTTAGAGTAGATGTTGGCTTTTTGGATAAAAATTTCTTCGTTGGTAGGTTCAATAGCGAACAATTCATTGAGTAATTTTTCTGCCTGATCTAATTTGTCATCGTACACCAACATTTCTACCTGAACCAATTTCAATCCGGTAGATTTTGGATGTTGTTCCAGTCCTAACTTTAAGGCTTTTTTGGCCAAAGTAGCTTTTCCCATGTCGAGGTAATGCAGTATGATTTCCTCGAACTCCTCTGAATCGAAAAATAAAACTTTGTTGGTTTTCAACATCGATTCAAATTTCGCTAAGGATAAGTTGTAGTCTTCTTCGTCGTGATCCAATTGCATACTAGTAGGTTTTAAAATTATCCTTAATAAAATTAGGGAAACGGTATTCTTATTTTTGTTGGGTTAATTGATTGTTGTAAACAATTTAATTAACAATGGATTTTTGATTGATGATTAACGATTTTTAATTTCAGAAATGAAAAATCTGCAATCTTAGTTCGTTAATCTTAAATCTTCATCCATCACTTCATTCATGGCTTCCAGGATGATGGCGCAACCTTCTTTGATTTCTTCTTCCGAGATTGTCAGCGGAGGCGTAATTCGGATGGCACAACCTTCAAACAACAACCAGAACAAAATCAATCCTTTTTCCTGACATTTAAAAATCACTTTATTGGTGATTTCCGGATGACTGGTCATGGCAGCTAACATTAAGCCTCGTCCACGAATTTCTTCTATCAAAGGATGTACCAAAAGCGCACGGAAAATCTTTTCTTTTGCTAAAGATTGTCGGGCGTAGTCTTTTTCCAGTACTTCTTGTAAAGTAGCCAAGCTGGCTGCCGCTATGACAGGATGTCCGCCAAAAGTAGTAATGTGTCCTAATTTAGGATCATGACTCAACAAATCCATGTGCTTTTCATTGGCAATGAAACCGCCAACAGGCATTCCTCCGGCCATTCCTTTGCCGATAATCACTACATCAGGCACGACATTGTAGTTTTCAAAACCAAATAATTTTCCCGTACGGCCAAATCCGGGTTGGATTTCGTCTATTATCATAAGTGCTCCGACTTCTTCACAGCGTTTTTTAACCTTTGCCAAGAAATCATCTTTAGGTTCAATAAAACCGGCGCCGCCTTGGATGCTTTCGAGAATAATTCCGGCGGTTTTGGTAGTGATTTTTGCTAAATCAGCTTCGT
Source organism: Flavobacterium sp. (assembly GCF_044373165.1). GTDB lineage: Bacteria > Bacteroidota > Bacteroidia > Flavobacteriales > Flavobacteriaceae > Flavobacterium. The sequence goes on from NZ_JBILQL010000036.1 coordinate 8,888, forward strand.
TATTAAAGGTGATAAAGTCAACATCGGGAATTAATGGTCGGAAAATTTGCTTGCGTTCTTCAAAACCCATCACGCTCATCGAACCCATAGTATTTCCATGGTAAGCGTTGTGACACGAAATGAGTTGGCTTCTGCCGGTGACACGGCGTACCAATTTCAAAGCACCTTCACAAGCTTCAGTGCCCGAGTTGACCAAATAAATTTTATTTAAACCAGTCGGTAAATTTTCGACTAATAACTTACAGTAAGCTACGGCCGGATGTTGGGCATATTCGCCATACACCATCACGTGTGAATACTTATTTAATTGGTCGATAATAGCCTGATTTACCCGCGGATGTTGGTGTCCTAAAGAACAGGCTGAAACGCCCGCTACAAAATCGAGGTATTTTTTATGGTTGGTATCGTAGATGTATGAACCAATAGCATGCGACACTTCCATTCCCAATGGATAGGGAGAAGTTTGGGCTTGGTATTTCAAAAAATCTTCTCTCATGATAGTTTGCGGTTGTCGGTTTCTGTTGTCAGTCATGAAACTTGACGGAATGCTGTAGTTATTTCACCTTGGGTTTTGCCCCGATCTCTTTTGGTTCTGTTTTTGGTTTCGGATTATTTTTGTCGTAATCTAAAGTCTCTTTGGAAGGTTGTAACGGTTGGTTGTCCTGACTCATTTCAGCCTGTCGCTCGGCTTGGATTTTGGCATCCAATTCGTTTTCTTCCGGTGGGAAAATATCGTCTTTCGACTTGATGCGTTCGTCGCCTCGCCAAATGAATCCTCTTAATTTTCGGGCATTCTCGGGCAAATCTTTTTCAGGATAAATATCGCCGTCGATTTGGTTGTAATTGGTGATGGTTTCAATGGTATTTTTATCCAAAACCATATTGATTTTACTGCTGACACTTTTGTTGATTCCAATCAATTCTTTTTGGTCATTTCGCATATAATAAATGACTTCGGTGTTTTTAATGATGTCGACTTCCCGAAGTTTATTGTCTTCAAATTTACCGTATAAATTCTGTCCCTTTACTTGATTGTAACCCGTACTAAGCGTGTCTTTTGAAATGATAAAAGCGTTGTTCAATACCTTTAGGGAATCTAATTTTTCGGTTTTATTGTTGCCGATAAGATGCATCACGTCGCCGGTCATTTGGTTTTCATAGTTCCAAAGTATTGGGTTTTTGATGAGTTTGGTTAGGTTTGTTTTTTGATCGGAATGAATTGAATCGCATTTGCCGCTCATGTCGGTTTTGTAAAAACGCACATTATTGAAGGCTCTAACGATGCGTTCGCCAGGTTTTCCGGTGATGATCATTTTTTTACCGTGAACGTACATCGAATCGTTTTCCACCAAAGTGATGGCAACGGCTCTTTTGGTAATCATCATCGAATCTTTTTGGGTTGTCAAATTGCGATAAATTTCAGCATAATGGCCTTTGATTAGCCCTTTGTTGATGGAATCGGTGATTTTGACATTGTTAGTGGCCGAAGCGTATTCTCGGTTTCGGTCGTAATACAAACTGTCGCCTTCAATGCGACGGTCTTTGTATTTGATATAGGATTTTCGCTTGAAATAAGCTAGATTTTTCTTAGTGTCGTAAAATCCTTTTTCGGTATAAATAAAATTCTCTTTACTGGTTATGGTTGACGGACCAAACAAATAGGAGTGACCCGAATTGGTATAGTAATCCAAATGATTCGACTTAATCGTGTATTTCGGATTAGTGATGGTTACTGCTGTTAGAAAACGGAACTTTTTTTCGTTGGCATAATAGCGTCCGGATTTGCTTTTTAAAGTGTTTTCTCGATTGGTGATAGTGCCGTAAGTATTGTAAAAAGCTTCTTGGGTATTGCGATCGAAATTGATGGTATCGGTAACCAACTTTGATTCGGGCGAACGCATGACTACGTTTCCGGTGGCATAAGCTTGTCTGACTTCTCCATTGTATTCGGCATATTTACTGTTTAAAAAAAGCGTGTCGCCTTGTACCATTTGGACTTCACCAAATGCTTTGAGATAGTTTTCTTTTTGAAAAAAATAAGCTTTGTTACAAGTAAAAACAACGCCTTCATGACTTACTCTTACATTGCCGCGAAGCAGTAAAGCATCCGGGATTTCGGTTTGGTTGATGTCGGCAAAATCGGAATGTTCTATGTTTATAGGAGTTGATTTTTTTTGTGCAACGGTAATATTTACCGCCAAAAAACATAATCCGATGTAAAAAAATAACTTTTTCAAGTGGTTGAATTTTTATTAAGCTCCGCTCGGTTAGCTCCGTTCGGGTTTACGCAATTCGAGTTGATGCTATGGTCTCGAAAGGGCAAATTTATGAAAAACGAACCAATGATGATGGGTATTAAGAATTATTTAATTAACTGTGTTTGCCGTGTTTTAGTAATCATTAGTTATTCAAATGATACCACAAAAAACTATAAAATTCTGACTCTTTTTTAATGCGATAATTATAAGTCGATATTTGACCATAGTGTCCGGCATCACCATATTCTAAAAGGTAAATAGGATTTTTTTGCGCAGCTCTGTTTTGCAAATGAGCTGCAAATTTATAGGAATGTAAAGGCGGAACTCTATCGTCATTTTCAGAAGTGATGATTAAAGTTATCGGGTAATTTAAACCTTCTTTGATGTTGTGATAGGGGGAATAACTGTATAGGGAATCAAATTCAGCTTTGATTTTCGGATTGCCATATTCCTTATGATGGTGACTTCCAATGGTGAATTGATCAAACTTTAACATATCAAAAGCGCCTACTTTTGGAATAACTACTTTAAAAAGGTCGGGTCTTTTGGTCATTGCAACACCAGCTACTAATCCTCCGTTTGAACCACCACTAATGGCTAATTTGTTAGCAGAGGTATATTTTTCTCTGATAAGGTATTCAGCGGCTTCAATAAAGTCGTTGAAAGAATTGGTTTTTTTTAATCCTCTGCCGTTTGCAGCCCATTGATTCCCTTTTTCTCCACCTCCTCGAATTTCAGCAAAAGCATAAATACCACCTTTTTCGATGAAACTTAATAAACTTGTGGAATAATTTGGCAAACTTACTACTCCAAATCCGCCATAGGCTTCTAATAATGTCGGATTATTGCCGTCCATAACGGTGCCTTTCTTGTAAACTATAGTGATAGGAATGTCTTTGTTGTCACTGCTTTTATAAGTTGTATTTTTGGTTTCAAAATAATTAAAAGGAAAAAGCGTGGCTTTGGCTTTGATGTAATCGTTAAAATATGGACTAGATTCACCTGTAGTAACGTTTAACTTGAAATTATAAGTATAAATAGTGTAGGAATGCATTTCAACAAAAAGGTTGTTCGTTTCTTTGTCAAAATATCTAATGTTAAAAGTCATCCCATCCGGAGCATCAAATAATCTGATGAAATTACCCTCATAGTCATATACACGAATAGAATATTTATTCAGATTTTTATAGGCACAAAAAATATAGTTTTCGGTTAAATAGGCATAGAGTAATAAATGCGAATAAATTTGCGGAACAATTACCTTAACCTCTTCTTGCTTATTGATGTGAAAAGAGCGAACATCACCCCAATCGTAGTCTTTTGAAGAGAAATAAACGATGTCATTTTTATAATTTAGTAGTTTAAAGTTGTTGGTTTCTTTTTCAAACATCAACTCTAATTCGAATTTTTCACTGGCCAATGAGGCTTTTAAATAGGTTGTTTTTCCTGTTTTGATGTCCATTTCAGAAACGATTAGTTTGTCTCTTGTGGTAAAAAAATCATGAGAAACCTTCTTTTTTGAGGCATCATATACCAACACATCTTCTTCTTGACTTGTACCAAGTTTGTGGTACATAATTTGGAAAGTTGAGTCTTTTTCTGTTCTGTTTTGATTGGTGTTTTTATTGTAAAAAACACCTAAATCCAGATTCCACTCAACATCTGAAAATTTTACATTTTTCAGCACATCATTGTAGAGTTCTTTTTTAAATACTTTGATAAAACGCACTTCTTTAACATCGCTGCCATCTGTGCTGACTTTAAAAGCCACTATATCAGAGCTTTTGGAAGGATAATAGTTTTCAACCAATACGTTACTGTTTTTGTAGATAGCCCAAGTATCGATTAATTCTTCGGGTTCTTCGTCTAACTTTCTTCGAATGTATATTGAGGTTGGTCTGTCTTTATCTTTAAAATACCGGGAGAAAAAGTACCGTCCTTTTTTTTGTGGAAAATAGTCGGTGTTGAGTTTGTTATAATTGGTAATGGTTTTTTCAAAATCATATGTATTAACAACCTTTTCAAGATGTGCTCTACTCAAAAGATTTTGTTCTTTGACCCAATTTTTGACTGCCTGAGATTTTATATTTTCCAGCCAACTGTAATCATCAGTGATAGTGGTTTCATGTAAAGTGAAAGCAGCCGGAATTTTTGGGGTATTGATATTGTTTTGACCAAATCCCAATTGATAAAGGAAAATAAAAACAAAAGCAATTTTGTACATGGTATATTTTTTTTCCAAATATAAGCGGATCAAATAAATTTAATTAACCCGGCTTTACTTTTTAATCAATATATATATTTACATATATTTGTCTCTAAGCTTGTCATCCTAAATTCAAGTTGCCACTCTATGAAAAGAACACTATTAATACTGCTTGCGATAAGTTGTACAGGAAGTATAACTTTAGCCCAAAAAACGCCTAATACACCTATGATAAAAAATGTTATGGTTGGAAACCAACCCTCTAAAACTGTTGTATACCAAGTTTTTACCCGTTTATTCGGCAACAAAAACACTAATAACAAACCATGGGGAACCATTGAAGAAAACGGAGTTGGTAAGTTTAATGACTTTACAGATAAGGCTTTACAGGAAATTAAAAAGTTGGGCGTGACTCATATATGGTACACCGGTGTGCCGCACCATGATGTGATTAGAGATTATACCAAATACGGCATTTCTAACGATGATCCCGATGTGGTGAAAGGCCGTGCAGGTTCTCCTTATGCCGTGAAAGATTATTACAATGTGAATCCTGATTTGGCTGTTAATCCGGCTAAAAGGTTGGAAGAATTTGAAGCGTTGATAACCCGTACTCACAAGAACGGATTGAAGGTTATTATTGATATCGTGCCCAATCACATTGCCCGAAATTACAAAGGGTTAACCAATCCGAAAGGCGTAAAAGATTTTGGTGCCGATGACAATACTTCAGTTGAATATGCCCGAGACAATAACTTTTATTACATACCTAATACACCTTTTGAAGTGCCAACTTCGCCCGATTATAAGCCTCTCAATGGAGAAGTTAGTCCTTTAAGTGACGGGAAGTTCAGCGAATTTCCGGCGAAATGGACCGGCAACGGTTCGCGTATGGCCAAACCCGATATAAACGATTGGTACGAAACTGTTAAAGTGAATTATGGTGTTAAACCCGACGGATCAAAGGATTTTCCTGAATTGCCTGCCGGTTATGACAATATGGATTGTGCAGCTCATTATGCTTATTGGAAAGACAAAGATGTACCCAATTCTTGGAAGAAATTCAGAGACATCGCTTTGTATTGGATAGCAAAAGGAGTTGACGGATTTAGATATGATATGGCCGAAATGGTGCCTTATGAGTTTTGGAGCTATATGAATTCGAGTATCAAAATGAAAAATCCCAATGCCTTTTTATTGGCGGAAGTATACAACCCGAAGGAATACAGAAACTATATCAAATTGGGCAAAATGGATTATTTGTATGATAAAGTTGAAACCTACGATCATTTAAAAGCCGTAATTCACGGTAATGCATTGCCGGATGCACTTTCGGATATTCAAAACAGTATGATGGACATTGAGCATCATATGTTGCATTTCCTTGACAATCATGATGAGCAAAGATTAGCGAGTCCGGAATTTGCGGGAACGCCCGAAAAAGGGAAACCGCTTATGGTAGTTTCAGCTACGATTAGTTCTTCACCAACTATGGTTTATTTCGGACAAGAAGTAGGTGAACCCGGAAATGAAGATGCCGGTTTCGGAAAACGTTCCAGAACATCCATTTTTGATTATATCGGAGTGCCTCACCACCAGCGATGGATGAATGGTGGTAAGTTTGACGGCGGTCAGTTGTCAGATAGCGAAAAAGCATTGCGTGATTTTTATAGCCGATTGCTGAATTTTACCTTAAACAGCAGTGCAATGCTAGGTAAGTTCCAACAAATACAATCGGTGAATCGTGATGAGACTAAAGAGTACGACCCCGGATTGTACGCTTATGTTCGTTACAGCGATGACGAAAAGTTGATTGTCATAGCCAATTTCTCATGGGTTACTACTAGTAAAATTGATTTAATTGTTCCTCAGGATGTGATTGCCAATTGGAAACTTAACGATGGAAGTTATACTGTTAAAGACCAACTTTACGGCAGTACAGCCATATTGAATGTAGTCGGCGGCAAAGGAACAATTCATTTGAATATCAAACCGAGTGAATCTTTTATTTTTAAATTATAATTTTTATTGGCATTTATAACTAACCCATTTCAACTGAAATGGGTTTTTTATTTGGAAATACTCAACTTTATATATTTTACGGCCATCGCTATTAAACAATAGTTATTTATCTGGCAATTAATGTTAAAGTTATGAGCAGAACCGGTAATTGCCATACATTTATTTTTTATAAATTTTTGAGGGTATGTTTTTGTATGTTTTTATATCTTTTATGATGAATTCGATACTACTTTTTGATTTTAAGGAGAAAAGCAATATTGACTATTGGAATATAGTTGACGATGGTGTAATGGGCGGACTTTCATCAAGCCAATTTTCTATCGATGAGAATGGTAATGCTGTATTTAGCGGATTTGTTACCACTGAAAATAATGGTGGGTTTTGCTCAGTACAATATAATTTCAAAACCATGGCTTTGTCCCAAAAAACGGTTTTCATTATCCGACTTAAAGGAGATGGCAAAAAGTATCAGTTTCGGGTGAAATCAAAAAGCAATGATTATTATTCCTATATCTATGAATTTCAAACCACAACCGATTGGCAAACCATTGAAATTCCTATATCCGAGATGTACGCATCTTTTAGAGGCAGGACCTTGAATATCCCTAATTATGATGGAACGAGTTTGGCACAGCTGGCGTTTTTAATCAGTAACAAACGAAATGAGAATTTCAAACTGCTGATTGATAAAATTGAAGTGGAATAATTAAAAAAGACCAAACTGCTAACAGTTTGGTCTTTTTAATTTACCTCGTAATCGTCTGTTTCCTATCCGGTCCAACCGATACAATTTTAATAGGTACTTCGACTTCCTTTTCTATGAATTCGATGTATTCTTTTAGTTCTTTTGGTAACGCATCATAAGTTGTCATGCCGGTTAAATCGGCTTGCCAACCTTTGAATTCGGTATAAATAGGTGTTACATTTTCTTCTTCAATATTGTATGGCAAATGTTGAATTACATCGCCTTTGTAATTGTAAGCCGTAGCCACTTTCAAAGTGTCAAAACCCGAAAGGACGTCGCCTTTCATCATCATCAATTGGGTTACGCCGTTGATTTGGATGGCGTATTTCAAGGCTACTAAGTCTAACCAACCGCAACGTCTTTTTCTGCCGGTAACCGAACCGAATTCGTTGCCGACTTTTGCCATTACGTCTCCGGCATCGCCAAAATCCTCTGTAGGGAAAGGTCCGGAACCAACACGAGTAGTATAAGCTTTAAAAATCCCGTATACTTCTTTGATTTTGTTCGGAGCGATTCCTAAACCGGTACAAGCACCGGCAGCTGTAGTATTAGAAGAAGTTACAAACGGATACGTTCCGAAGTCAACATCTAATAAAGAACCTTGAGCGCCTTCACAAAGAATGGATTTGCCTTGTTTTTGGGCTTGAGCCAAATATTCTTCGCTGTCGATGAATGTCAGTTTTTTTAAATCTTCTATTGCTTCAAAGAATTCTTTTTCTAATTCGGGTAAGTTGTATTGGATGTTTACGTCGTAAAACGCAATCATGGCTTCATGCTTATCGGCTAGAGCGCGATATCTTTCTTTGAAGTCGGCCAATTCAATATCGCCCACGCGAATTCCGTTGCGACCCGTTTTGTCCATATAGGTTGGTCCTATTCCTTTTAAAGTAGAACCGATTTTAGCTTTGCCTTTAGCCGCTTCAGAAGCAGCATCTAATAATCTGTGGGTTGGCAATATTAAATGTGCCTTTCTTGAAATAATCAATTTCGATTTTAAATCGAGGTTGAATTTGGCTAAGCCGTCGATTTCACTTTTAAAAACTACCGGATCAATTACGACTCCGTTTCCGATGATGTTGATGTTGTTGCTGTGGAAAATCCCTGAAGGTATAGTCCTAAGAACGTGCTTGATGCCATCAAATTCCAAAGTGTGTCCGGCATTTGGTCCGCCCTGAAAGCGAGCGATAATATCGTACTTTGAAGTCAGTACATCGACAATTTTTCCTTTTCCTTCATCGCCCCATTGTAATCCGAGTAGTAAATCTACAGTCATTGTGTGTTTTAGTTATTTGTAGTTATGTTGTTTAGGTTTTATTTTTTTTGAAAAAATCCCATTTTAAAAAGTGATTCAGGACACCCAAAACTAAAGCAGTTGTAAAACTTAAAGCCAAGGTTTTCAAAAAGAAAGTGGTTGAAAAATCGCCGATAAATAGCTGAAAAACCACTTTGTATACGGTGTAGAATACGAATACAAAAATAAAGGTGATTTTAAAGTAATTTCGTTTCGGCATTATTAGTGTTTAGGGTTTTTTAGTGGCGTAAAAATACAACGAGTGGTTGTGAATATCAATCCCAAAGATTTCCTCTATGGTTTGTTTGATGGTTTGAATTCTCGGATCACAAAACTCAATTACTTCACCGCTGTCGGTCATGATAACGTGGTCGTGTTGTTTGTCGAAATAAGATTTCTCATAATGCGCCTGATTTTGACCAAATTGGTGTTTTCGTACTAAGCCGCAATCTAGCAAAAGTTCTATCGTATTGTACAAGGTAGCCCTCGACACACGGTAGTTTTTGTTTTTCATTTTGATGTACAAATTTTCGATATCAAAATGTTCTTCACTATCGTAAATTTCCTGTAGTATTGCATAGCGCTCAGGCGTTTTACGATGCCCGTTGTTTTCCAAGTACAGTGTAAAAACATTTTTTACAGTCTCTTGATTTTTTTGATTATCGGATGCAATTTGTGTCATGTGGCAAAGATAGTTTTTAGTTTAAAAGTTTAAAAGGTTAATATTCAAAACTTCGGTTAAAGTTTTAAACGAGTTGTTGATAACGAGATTTTACTAATTCGTGTAAACTCGGGTAACTTTATCCACGCCATCTATTTTCTTGATGTTGTCTATTAATTTTTTCAAGATATTATTGTTTTGAACAATCACCGAAACTTGTCCGTTGAAAATTCCTGCTTCACCACTAAGTGAGATACTTTGGATGTTTACGTGCATGTTGTTGGAAATCACCTTGGTCAATTCGTTGGTTAATCCTAAACTGTCCATACCGGTAATTTTTAAAGTGGCTTTAAACTCTTGTTGGGTAGAATCAATCCATTTGGCTTGCATGATGCGATAAGCATAATTGGATTGCAAAGTGATGGCGTTCGGACAATCTTTTTTGTGTACTTTTATACCTTCGTTAATGGTGATAAACCCAAAAACTTCATCGCCCGGAATAGGGTTGCAACAGTTGGCTAATTTATAATCGAGTTTGTCTAGTTCAGTTCCAAAAACCAACAAATCGTAATTTTTACTCAATTCCTGTTTGTTAATATCCTCCGGATTGGCACTGGGTGAACGTTTGATTTTACTCTTGAAGAAGTTCATCAAAGTATTGCTCTTTTGTGCCGCAAAGTCTTTTAACTGCTGGTTTTCTATAGAACCGATGCCCACGCGGTAAAACAAATCCAAGCTGGTTTTGAGTTTAAAGAAATTGACCAATTCGTTCACTACGCTTTCATTTAAAGTAATCTTCAAATGTTTTAGCTTTCGGGTCAATAGTTCTTTACCGTCTTCGGCTATTTTCTTGGTGTTTTCGTTGAGTACGTTTCGTATTTTATTTTTGGCACGAGAAGTAGTCACATAGTCCAACCAGTTGATGGTTGGTTTTTGATGCACCGAGGTAATCACTTCAATTTGATCACCGCTTTTCAACTCGTGGTTGAGCGGAACCAACTTTCCGTTCACGCGAGTGCCACGGGTTTTGATACCGATTTCAGAGTGAATACTGAAGGCAAAGTCAAGCGAAGTGGCGCCTTTGGGTAACGATTTGATTTCACCTTTGGGCGTAAACACGAAGATTTCTTTGGCATATAAATTCATTTTGAAATCTTCCACAAAATCCACCGCATTGGTTTCCGAACTTTCCAAAGCTTCTTTGAGTAGGTTCAGCCAAACGTCTAAGCCGCTTTCTTCCGTTGCGCCTTGTTTGTATTTGTAATGCGCTGCGTATCCTTTCTCGGCAATTTCATCCATGCGTTCGCTTCTCACCTGAATTTCTACCCAACGGCCTTTTGGTCCCATTACGGTAATGTGTAAGGCTTCATAACCGGTCGATTTGGGTTGGGAAATCCAATCTCGCAAACGACTCGGACTCGGGCGATAATGGTCGGTTACTATAGAATATATTTTCCACGCCAAGAACTTTTCATCGTGTAAATTGGATTTGTAAATAATGCGCAATGCAAACTTGTCGTACACTTCATCAAAAGTCACATTTTGAGCAGCCATTTTTCTACGGATGGAATAAATGGATTTCGGTCGGCCTTTAATGGTATATTCTACGCCTTCTTCATCAAGTGATTTTTTCAAAACATCAGAAATAGTAGCGATATATGCGTCTTGCTCTTCTTTGGTTTCTTTGATTTTGCTGACAATATCTCGGTAGATTTCGGGTTCGGTATATTTTAAACCTAAATCTTCGAGTTTGGTTTTAATGTTATACAATCCCAATCGATGGGCAAGCGGCGCATAAATGTAGAGGGTTTCGGAAGCAATTTTGACTTGTTTGTATTCCGGCATCGAGTCCATGGTTTGCATGTTGTGCAAACGGTCGGCTATTTTAATTAAAATTACCCGAACATCATCGTTTAAGGTCAATAGCATTTTACGGAAATTTTCCGCTTGCATTGATATATTCATGTCTTTTTTGACCTGCGCAATTTTGGTCAATCCTTCTACCAAGTGGGCAATTTTAGGATTGAACATGCGTTCGATGTCTTCGATGGTTACATCGGTATCTTCCACCACATCATGCATCAGGGCAGCAGCAATACTGGTTGCACCTAAACCAATTTCGGATGCAACAATTTTAGCAACACCTATGGGATGAAAAATATAAGCTTCACCCGATTTACGGCGTTGGTCTTTGTGTGCCTCTACAGCAACGTCAAAAGCTTTGCGAATCAGTTTTTTATCGGCATCTGTAAGTGTTTGGTAACTGATGCGGAGTAATTCTTTGTATTCTCTGGCAATCGCCTTGTTTTCTTCTTCTAAATCAATCTCAATCATAGCCTGTTCTTCGATTCCCTAAAAATAGGAAAAAATGATTAAAATTACAAGTACTAAAATCTTGAAATTTCAATGCCTAATCGGGAACTATTTTATCCTTTGGAAATCTAAATCGTGAAAGTCATAACTAAAATCGGTCATCGGAGAAATGGCTTCCATTTTAAAGTGATTTACCTTACCGTCAGCGTCAACATCAAAGAAAATATGAGAATCGGCATTGAAGCTTCTCACGTTCCATTTCACTATAAAATTCTGATTTTTGTACCAAAGCACTTCACCAACCAATCGTTTGGAACGTTTAGACGCGAAGTGTAATTTCCCTTTTTGCTCATAAATAGTTACTTCTCCAAACCAATTGTCTTTGAAAGTTCCGGTGTATTGATTGAAGTCGATTTTAGTTTTTTGCTTCTCATTCTGATGGACAACAGTCCAAACTTCCTCTGTTATTTTATCGGCATTGT
>NZ_JBILQL010000154.1:0-4918 GCF_044373165.1 Flavobacterium sp.
GGCGTTAACATTCCTAATGGCGGTAATTTTTATTTGCGTTGGAATTTCAACACCACAGGAGCTAACTCGCAAGGAGTTGGTTTAGACAATGTTAGTGTAACAGCTTTGCCTTCAGGTCCTGTGGTTGCCCTAGCCGATAACGGCACACAAATCGCAGCCAACACCGTAGGGCAAGGTGCTGCCAATCATATTTTATCGTCGTTTCAAGTTACCGTGACCAATGTAGCGGCTACTTTAAATTCGGCTTCGTTTACCACCTCGGGCAATTACCAAGCGGCGGATATTGCGGCTTCGGGCTTTACCCTTTGGTACAGTGCTACCAATACTTTTGGTACGGCTACGGCTTTGGGCACCTTGAGTTCGGCAGCAGCCGGCAGTGGTGAAACGCTTAACTTTACAGGCTTAACGCAATCTATTCCGGTAGGCGTGGGCTATTTTTGGGTTACCGCCAATGTGGCCTCGGGGGCTAACATCAACAACACCATCAATTTAAATGCTATTGCCAATGCCAACCTAACGTTTGCTTCGGGCACCAAATCGGGTAGCGCTACTGCAGGCGGTACACAAACCATTACCGCACCGGTTAAAATTACTACACAAAACGGTCCTTGGTATGTAGGCACCACTTGGGTAGGCGGTGTAGTGCCTTCCAATACAGACAATGTAATTGTAGCGCACTTGGTAACCAACACTACCAGCGGTGCCAATATTACCCGCAACGCCGGAACCACTACAGTAATTAATCTCGGAGCCGGTTTATCTACCGGAGCCTTTACTTATACCAACAACGGCAGCACCACCGTAAACGGAACTTTTACCATCCAAAACGGAGGGTATGCCACCGGAAATAACTTTGTATATGGCGGGGCCAGTACCTTGGTGATGAACCATGCCAACAGTACGTATTACAACTTGAATGCCGGACAAGCCTTTTGGCCGGTAGCCAATCCGCCGTTTAACGTAACCATTTCGGCCAACTCGCCAACCCGTTTGAACATGGCGGTAGGACCGGTAAACGGAACCTTAACCTTGAACAACGGCATCGACATCGCGGTAGCCAATGCGCTTACCGTAAACGGAACTTTAAGAATCAATGCCAATGGTTTTGTGAACACCAATTCGCCTATTTACGGCGCCGCTTCTACTTTGCAATACAGCACCGGAGGAGTGTATGGTCGCGGATTTGAATGGCGTGCTTTGGGTGTGGGAACCATCGGAGTAACACCGGGTTATCCTAACAATGTAACCATTCCAACGGCTAACACAGTGTTGGATTACATCAACGGAGCGGCTTCGGGCGCTGTAGGCATCAAGGCTATGGCCGGGTCGTTAACCATCAGTAATGCCACAGCTGCCTTACATATGAATTATGGAGGTGTTTCGGCCGGAGGTGCTTTAGTAGTAGGCGGCAACGTTTCGGTGAGTGCAGGAACTTTAACTTTAGGACAAGCCGCCGGAGACGACATCAAAATAGGAGGAAACTTAACTGTGAACGGGACCGGTGTTTTTAACGGAAATGACAGAGCGGTTTATTTCACCAACAATGCCGCTACCCAAGTGGTATCAACTTCATTAAATCCGCTTACCCTACCGTATGTGGTTTTTGCTCCGGCTTCGGGTAGCACTACAGTACAGTTAACCGGTACCGGAACTTTTGCCATATCTGCACCACTTGGCGGAAATGCCATCAGTTACAGCAGTGCAGCCGATAACTTCGACTTGAACAACGAATCGCTTACCATAGGAACAGCCGGCGTGGCCAATACTATTATCGGCGGCGGTAGTTTTGAGGGAAGCATCACGTCTAACCTTACTTTACAAGGAACAGGCAGTATCGGAACGATAAGATTTATCAACGACTTGAACTTGGCCAACTTTACCCTAAACCGTACTTCGGGTGCCATTGGTTGTGTCATGGGTTCGGCCTTAACCATCAATACCGGCTTAACGCTTACTTCAGGGATCATCGATTTAGATGTGAACACGATGAGTTTAAGAGCTGCCGCTGCTATTACCGGGGCAAGCGCTTCCAACTATATCATAGCCGAGAACACCGGAACGTTGAGCAAGGAGTTTATTGCAGCGCCATCCAGTTTTATCTATCCGATAGGGGACAAAACCGGCACTATGGACTACTCGCCGGCTACCATCAGTCTAACGGCAGGAGCCAGTTTGAACGCCGGAGATTATTTAGGGGTTTCGGTAGTAGATGCCAAACACCCAAACATGACTGCGTCTACCCATTTTATTTCCAGATATTGGTCGATTACCAAAGCCGGTACTTTTACGGCTACATATAATTTTAACGGTACGTATTTACCGGCGGATATCAATGGTACCGAAACCTCTTCGCTATCGCAACAATGGGACGGCACAGCTTGGTCAACCACCGGAACAGCGCCGTTAAACGCTAATACCCTTTCGCTTTCAGGGATAACAGCATTGCCGGCTATCAACCATTGTACCGGAGGTTTGCGCGATGCCGATATCAACATCAGACAAGGCGCTACCAATTATTTAACCGGAAGTATTTATACCTTTGCCAGCACACCGGCCGGAAATTTTGTTGATGTGGTATTCACTTTAGAAAATCTAGGCAACCAAAACTTGTTGTTGTACAACAATACTTTTACCGGAAATCCGCCCTACAGTTTGCAAACCACTATGGGTTATACTGTAACTGTGGTTAATGCTACACCAACTACTTTTACCATTCGTTTTGCACCAGTCGCCACCGGTACTTTTACAGGAAGTATCACCTTCTTGAGCAATGATACGGATGAGGCGAATTATGTGTTAAACTTTAGCGGTGTAGGAACCGGAACTGCCGAATCGGATATAATAGGGGTAACTGCTTCAGAAGCGGCTATTATTCCAACAACCGTTAACGGTACCATTACAACGGTAACCGACGGGGTTCAAGCGTGGCAATTTAAAGTGAGAGACGGTGGCGCTGATTTGTTAGATACCGATAACTTGCCGACTATTTTAACCGATTTAATGATTACCCAATCAGTAAATAATGCGGTTGGCACTTGGTCCGATGGCATCCAATCAGTAGCCTTATTCGACGGGGCTACTTTGGTAGGAACGGGAACGGTAACGGCGACTCAAATTCAATTTACCGGGATGAATGTTTCGGTAGCCGATGGAACAGAAAAAACCCTTTCCCTTCGACTGACCTTGAAATGTCCTTTAGGTCCGGATGCCTTAGACAGCGAAGATTTTGGTTTGGCTATTGTAAACAATGCAACCAATATAGTGTTCAGCGCGGCAGGTTCGGGCAGATTAATAACAGCCTATACACGCGCCACTCCAAATACTACCAATGTGATTAATGTAGTAGCGACCAAATTGTTATTTACCACACAACCTATTACCACCGGCGTTAACAGTGCCATGAGCAATGTGGTGGTAACGGCTACAGACAATTGTGGCAACAAAGACATTAATTTTACAGGAAATGTTAGTTTAACCAGTACCGGAACCATGACCGGCGCACCTCTTACGGTTGCGGCGGTTGCCGGAGAAGCTACTTTTACCGGAATTATTCATACCGCAATCGGAACCGATTACACAATGGGCACTACAGCCGTCGGATTAACCGGAGCCGGAAGTACCTTATTTGATATTTCGGTAGTTACGGTTTTAACCCCGGGTGATTTGGCTGTTTTGGCAGTGAATTATAATTATGACGGAACCGGTTTAGACCAAATTGCTTTTGTGTGTTTCAGAGACTTATTACCGGGTACTTCTTTATTTATTACCGATAACGGTTACGAAAGATTGTTTGCCAATCTTTGGGGTGGAACCGAAGGCGTAATTACCATAACCAGAACCGGTAGTACTTTGCCGAAAGGAACCATTATCACCATACAAACCACCAATACATCGGTTACGGCTGCCAGTCAATTTGATGTGTATACTTGTGGAGCCATTGACACCAATTGGACCAAGTCGGCTATCTCCGGCAGCGGAGTAGGTGGTTTGGGAATTAACAGTGATGATGATGTATGGTTTATGCAAGGAGGTGTTTGGAATAACGATACCGGGCACTCTTCTACCTACACCGGAAATGTATTATACGGTTGGACGGAAAGTGGTTGGAATACGACTCCGGGCGACGGATTATGTGTTCCTTCGGGCAGTGGACCCGATGGTTGTACGCGCTGGTCTACCTTATACCCGGGGATGGAATGTTTTAATACAACCGCTCCTGTAGGAGACGGACGCGTGAAGTTTGACGATCCCGACGCCACCGATTTCACCAACTTGACCAGAGGGAAATTCGATTGGATTACTTTAATTAACGACCAAGCCAATTGGGATTCTTATGCGGATAATACGGCTTATAATGCCGGAGGTTTTAATTATTTGGGAGGCTGTACTTTGGTGTACATTGATACCGATATTTACGTAAACGGAAGATGGAGCGGACGCAAAGACACCAACTGGTTCAACTGTGAAAACTGGGATACTTTGATCGTTCCTACGGCTACAGTTGATGTATTAATTCCTGATACCACTTATGATAGAAGAGCCGTAGTGGATGCCACTGCGCCTTTTGCGATTTACCAAAACTATATTGCCAAAGCAAAAAATTTAACCATTAGCGGAGAAGGTTTAGAAGTTTCCGGTAACAGCAACAACAAATTAGAAATACACGGTAATCTTATCATAAACAATACAGTAGCAGACGGTGCCTTCGATATGAATGACGGCAATAATGCTACTGCCGACGGTCAAATTTACTTGTATGGTAATTGGACCAACAACAAAAACAACAATGCCTTTGATGAAGGAAACGGTACCGTACATTTTATTGGTGCGCCAACGCCACAAATCATCAGTGCGGTTGCGCCTTTAGGAACAGAAGTGTTTTACAATGTGTTGATGGATAACAACTTCACTACTTCGG
>NZ_JBILQL010000115.1:0-4874 GCF_044373165.1 Flavobacterium sp.
ACTGCTGTTCCTGAGAAAGGTGTTGGGATGTTCTTACCTATTTTTTCTATCGTATTCTTGGTTTTGGCCAACAAAGCCATCAAAAAGGATGAAGATCTTGTAAAATCTGTGGATCGATTGCGATAAACCTATAAACTTAGTTTTTTAGTGCTGCGAAAAACCCGTCTCGTTAAACAGACGGGTTTTTTATTTTTAACAACATAGATATAGATTATAAAATGGCACACGGATGACACGGATTTGACTGATTAAAACAAATTAAAAGAATCTGTGAAAATCCGTTGAATCCGTAAAATCTGTGGTTAAAATAAGAACTGTGGTAATATCAATATCAAAAATCAATAAAAATACTTAACGATAAACTCCTTACTCAATACTACTAACTCCAAACTGAACACTACTTCCCTAACTCAATAATCTCTAAATTTTGGATTTTATCGCCATCAATCTCAAAACGCAACATGGTTCTGACTTGGTGAAAGCCATAAATCCCGCAAGCACCGGGATTCATGTGTAGTAAATTCAAACTCTTATCAAATTGCACTTTCAATATGTGCGAATGTCCGCAAATAAAAAGCTTTGGTGGATTTTTTTGAATTGCCGTTCTGATGGCTTGGTTGTAATTTCCGGGATAACCACCAATATGAGTAATCCAAACCTCAACGCCTTCACAAAGAAAACGATTGTGCAACGGAAATTCCATTCGCGCTTTGTCGTCGTCAATATTACCGTAAACAGCTCGCAAAGGTTTAATTGCTTTTATGGTATCAGTAACCTTTAAATCTCCTATGTCTCCGGCATGCCATACTTCATCGGCCAAACGAACATATTTCACAATCGACTCATCAATGTGACTGTGGGTATCGGAAAGGAGTAGGATTTTTTTCAAATTAAAAGGCGCTAAGATTCTAAGGCACTAAGGTGCTGAGATTGCAAATATAAGTAACGAAATTATGAAAACTTTAAACATCCAATTTAAAAACCTTTGTACCTTTACGCGACAATAATTTAGGCACTGCAAACTTGAGATATTTTATCGAATTGGCTTACAAAGGGACTAATTATCACGGATGGCAATACCAACCGGATGCTAATTCTGTACAAGAAACCTTGAACAAAGCGTTATCGGTTTTATTGAAGAAAGCAATCGACATTGTTGGCGCCGGTAGAACCGATACTGGTGTGCATGCCAAAAAAATGTACGCCCACTTTGATTATGAAACGGAAATCGATGGCCCGAAATTGGTCCACAAACTCAATTCTTATCTTCCTAAAGACATTGTAATTTACAAAATAATTCGTGTAGCCGATGAAGCCCATGCCCGATTCGACGCTACCAAAAGAACCTACGAATACCATATTCATACGTTTAAAGATGCTTTTGAAACCGATGGCAGTTGGCTACACCAATTGCCACTCGACATTGCTAGAATGAACGAAGCTTGTCAAATTCTTTTCAAACACAATGATTTCGAATGCTTTTCTAAAACACATTCCGATGTCAGAACTTTTAATTGTGTTATTTTTGAAGCGCATTGGCAACAAAACGAGACTAAATTGGTATTTACCATATCCGCCGATCGCTTTTTAAGAAACATGGTTAGAGCTATTGTCGGCACTATGATTAACATAGGTTTAGGCAAAATTACTCTCGACGATTTTGAAAAAATTATAGAAAGCAAAGACCGCGGAAAAGCAGGATTTTCGGTTCCCGCTCACGGTCTTTACTTAACCCAAATTAAATACGACTATATCCCATAAAATGCAGGCAAAAGCTTTCGACTCCAATTTATTCAAACGTATTTTAAAATACACCAAGCCTTACAAGAAAAGGTATTACGGTGTGGTTTCGTTTGCGGTATTGCTTTCGGTTTTTGCGGCCCTTCGCCCTTATTTATTGAAACAAACTGTTGATGAATACATCAAACCTAAAGACGAACACGGTTTGTTGTTTTACATTTCTATTATGGGAGTAGTATTGCTTTTGGAAACACTGTCGCAATTTTACTTCGTATATTGGGCCAACTGGCTTGGACAAGACATCATTAAAGACATACGAACTAAATTGTTCAAACACATGCTCAGTTTCCGAATGAAATATTTTGACCACGCACCGGTAGGTCAATTGGTAACGCGCTCGGTTTCCGATATCGAACAAATTGCTCGTATTTTCAGTCAAGGATTGTTTATGATCATCAGTGATATGCTGAAAATGCTGGTGGTTTTGGCTTTTATGTTCTATATGAATTGGCGCCTGACATGGATAGTAATTTTAGCCATGCCTATCCTGGTATATGTTACCCGAGTTTTCCAACGAAAAATGCAAGTGGCTTTTGAGGAAGTGCGCAACCAAGTGGCCAATATGAATACCTTCGTGCAAGAGCGCGTTACCGGTATGAAAATAGTTCAGCTTTTCAACCGTGAGCAAATTGAGTACGAAAAATTCAAAGAAATCAATCAAAAACACAATAAAGCCTGGATTAAAACCATTTTATACAACTCCATCTTTTTCCCTATTGCGGATATCATCTCCTCATTAACCTTGGGTGCCGTAATATTATATGGTGGTTTTCATATTTTAGACGGAGACAAATTCACCACTTTTGGGGATATGTTTTCCTACACTATGTTTATTGGAATGCTATTCAACCCGTTGCGTCAAATTGCGGATAAATTCAACGAGATGCAAATGGGGATGATTGCGGCCAATCGAGTTTTTGATATATTGGATACCAATCAAGATGTACAGGAAAACGGTACCATAGTAGCTTCTCATTTTAAAGGAAATATCCGATTTGAAAATGTACATTTTGGTTACAATGATAAGGAAGAAGTTATAAAGGGGATCAACTTGAATGTAAAATCAGGTGAAACCATCGCCATAGTTGGGGCAACCGGTGCCGGAAAATCCACTATTATCAATTTACTGAATCGCTTTTATGAAATCAATTCGGGCAACATTTATGTGGATGACCAAAACATCAATGATTTTGAATTAGAAAGTTTACGCCAACAAATTGCCATTGTTTTACAAGATGTTTTCCTCTTTGCTGATACTATACACAATAACATTACGCTCAACAACCCTAATATCAGTCGGGAAGATGTTATTGAAGCGGCCAAGAAAATCGGGGTTCACAAATTCATTAAAACCTTACCCGGTGGTTATGACTATGATGTGAAAGAGCGTGGCGTAATGCTCTCATCGGGTCAAAGACAATTGATTGCTTTTCTTAGGGCTTATGTCAACAATCCGAGTATTTTAATTTTAGACGAAGCCACGTCATCAATTGACACTTACAGCGAAGAATTGATTCAGAAAGCTACGGAAAAAATCACTCAAGGCAGAACTTCTATTATTATTGCCCATCGTTTGGCTACAATTATCAAAGCAGACAAGATTATTGTAATGGATAAAGGTAAAATTGTGGAAGAAGGAACACACCAAGAATTAATCAATCTTGATCAAGGATATTATAAAAATTTATACGATTCACAGTTTGCCACGGAAAGCTAAGTTTTCAAAATAATTGCTTAAATTCGCAATCTCAATTAATACAAAAATGTCACTAGCATCCGCAATTGCATTTTTATCAATTTAAAATAATCTTTTTAAAAATGAAATACGATATTATAGTTTTAGGAAGTGGTCCGGGCGGTTATGTTACGGCCATCCGTGCTTCGCAATTGGGCTTTAAAGTAGCCGTAATCGAAAAGGAAAACCTTGGAGGTATTTGTTTGAATTGGGGTTGTATTCCAACCAAAGCATTATTGAAATCGGCTCAGGTTTTTGACTACCTAAAACATGCTTCAGACTATGGTTTGACCGTGAAAGAGTTTGACAAAGATTTCAATGCCGTTATTGCCCGTTCTCGTGGCGTAGCTGATGGCATGAGTAAAGGAGTTCAATTCTTAATGAAGAAAAATAAAATTGACGTTATCGATGGTTTTGGTAAAATAAAACCGGGCAAAAAAGTTGCTGTAACAGCAGCAGACGGAAAAGTAACTGAATATTCAGGTGACCACATTATCATTGCTACCGGTGCTCGTTCAAGAGAATTGCCCAACCTACCGCAAGACGGCGTGAAAGTAATTGGTTATCGTCAAGCCATGACTTTACCAAGTCAGCCGAAAAAGATGATTGTGGTTGGTTCCGGTGCGATTGGAGTGGAATTTGCCCATTTTTACAACGCGATGGGAACTGAAGTAACTATTGTTGAGTTTATGCCGAATGTAGTTCCGGTAGAAGACGAAGACATCTCAAAACAATTTGAGCGTTCATTGAAAAAATCGGGTATTACAGTTATGACCAATTCCTCGGTAGAAAGAATTGACACTACCGGAAATGGTGTAAAAGCTTTTGTAAAAACTGCCAAAGGTGAAGAAGTTTTAGAAGCTGATATTTTATTGTCGGCTGTAGGAATTAAAACCAATATCGAAAACATCGGATTGGAAGAAACCGGAATTAAAACCGATAAAGATAAAATTTTGGTGAACGAATTTTACCAAACCAATGTAGCCGGTTATTATGCTATTGGCGATGTAACTCCCGGACAAGCTTTGGCACACGTAGCTTCTGCTGAAGGGATTTTGTGTGTGGAAAAAATTGCCGGTCTACATGTTGAAGCCTTAGACTACGGAAACATTCCGGGTTGTACTTATGCCACTCCGGAAATTGCTTCAGTGGGTATGACAGAAAAACAAGCCAAAGAAAAAGGATACGAATTGAAAATTGGTAAATTCCCTTTTACAGCTTCAGGAAAAGCGAAAGCTGCCGGAACTCCGGATGGATTTGTTAAAGTAATTTTTGATGCCAAATACGGTGAATGGTTGGGTTGTCATATGATTGGCGCGGGAGTAACCGATATGATAGC
>NZ_JBILQL010000119.1:0-4303 GCF_044373165.1 Flavobacterium sp.
ATGTTTTGAGTCCGGATGGCTATTCATGTGGAGTGGTTCCAATACAAGAAGTACAAGTGATAGATTACCCTCATTACTTTACCCCGAACGGCGATGGTTTCCATGACACATGGAATGTAAGCGGTTTGCAAAACTTTGATGCGATAACTAAGATTTACATTTTTGACCGCTTTGGTAAGTTGTTGAAACAATTGAGTTCTTCGGGCGAAGGTTGGGACGGAACTTATAACGGACAACTACTGCCGTCTACGGATTACTGGTTTACGGTAGATTATCCGGAGAATGGCGTGATGAAACAGTTTAAAGCGCACTTTAGTTTGAAGCGATAAATATTTTAAGAACACTCAACGTATAGGAACTAATGGCAGTTTTTTTAGGTACAATCTGCAGACAAGTTATGAGGGTATAGGAAGATATTGGCTTAATCTTTTTAATAATAATATTTTGTTTTTCAGATCGGCGCATTGAAGGAAGTTGCGCAGCAAAATCCTATTCGATTTAAAAAGCATAACTACTTTATCGCCTTGTCTTTATAATAATTCACTAATAAATCCACAAACTTGCTGTAGCTGTCAATGCCTTCTTGTTGTTGGTTTGATTTTAAATATTGGTCGTAAAAAGCATGGAAAGCTTTATCGATAAAAGTGTCGTACTGTTCCCAAAAGACTTCACTTTCTTGGTAGTTTTTGAGTATCCCGGGGTTAATTTTATGCTTCAATCGCTCGAACTCTTTTTCGTTTTTCACCCCGATATTCGACATACTATACCGAAGTGCATTGGATAAAGCGGAATATTGAAAATACAAATCTTCATTTTTAACACCGGCCATAAAACCGATAAAGTTGCACTCGCTTTCGCTGCCAAAGCCTATTTGATGCGCCATTTCATGGCAAACCACATTAGGAAAACCGTACATCGGTAGTTTATCATTGACTTGCGCTTCATTGGTAAACGGATTCAAATACCCACCAAATCCCATGTAGGTTAAGGGTAAACTCAACAGCGATTTTTTCTGACTGGGAATTTTATACTCAAAATAGGCATGTTCTTTCGCCAGTTGATCGTAACCGTTTTGGGTCAGTTTAAAAATGCTGTCCTGAGAATAAGGATTTATTACCTTTTTCAGACTGTCTTTGGTGATGGCTATGTGAACAGCATTCGTTTGGGTAATCAATTTTTCTGTGAACAACACCAATTCTTGTTCGGTGTATTCTCTTTTGATTTTCATCTTTTCAAACAACGGTACTCTATAGTAATTGAATGCCCATAGCAAATGAAATAAAAAGTAGGCTAACGACACAAAACTCAATATCGGCCAAACCTTGACTTTCCATTGTATTTTCCGATTTTTATACAGCCAGTATAACGCATAAAACCCCACAAAAGTGTAAACGACATCGCCTACAGAAAAAGGAATACTGCCTAATATCCATCGCGAACATTTTGATAGCCATAGGTATAACCCATTGCTGTAAAAACGTTCTATTGTTTCCGGAAAAAAGGCTAATATTTTCAGCAGAACCAGCTGAATCAGCAAAAATAAAGGAAGTATATATTTACGTTTCAAAGTATCTTTTTAAAATGTAAATATAATCACAATTCAATTTCTAAAGTAGTTAAACTTTGTAACTTTGCGGTACTGAGTCGCTGAGTGACTGAGTCGCTGAGTAACTAAGTTATTATGTGGCTTGTAACGAGGTAAAAAAACTCAGTAACTCAGAACCTCAGTAACTTAGAAACTTAAAAAATGAGCCAAGAAATTAGAAACCTCGAACCTAAAGTCCTTTGGAACAAGTTTGCCGATTTAAATGCGGTACCGCGTCCGTCTAAAAAAGAAGAACGCGTGATTGAATTCATGAAAAATTTCGGAAACAGTTTAGGATTAGAAACTTTTGAAGATGACATCCGAAACGTTATCATCCGTAAACCTGCTACTCCTGGGATGGAAAACCGTAAAACTGTAGTGCTGCAAGGTCACTTGGATATGGTGCATCAAAAAAATAATGATACCGAATTCGACTTCTTAACCCAAGGCATCGATATGTATGTAGATGGCGATTGGGTTCGTGCCAAAGGAACTACTTTGGGAGCTGACAATGGTTTGGGTGTAGCCGCGATTATGGCCATTTTGGAAAGCAAAGACATTCCGCATCCTGCCATTGATGCCTTGTTTACCATAGATGAAGAAACCGGGATGACCGGTGCTTTGAACTTAAAAGGTGGCATTTTAAAAGGAGAAATACTGTTGAATTTAGATACCGAAGAAGACGATGAAATTGACATTGGTTGTGCCGGTGGTATTGATGTTACAGCAACCAGAAGTTATAACGAAGAAGAAACTCCTGAAGGTTCTGAAGGTTACACCATTACCGTAAAAGGCTTGAATGGCGGGCACTCGGGTATGGACATTAATAAAGGTTTGGGGAATGCCAATAAAATCATGAACCGTTTGTTGTTTGACGGATTCGAAAACTTCGGATTGCAAATTGCTGAAATTAACGGTGGCAGTTTGCGCAATGCGATACCGCGTGAAAGTGTGGCTAAAGTAATCGTTGCCGGCATGTATGATGAAGCTTTTGTTTTTGATATGCAAGAAATCATCAACGACATCAAAACCGAATTCAAAACAACAGAACCCAACTTAACCATCGAAATTGTAAAAAGCGATTTACCTTCGAAAGTGATGGATTTAGGCGTGCAAGAAGGTTTGTTGCGTTCGATTTATGCTGCCCATAACGGCGTATATCGTATGAGTGCTGATATGGCTGATTTGGTGGAAACTTCTAATAATATCGCTAGAGTAGTGGTGAAAGACGGACAAATTTCGATTCAGAATTTGACTCGTTCCTCAGTAGAAACTTCTAAAATGGACTTAGCCAATGGTTTGCGTTCGGCTTATGAATTGTTTGGTTGTGAAGTGGAATTCGGCGGAAGCTATCCGGGTTGGACACCCAATGTAAACTCGGAAATCTTAAAAGTTTTGGTCGACATTTACGAAAAACAAAACGGGAATAAACCCAATGTAGTGGCTTGTCACGCCGGATTGGAATGCGGAATTTTAGGAACCAATTACCCGGGCATGGACATGATTTCATTTGGACCAACCATTCACGGTGCACACAGTCCGGATGAAAGAGCTTCGATCAAATCGTCTCGAAAGTTTTGGAAATTCTTTTTAGAGATTTTAGCTAACATTCCCGCAAAAAATTAAATTGTTAGACATCTTAGGATATTAGATTATAAGAAACCCGTTCGATATTGAGCGGGTTTATTTTTCATCTTTAAAAAATAAGCAAGTCTAGAATCTTTTTGCATTCCGTTTTCCAAACCAAATTAAAAAACCGGTCACGGGTAAACTCGCAATCAACAAACTAATCAAAAAGGCAAAAACTTTTCCGGGCAAGCCTAATATAGCTCCGGTATGAATGTCGTAATTCATTCGGATGAGTTTGTCGGAAGCGGTTGCGTTAGCTAACTTTCCGTAAATGTGTTTCACCTCTTTTTCTTGTAAAGTGTATTGATCAAAATAACGATAGTCGGTTTTCCAATAAGTGCCTTTGTCCAAGTTAGCGTTAGCGGCTATCGAGCTCGAATCGGTTTCGGGCGGATGTACTTCAATTGATTGGGCATTGGGATAGTCTTTTTGCATCAGTATCCACACTTTATCCAGCGGTTTTTCAATGGCAGAAACTGAGATTTCTTTTGGGGATATCGGATCTTCATAGACCAATGATTTTTCGCCACCGATAAAAGTATAATAGCCGTAAGCAAACCACGGAAATCCCCAAACTAATCCTGTAATGGCAAAGATTAAAGCGATAGCCATTACGTAAAATCCGGTAATATTATGCAAATCGTAGTTTTTGCGCTTCCATTTTATCCCGTCTTTCCAGCGAAACCAAAAACGTTGTTTGGCCGCATTTTTGTTTTTGGGATACCAAAGAATGAAGCCGCTGATGAGCATGAATAAGAAAATCAGTGTGACCGAAGCAATAACCGTTTGCCCGATTTCGTGCGGCAACCAGAGGTAAAAATGTCCATCTAAAACCCATCGGAAAAAGCCCGAATACATATCGGCTACTTCCAAAATTTCCCCGGTGTACGGATTGAGGTAAATGATGTGGTAATAATCGTTTTGTTTGTTTTGGTCGTCGTGACTGAAAAAGATGGCTTCGGCAGACTGACTTTGACCATTGTATTTAATAGCGTGTAACGATTGTTGCGGTAATTCGGCACGGGCGATTTTTTCTAATTCTGACGGTAGGAGGAAAGCTTTGTTTTGCTTTTCCACAAAGCGATAGGT
>NZ_JBILQL010000146.1:0-4839 GCF_044373165.1 Flavobacterium sp.
CTGCAGGAATTGGTTCTAGTTCTGGAATTTATGGTCCGGTTAAAGTTGGTGCTTTCGCAACAGGTACTTCTGGAAGAGCTTCGGCTGGAGCTTCTTATTATGGTGCAATGGAACTTGGAGGAAATTTATCTGAACGTTGTATTACAACTTCAAATGCTACAGGAACAGCATTCAATGGAACTTTAGGTGACGGAACAATTGCAGCAAATGGTCTTGCAAATCAAGCAACTTGGCCAGATCCAACAACAGCCATTGGAGTAGGTTTTAGAGGTGGTGATTATGTAAATGTTGTAGATAGAGTAAAAGTATCTGATAGAGCAAGTATTACATCAGTTAACACTACAAGAAATTACACTTTTGGTGGTCGTGGCGTGAGATAATAATCTAATTTGAAAGAAGTAAAACACAAATAGTTTATTTCTGAATCAAAATTATTTAACAATTTTAAAATCAAATTAGATGAAAACAACTAAAAATTATATAGTTGTATTCTTAATAATCTTTTTGTCTCATTTGTCATCGTTTGCTCAATACAATGGAGGAAGTTCCTCTGGATCTTTTTCGGAAGAATTGAGTAGTACGTCCTGCGGAATTCCTGCGCATTTCAACGCATATTTTGGAGGAAACAATGACGGAGCAACAGTAGATGAATTAAGTAATACAGCGTGTGGAATTCCACCATCGTATTTTGCCTACTTAGGTGGCGACAATGATGGCACAGCAGTCGATGAATTGTCGGCTACAACTTGCGGAATTCCTCCTTCGTTCTTTGCCTATATGGGTGGCGATAACGACGGAGCAGCAACAGATGAAACGATTGTAGGAGTATGTCCTTTTCCTCCTTCATTTTATGCTTATTTTGGTGGAGATAATAATGGTGCAGTTGTTGATGCAACGCCTCAAATTTGTCCAACAGCGCCACCAGTAGCAAGTTTTACAGCTTCGGCTACCGAAATTTGTATTGGTCAAGCAGTAACATTTACAGATACATCAACCAATATTCCATCGGCTTGGAATTGGACATTTACTGGTGGAACTCCAAACAGTTCAACGGTTCAAAATCCTGTAATAACATACAATACAGCCGGAAGTTACGCAGTGACATTAGTAGCTGCAAACTACAACGGAACTGGTACTGTAACTTTAAACGCTTACATAAATGTTTATGCAAATCCATCTGTTACAAGCACAACGCCTGCAAGTAGATGTGATGCAGGAACATTAACTTTGCAAGCTACAACTAATGTTGGAACATTAAATTGGTATGCTAATCCAACTGGCGGGACTGCTATTGCAACTGGAGTAAGTTTTACAACGCCAAGTATTTCAACAACTACAACGTATTATGTTGAATCTATTAACGGAGTTTGTACTTCTACAAGACTTCCAGTAATTGCTACTGTAAATACTACACCAACAATAACATCAACAACACCAGCAAGTCGTTGTGATGCCGGAAGTGTAACTTTAACTGCTACATCAAGTGCTGGAAGTACAATTTGGTATGAAAATCCAACAGGTGGAACTCCTTTGGCAACAACCAATAGTTTCGTAACTCCAAGTATAAGCGTAACGACAACTTATTATGTAGAAGCATCTACTGGAAGTTGTACGTCGCCAAGAACAGCGGTAATTGCAACTGTAAATACTACTCCAATTATTACAGCAACTACACCAAACAGTCGTTGTGATGCTGGAACAGTAATATTAGCTGCAACAGCCAATTCTGGGACTATTAATTGGTTTGCAACTCCAACAGGCGGCACAAGTTTAGCAACTGGAACAAGTTTTACAACTCCAAGTATTTCAGTTTCTACAACCTATTATGTTGAATCTTCTAACGGAAATTGTACTTCTACAAGAACTGCTGTTACTGCAACTATAAATGTTACTCCAACAATAACTTCAACTACACCAAGTAGTCGATGCGATGCTGGATCGGTAACTTTATCAGCTGCTTCAAGTGCAGGAAATGTAGTTTGGTACGCAAATGCAAGTGGTGGAACAGCTTTGGCAACGACCAATAGTTTTACAACACCAAGTATTTCAACAACTACAACTTATTATGTAGAAGCTGTAAACGGAAGTTGTGCAACTGGAACAAGAACAGCAGTTATTGCAACAATTAATCCTAGTCCAACTATAACTTCAACAACTCCAACAACCATTTGTGGTGGCGATACATTTACAATATCGGCAACTGCAAGTGCAGGAACTTTAGCTTGGTACAATGTTCCAACAGGAGGAATTGTTCAAGGAACAGGAAACAGCTTTTCGTTAAGTAATTGGGCAGCTACAACAACGTTTTATGTTCAAGCAACTGATGGAAGTTGTCAATCAGCAAGAATTCCTGTTGTTGTGACTGTTACTGACAGACCATTCAACACAACGCTAACTCCTGCAAGTAGATGCGGAACTGGAACAGTAACATTAGGCGCAACTTATACTATTGGAACAATCAATTGGTATAGTGTTCCAAGTGGTGGAACTGCAATTGCAACAGGTTCAAGTTTTACAACTCCAAGTATTTCAACAACTACAACTTATTATGTAGAAGCAGTAAACAACGGATGTATTTCTTCAATTAGAACTGCAATTACGGCTACTGTTTTTGATATTCCAATAATAACATCAACAACACCGGCAAGTAGATGCGGAACTGGAAGTGTTCAATTACAAGCAACATCAAATGTGGGAACAATAAGTTGGTTTGCCAATGCAAGTGGTGGAGCAGCGTTAACTACTGGCGGAATATTCAACACACCAAGTTTGGCAGCTTCAACAACGTATTATGTTGAGGTGACAAACGGAACGTGTACTTCTGCAAGAACTCCAATTACTGCAACTATTTATACAGCAGTATCAGTTCTTTCAACAACTCCAGCAAGTAGATGTGATGCCGGAACACTAACATTAAGTGCAACAACACAAAGTTTCGGAACATTAAATTGGTATGCAAATGCTTCTGGCGGAACACTATTAGCAACAGGTTCAAGTTTTACAACGCCAACTATTTCCGTTTCTACAACGTATTATGTTGAAGCAACCAATGGTGATTGTACAACATCGAAAGTTGCTGTTACGGCTTCAATAAGTCCAACAGCTGCACCAACCGGATTTGCAAATCAAACGTTTTGCGCAGGTGAAACAGTTGGATTAATATCTGTCACAGGTTCAAATATTGTTTGGTACGATGCACCGTCAAGCGGAAATGTAATTCCACCAGGAACAGCTTTAGTTTCGGGAACAACTTACTATGCTTCTCAAACAGTTACAAGTTGTGAAAGTCCAACAAGATTAGCAGTAACAATGACGTTAGGTGGTTGCTTAGGAAATGAAGAGTTTGTAGCAAATGTTATCAAATTATATCCAAATCCAGTTGTTGATTTTGTAACAATTTCTTCAACAGAAATGATGACAAATTTAGAAGTTGTGAATATACTTGGTCAAATTGTCTTTTCAAAATCGGTAAACGAAAATGAAACAACAATAGATATGTCCAGATATTCGTCAGGTTCATATATCGTTAGAGTTTTAGTTGATGATAAGGTTAAAATCTTTAAAGTAATTAAAAAGTAAGTAGTTTTTAATAATTAAGTTTTTTTCAAACCATCTCGTTAATTCGGGATGGTTTTTTTTTAAAACCCAAAAACTACAATTTATTTTTCAAGCTACTCCAACCGCCACCATTCATAGCTTCAATTCCATTACTTTTTAAAATTGATGTCGCTTGAGCACTTCGCATACCACTTGCACAACAAGCAATCACAGGTTTGTTCAATTTTTTAATGCTTTCAATTTGATTTCCAATAGTATTCAACGGAATGTTTTTCGAACCTTTAATATGTCCACCTTGAAATTCTCCAGGAGTTCTAACATCAATTATAACCGCGCCTTTATCTATAAATTCTTTAATATTTTCCGATTTTCCACTCAATCCCAACATACTTAATAATCCCATAATTATATTTTTTTAATAGTTTGTCACCCTGAGCGTAGTCAAAGGGCTTTAATTTATTATTAGATTTTTTGAAACTTAATAACACAGCAAAAGTAAAACTATCCCATACACAAATTTGTAACAAAAGTTACCCAACTAAAAATATTCTATATATTTGACACCAATGAAGATTACCGACAGAAAAACCGAAATTATAAACGTAGCAGCACGACTTTTCAAAGAAAAAGGATACAGCGCTGTGACTATGCGTGACATCGCCCAAGAAATGGATATCAAAGCCGCAAGTCTATACAATCACATCAAGTCCAAACAAGAAATTCTAGTTTTAATCATCATCGAAATTGCCGAAGAATTTACCTCAGTAATAGATGAAATTCTAGCTTCAGAACAAACTACCATCCAAAAAATCGAGCGAGTTATCCAACTTCACATCGACATTACATTAAGGAATTCCGATGCATTGGCTTGCCTAAACAACGATTGGATGCACTTAACAGACGATGATTTAATTTATTTCATCAAAATGCGAAACGACTACGAAGAAAGTTTCCGACAAATAATCAAAACCGGAATAGCAAACGGCGAAATAAAAAACCTAAACATCGAAGTAATCATCTTCTCAACGCTATCAACATTAAGAACACTTTACCTTTGGTACGGAAAGAAAAAAACAATCAAACCCGAAGTCCTAAAAGCAACTATGATTCAAGTTTTACTCAATGGAATTGTATAATTTCTCAAATTTCTAAAATCTGTGTTCCAAACCTAAAACTTAATGAACCTTAATGTCTTAATGGTTTAAATCAAAAAAATTACAACGTTTTCGTAACATATTAAAATTTTCACTAAATTTGCATAACAAACTAACAAGTGTTAGT
>NZ_JBILQL010000037.1:0-19600 GCF_044373165.1 Flavobacterium sp.
CCGCGTCAATACCTTCGGCATAGTTGTGCCAGTTAAATTCATTTAAAAACGCTTCTTGTTCTTTGTTTAATACAGCCATGCTGATAAAAAATTTGTATGCTATGTTGCCAGAGTTTCTTGATGCGAACACAAACACAGCAGTGTTAGTTTTAAATTGGTAATCCCTAATGGAAACTCTACTCCGCCAAAAGGTGTGCAAAAGTAAGTATAAATTCTTAATTACAAAACAATTAACACAAGAAAATAGAGGAAAGAAACAAGAGAAAAGAGGTTTTCTTTAAAGAGCGAAAGGCTTGGGCTTTCTTGGTTTCCGTTTTCCTGTCATCCGCGCTACACGGTAGCTTGCTCCTGCCAGGGCTAGAAAGGGATTCGAATCGCCTTCTTGTCCACAAAAAAACCTGACAAGTTTACAACTTATCAGGTTTGATTTATATTATCAAATTAGAAATTAATGACTCACATTCGCCACCGCATTCGGGTCGTGTTTGTGTTTGAACATCACGGCAAACAAGACGGCAATTACTAAAGAGTAAACCGCAAAAGCCAACCAGATGCTGTGCCAATCACGAGCACCATCGTGGGTAAAGAATTTATCAATAGCCCAACCCGAAGTAAAACTTCCTAAAACCGCACCAAAGCCGTTAGTCATCATCATAAACAAACCTTGGGCCGAAGAACGAATCTTAGGATTGGTAGACGTTTCTACAAATAAAGACCCGGAAATATTGAAAAAATCAAAAGCCATTCCGTAAACGATGCACGACAAAATAATCATCCACAAACCATCCGTTGGATTTCCGTAAGCAAACAAGCCAAATCGCAATACCCAAGCCAACATCGAGATCAACATCACTTGTTTGATGCCGAAACGCTTCAAGAAAAATGGGATCGCCAAAATGAACAAGGTTTCCGAAACCTGAGAAATCGACATGATAATGGTAGAATATTTCACTACAAAAGAATCAGCATATTCCGGTACATTTTTAAATTCATCTAAAAAAACGTCTCCATAAGCATTGGTTAATTGTAAAGCACCGCCCAAAAACATAGAGAAGATGAAGAACAATGCCATTTTATAAGTTCCGAACAATTTAAAGGCTTCCAATCCTAAAGATTCTATAAACGAACCCTTTTCACCTTTAGTGTGTTGCGGTTTACATGGCGGCAAACTAAAAGCATATAGTCCTAAAAATACTGCCGCAATTCCGGCTATGTAAAACTGGTAAGCTGTAGCTTTATTGCCCGATAAGTTGGTCAACCACATGGCCGCAATAAAACCAATAGTTCCCCAAACTCGGATTGGCGGAAAATCTTTCACCACATCACTGTCGGCATTGTTTTTCAAAGCCGTATAAGAAATAGAGTTGGAAAGCGCAATGGTTGGCATATAACAACACATCGCTACCAACATCACATAAATAAAATTATCCGGTGTAGTTACCTGTGGAAGATAAAATAAAACCAAAGCATAAGCTATGTGCAAAATCCCGTAAAGTCTTTCGGCATTGACCCAGCGATCCGCTATTATTCCGGTTAAAGTTGGCATAAATAATGACGCAATTCCCATAGTTCCGAATACCAATCCGAATTGGGTTCCGTCCCATTGCTTTGTCCCGAACCAAAAGTTGGCAATGGTAATAAGCCAAGCACCCCAAACAAAGAACTGAAAGAAGTTCATGGCGATCAATCTGTTTTTAATACTCATAAATAATAGTTTTTGGTTTTAGTAAATAACAACCCGTAAATCTACTATTTATATTGAGAAAAAAAAATATTTACAACGATTTCGAGACTTGGTCTACCAAGGCTAAGACAGCCTCAAATTGTTCTTCTCGAGTGAGTGCGGAATTGTCAATCTCGATAGCACCATCGGCCATAACCAAAGGCGAATCGTCTCTGTGGGTGTCTATATAATCCCGTTCTTCTACGTTTTTCAACACGGCTTCAAAAGACACGTCTTGCCCTTTGGCTTGCAATTCGTCATACCGACGGCGGGCACGGGTTTCCGGACTGGCGGTCATGAACACCTTAAGTTCGGCATCGGGAAACACTACGGTTCCTATGTCGCGGCCGTCCATTACAATGCCTTTGTCTTTCCCCATTTGTTGCTGTTGCTCGACCAATTTGGCTCTGACTTCCGAAACCTCAGCAATCTTGCTCACATAACCGGAAACTTCTATGGTGCGGATTTCCTTTTCCACATTCACGCCATTCAAATACATTTCGGCAAAACCCAAATCGGGATTAAACTCGAAATGCAATTTGATAAACGGCAAACTGTTGATTAAGGTTTGTTTGTCGAAAAATTCAGGACCAATACACCCGTTCTGCATGGCAAAATAAGTCACCGCTCGATACATCGCGCCGGAATCGACATAAACATATCCTAATTGTTTGGCCAACTGCTTGGCTAAAGTACTTTTCCCGGTAGACGAAAATCCGTCGATGGCTATGGTAATTTTTTTACTCACTTTGATAAAAATTGTATTTTGTATTCGTGCCTTATCTTGGAATAGATTTAATATCGGTTACTCGAAAAGTCGATGGTTAATCCAAACAAACTGGTATTGGCCGCTAAAGTATATCTCGAATACGAATAATTAAATTTCAAATTATTGACTTTCAAGCCAAATCCCACCGACAAACCGGAGAAATTTCGCTGCTCTAAAATACGCAATTCTTCGGCTCTTCTGAAATTATAGCCTAATCTGATGTTGAATCCTTTGTCGGGAAACAATTCGGCACCCACAATCACGTGGCGCAAAGCGTTGTTAAAAAACGATACTTTCTCAGGCGTAGAACCACCGTCCAAATTGCCTTCTGCCCTATTCGGATTGGCAAAAGCGATTTGCCATTGCTGCATGTTTTCTAAGGTCAAATGCCAACGAATCGGCACATTCTCCATCAATTGTGAAACTCCGATTAATACTTCTAAAGGTAATTTTTCTCGGGTTTCGGCATAAGGTGTTATTTGGGTTCCGATATTGCGGATGGCTATCGCCCAATTCACATCGTTTCGGGTGTCGATAAACAAGGCTCCGATATCAATAGCCGCTCCGAAAGAATTGTAACTTTCTAAAGACGAAGAAATCAGCTTGGCATTGGCACCAAGATACAAATCGGTAAACGGCACATTATAAGCATAACCGAAAGTGAGTGCTATTTCGCTACCGGTAAAGCTGGCCGTTTGCTGACCATTCTCATCGTAGCCGTCAAATTTTCCGTAATTCACATAATTCACGCCGCCAAAAAAAGTTTGCACATGACGGTCATATGTATAAGCATAAGAAGCAGTTCCGTAAGTTACTTCCCCAAAATAACTGCCGTAATTCAGCGCCAATTTGTTATCCATTTCGGCATTAATACAAGCCGGATTGAAATGCGCCTGGTTGACATCCTGATCGTAAAAAGTAATAACCTTACCACCAATAGCCGCTTGGCGTGGCGAAGTGACTAAGTTTAGAAATTGGTATACCGATTGACCGCCCACTTGTCCGAAACCGACCAAACCGACGAGGCAAAAGGCAATACAAATTGTTTTTCTAAACATTAAAATAAGCTTATGGCAATTACTATAACGGAAATGCGAAGATATTATTTTATCTCGGAGGAAAAAAGTTAATAAAAAAGGCATGAGCGACGGTACTTCTCATGCCTTTTGATTGTAAGTAAAACAGCTTAAAGCTTCTTGGCGTTTTTAACTTTTTGTTGGGTCAATGCCACTGCTATCACATCCTTCATTTCTTTAACATAATGAAAAGTCAATCCTTCTAAATATTCGGGTTTGATTTCTTCAATATCGCTTTTGTTTTCCTGACAAAGGATAATCTCTTTGATATTGGCTCTCTTTGCCGCCAGGATTTTTTCTTTGATACCGCCAACAGGCAAGACTTTCCCGCGCAAAGTAATTTCTCCTGTCATGGCCAAATCTTTTTTTACTTTTCGTTGCGTGTACAAAGAAACCAAAGAGGTAAGCATAGCAATTCCGGCACTTGGTCCGTCTTTTGGCGTGGCGCCTTCGGGCACGTGCAAATGAATATTGTATTTTCCGATTAATTCTGAATCCAAACCAAAAAGTTCCGCATTAGCCTTGATATATTCCAAGGCAATTGTAGCAGATTCTTTCATAACGGTTCCTAAATTTCCGGTCAAGGTTAAAGTCCCTTTTCCGGGTGAAATAAGTGATTCAATAAATAAAATATCACCGCCTACAGATGTCCACGCTAAACCGGTAACTACGCCGGCTACGTCATTGCTTTCCGATTTGTCGCGGGCTAATTTCGGCGCTCCTAAAATGGCTACTATATCTTCATCGGTTACTTTCTTGTTGTACTCTTCTTCCATGGCAACCGATTTGGCTGCATTTCTGATGACTTGCGCAATTTTGGCTTCCAAACTACGAACGCCGGATTCTCGGGTATAACCTTCCACAATTTTTTCCAATTGTTTTTTTCCGATAGTCAAATCTTTGGTGTTTAATCCGTGTTCTTTTAATTGTTTCGGTAATAAGTGTTGGCGGGCAATTTCGATTTTTTCTTCAATGGTGTATCCGGTCATTTTAATCACTTCCATACGGTCTTTCAAAGCCGGTTGTATGGTTGCCATATTGTTTGACGTGGCAATAAACATAACTTTAGACAAGTCGTAACCCATTTCCAAAAAGTTATCGTAGAACTCCTTATTTTGTTCCGGATCTAAAACCTCTAATAAAGCCGAAGAAGGATCGCCTTGATGACTGTTAGACAACTTATCGATCTCATCCAATACAAATACCGGATTGGAAGTGCCGGCTTTTTTCAAACTTTGGATTATTCTGCCTGGCATAGCACCGATATAGGTTTTTCGGTGACCGCGAATTTCTGCTTCGTCTCGCAAACCGCCCAAGGAAATGCGCACGTATTCTCTACCCAAAGCTTCGGCTATCGATTTTCCGATGGAAGTTTTACCCACGCCCGGAGGTCCGGTTAAGCAAATGATGGGCGACTTCATATCGTTGCGCAATTTGAGTACGGCCAAATGTTCGATGATGCGTTTTTTAACATCTTCTAAACCGAAATGGTCACGGTCTAATATTTTTTGAGCGCGTTTCAAATCGAAATTATCCTTAGAATACTCATTCCAAGGCAATTCTAAAAATAGCTCTAAATAGTTTCTTTGGATACCAAAATCGGGCGCTTGCGGATTCATGCGTTGCAACTTGGAAACTTCTTTTTCAAAATGCTTGGCGATTTTCTCTTCCCACTTTTTGGTTTTGGCCTTCTGACGCATTTCTTCTATTTCCTGTTCATACGAAACGCCACCCAATTCTTCTTGGATGGTTTTCATTTGTTGGTGGAGGAAGTATTCACGTTGTTGTTGGTCGAGATCAAAACGTACTTTCGATTGAATATCATTTTTCAACTCCAACTTTTGCAACTCTACGTTCATATAACGCAAAGTCTCTAACGCTCTTTCTTTAAGGACGTTAATCGTTAATAAATCTTGTTTTTCTTTGACTGAAAGGTTCATGTTTGAAGAAACAAAATTGATGAGGAACGATTGGCTTTCAATGTTTTTAATAGCAAAAGTCGCTTCAGTTGGAATATTGGGACTTTCTTTGATAATTTCGATGGCCAACTCTCTGATAGAATCAACTATAGCTTGAAACTCGGTGTCGTTCTTACCCGGACGCTTTTCTTCTACTTCTTTAATGGTAGCTCTTAGGTATGGTACTTCAGCAGTTACAGCATCAATTTCGAAACGTTTTTTCCCCTGTAAAATAACGGTGATGTTACCATCGGGCATTTTTAATACCCGAAGAATTTGAGCTACTGTCCCAACTGTGTGAATGTCATTTTTAGTCGGGTCTTCAACCTCTTCATTCTTTTGCGCTACCACACCGATGATTTTATTACCGGCATTGGCATCATTAATCAGTTTGATGGATTTATCTCTACCGGCAGTGATTGGAATTACTACACCCGGAAACAATACGGTATTTCTCAAAGGCAGTATTGGCAAAGAGTTAGGCAACTCTTCTTTATTCATTTCCTCTTCATCTTCCGGAGTTAATAACGGAATCAAATCGGTTTCAGCATCGAATTCTTGTAATGACAGATTGTCAAGTGTTAAAATATTGTGGTTTCGCATGTGGCGTTTAATTTAGTCAAAGTGATATTAAAAAAATGATATTCAAAGGTAAAACAACTTTAAATAGCTGAAAACTAAATCCGATATAATACCTGTTGTTTTAGGCTAACATCACTTTTAAAGTGACGATAAGCATTCAGTTTTGTGACAAGTCAATGATTGTGCCACAAAAAAAATCCGCCAAATTGACGGATTTACTATCTTGAAAGAAATAAAATTAATTGTATTCAACATCAAAAGTACCTTGACTCACTGTTTTTGTTTCTGAGGTTGTGAAATTTTGTACAACCATTGAGAAAGTTCCTGAAATCCTTGTAGCTGTTTTTGTAGATATGGTAACTGTACCCGACTGAGCCGTATATAACAAGTCATTTGCAAGGCATTTACCATTAACTTCCTCTCCAAAAGGTCCGGTGATTTGATATGTTCCCACCGGCAAACTACGTACAATATTTAAACTAACAGTGTCTCCGTTATCTTTAGAGCCTACTATACTAATTTGATCCGGCATACCTGAAACTTGAGTAATCAGAGCCGCATCAATTTGGTCTTCCACAAACTCCACGCCATCTACTTTGGCAAAAAAAGTATCGCCACTTGGAGCCGGACCATCAGTCGTGAAAGGAATATTTTCAAATACGCCATTAGTAAATACCGTTGGAAGAATATTTGAAACTGTGGAATCAGACCAATAACCGGTAAAATTAAAAGTCCCGGAAATCGTATTATTTTGAGTATTAATTTCGGTTATTGTGATTGACCCTGTATTGGTTTGACCATTGTTGACATCTAAACTCCAATAACTGTATTCTGAGTTGGCAGGAGTATATACCAAAAGATTTTCATTGGCCGGATAAGTTCCGGTAGCAGTGCCCAATATTTGAAAGGCAAAAGCTTCACCACTTGCGCCTCTGGCTCCAATGATGGATATTAGCCCATTACTTATATTAGCTTGAGCAGTAGTTGCATTCCATGTACTTCCGCTAAAATCTGCTTTAAAAACGATTGGTCCACCATTGTTTCCACCGCCGCCAAAATCATCTAAATCGATAGCCGGATCAATAGGCTCATTATCACAGGAAGTAAAGGTAAAAGCAGCTAGGATAAAGAATATCCCGGTTAGAAATTTTATATTTTTCATTTTGATTGGGTAAATTTTTTTCAAATATAATTTATTTATTTATTTCTCAAGGCATTTTTAGGAACTCTGAACAAGAGAATTAAGCCAATAATAAAAAAAGCTCCTAAAAACACTATAGCATTTCGCATACTTCCGGTAATTTGATCAATGATTCCATAAATTGACATCCCAATTACAATACCTACTTTTTCGGTAACATCGTAGAAGCTAAAGAAAGAAGTAGTGTCCTTGGTTTCGGGCAATAATTTTGAATAAGTTGATCTGGCTAACGATTGAATACCACCCATAACCAAGCCAACAAAACCTGCAGTAGTATAAAACTCAACCGGAGTTTCTACAAAATAAGCAAAAGCACATAGTACCGCCCAAAAAGCATTCAGAAAAATCAAGGTGTTTAAATTTCCGTATCGGGCAGACGCTCTCGAAGTTAAAAAGGCACCCAAAACTGCTACCAATTGGATAACTAAAATACTAATAATTAAACCCATTGTTTTTTGACCGGGTGATTCCCAAGCGATTTCGGTAGCGCCAAAATAAGTAGCCACCAACATGACCGTTTGCACTGCCATGATGAAAACAAAATAACTGTACAAATAGCGTTTCAAGGCCAGATTTTCTTGCAATTGTTGCCAAACTAATTTCAATTCGCGGAAGCCTTTGAAAATAAAATCTTTAGTCAATTTAACATTGTTTCGTGTTCCTTTTGGGAGATAGTAGTATGTAATATGACTGAATCCTATCCACCAAACACCTACCGTTAAAAACGAAATACGCATGGCCATCATGCTGGCTTGTTCATCGTTCCCTGTGATTCCGAAGCTGTGAGGAAACATGACCATCGCTAAATTGAAAATCAGCAACAAGGTACTTCCGATATATCCCATTGAAAACCCACGAGCACTAACTTTATCTTGCTGTTCAGGATAAGCGATATCGGGTAAATAGGAATTGTAGAAAACCAAACTTGACCAAAATCCTATCAAACCGAAAAAATAAAATGCATAACTCAGGAACAATCTATCCAAATCAAACCAATAAAGACCTATACAAGAAAGTGCTCCCAAATAGCAAAAAAAACGCAAAAAGGCTTTTTTATTACCGATATAATCGGCTATTCCAGAAAGAAAAGGGGAAAATAAGGCTACTATTAAAAAAGCAAAGGCCGTAACAAAACTAATCATAGCGGTGTCTTTACATTGCCATCCCAGAAAGTTCACATAATTTTTACCGCTTTGTTTGAAAATCATTTCATAAAAAATCGGAAATACAGCCGAAGCGATGACCAAACTGTAAACGGAATTGGCCCAATCGTAAAATGCCCAAGCATTTAATAATTTTGGATGTCCTTTGGGTAGTGTCGCCATACTCTTGTTTTAAATAAAAAATCCTGCCTCAACTATGAGACAGGATTCAAATATAAACTAATTTTATTATTTAAACGTTACGCCAAATTTTGCAGCTTCGGCTTTGGCTTTAGGAATCAACTTTTTAAGATTGGCGATTCTGGTAGCATCTGAAGGGTGAGTACTTAATAACTCAGCAGGTGCAGCACCTCCTGACTTAGCAGACATTCTTTCCCAAAACGCTATTGAAACCTCAGGATTGTAACCTGCTATAGCCATCAGTGTCAATCCAATTTCGTCAGCTTCAGTCTCATGGCTTCTGCTAAAAGGCAACATACCACCTACTGTAGTTCCAATACCGTAAGCCTGCATTACCAAAGCCTGAGTTTCGGCACTTTTCCCACCTACAGCCACTTGGGCTACACCGGCGCCTAACTGTTGCGCTAATCCGGCACTCATTCTTTGCTGCCCATGGTTGGCTAAGGCGTGAGCCACTTCATGCCCCATAACAGTTGCTATTCCGGCGTCGTCTTTACAGATTGGCAAAATACCCGAATAAAAAACAATTTTTCCGCCCGGCATACACCAAGCATTAACTTCTTTGCTGTCTACTAGTTTGTATTCCCAAGCATAACCTTCCAACTCTCCTTGAGTTCCTCTAGATTTTAAGAGTTTTTCAGCAGCAGCTCTGATTTTCATACCAACTGTTTCTACGCGTTTAGCATCAGCCGTTCCGGTAATAACTTTGTTGGTTTTCAAAAATTCTCCATATTGGTTGAATGAAGAGGCGAAAATTTCAGAGTTTGGAACTAAGGCTAATGTTTTTTTCCCGGTAACCGGGTTTGTAGCGCAGGCGATTGCTATCAATATCAACAACGAAACGCCAAAAAAGAGTCCTTTTTTCATGATTAAACAATTTGTTCATGCAAATTTAAGCAAACAGATTAACCAATCAGATGTAACTCAGTAAAATCTTTATCAATTATTAAGGAATTATCTCCGTTAAGATGTACTTTGTCTAAACTTATCTTTTCGTTATCTACCTCTACTTTTTTGACCTTAAAAGGAAGTCCTTTTAAATTAATTTTGAATTTAGTGTATTGGTTTTCAAAAGTCCCTTCGGTATGTTGCTGGATAATCAACTCTTTTTCTTTCCCGTTCAAACTAAAAGTACGCAATGAAAAACGGCCTTTATTATAATCGTAACCGTCTTGTGCATCTTCGTAAACGGTTGATTTTTCTTTTCCTAATTTGTAGTAAACATCCAAAATCAATTCATCAAACTGTAATTCGCCTACATATTGTTGTACCGGATATTTCGGAATAACAGCACCTTCTTTGATAAAAATCGGAATCTGATCAAAACGGGTATTCACCCAAAGCTCTTTTTTCCCTTCAACAACTTCATTCGTCCAGAAATTGTACCAATTCCCTTTGGGTAGATACATACGACGACCTTGAGCATTAGGCTCTAAAATAGGACAAACCAAAATTTGATTTCCAAAAATAAACTCATCGGTTCGATAATGCGTATGGAAATCTTCCTGATCAAAATATACCAGTGGCTTCAACATCGGAACGCCTTCGTTAACGTATTGCCAAAACATGGTATACAAATAGGGCAATAATTGGTATCGAAGCTCCACAAATTTTCGGGTAATATCTATCACTTCTTCTCCAAACGACCATGGTTCTTGTTCGCCGTGATCACCTGAAGAATGGGTTCTGCAGAACGGATGAAATACTCCTAACTGTATCCAACGCGCATACAATTCGCCCGAAGGTTGTTCAGCAAAACCGCCAATATCAGAACCGGTAAAGCCCATACCCGACATCGACATGCGTTGCATTTGAATGTTGGCTATCCATAAATGTTCCCAACTCGCCACATTATCACCCGTCCACGATGAAGTGTAACGCTGTGCACCGGAATAAGCCGAACGCGTTATGATAAAAGGTCTTTTCGGATAAGCAAAACGCTTCACGCCTTCATAAGTTGCTCGGGCCATTTGAGTTCCGTAAATATTATGCGCCTTACGGTGACTGCACGGATTGCCGTCGTAATCGTGACGAACATCATTCGGGAATGTTTTTCCGGGAACATCCATAACAGCCGGTTCATTCATATCGTTCCAAACCCCTTTCACACCAATTTCCGAAATCAGTTCTTTGAACAAACCTGCCCACCATTCGCGGACTTCCGGTTTTGTATAGTCGGGGAAGTTGCATTCGCCCGGCCAAACTTTTCCTTTCATAAAAGGACCATCGGCTCTTTTACAAAAATAATCGTTCTTCAAAGCTTCCTGATACACCCAATAATCTTTATCGATTTTTATTCCGGGATCAATAATCACAACGGTTTTAAAACCATCTTTAGCCAATTCGGCTACCATTCTTTTGGGTTCAGGAAAATATTCTTTACTCCAAGTGAAACAGCGGAAACCTTCCATATAATCGATGTCCAGGTAAATAGCATCACACGGAATTTTAAGTGCTCTGAATTTGCTGGTTACTTCTTTTACTTTGCTTTCCGGATAATAACTCCATTTGCATTGGTGGTAACCTAAAGTCCACATCGGTGGTAATTCGGGTTTTCCTGTTAAGTGAGTATAATTAACAACTACATCGCTCATTTTCGGGCCATAGAAGAAATAGTAATTCATTTCTCCGCCTTCTGCCCAAAAGCTAGTTACATTGCGTCGTTCGTGACAAAAATCAAAGAATGTTCTAAATGTATTATCAAAGAAAACACCATAGGACTTATTGTGGTGTAAGCCAATATAAAAAGGCACTACTTTATACAAAGGTTCTTGGTCTTTGTGGAATGCATATTGGTCGGTTGCCCAATTTTCAACACGTTTTCCTTTTAAATTTAAGTGGGTTGGTTTATCTCCTAAACCGTAAAAACTTTCACCGTCTTTAGACACTTTACTCATTTTAACGATATTTCCGCCATGCTCATAACACTCTTCCCAATGAAAACCAATTTCGTCCTCCAAAATCGTGAAACCGTCAATATCATGGATCGAAATTTTTAAATCTTTCTTATTGACCTTGCAGAAAACTTTACTGGTTTTGATTAAGTAAAACTGTTGTTCTTCGATTACTTCTAATTGATTATATCCATGCGATTGGTTTTTATCAATGGCATAAGAAAAGTCATTACTGAAATACCCTTTGGTAGTATATCTAAAACGAATTAAACTATCGCGTAGTATGGTAATTTTTAATATAACATTATTGTCGGTATTAAAATAAATACTGTCAACATCTTGTTCGAAGGAAACGATTTGCGATGGAAATTGATCGCCTTTATATTCCAGTTCTGTATTGGTAATCATATTGATTTTTTAGAGTGGTGTGCCAAATTTACAAAGATGACACTCAAAAATTAACATCAAGTTAAAGTAGTTTTTAACTACAACGTTTGCGGTTATCGATAATTAAAAAGAAGTTAACTTTCTGTATCAGAAAGTTAACTACACAAAAGATTTAGTTTGGAAAAATTAAGTTATCTTATATACCGAAATACCCAAAGGTGGCAAAACCAGCTCAGCAGAATATTCACGGTAATTCCAAGCTTGCTTATCTATTTTTATGGCTTTAGAAGTGATGACACCACTTCCGCTGTATTCGGTTTTATCAGAATTAAAAACTTCTGTTAGTTTGCCTTTTGTTGGCAACCCGATTCTGTAATTTTCCCTAACCACCGGCGTAAAATTAGCCACCACTATCAAATCGTCCTTCGGACTTACACCTTTGCGAATATAACTCAGTACGGCATTTTCACTATCACTGTAATTAATCCATTCAAATCCGTCTACATGGAATTGCTTTTCATATAAGGCAGGATGACTTTTATACAAAGCATTCAAATCGGTTATGCATTTTTTAATTCCTTGATGGTAACCAAACTGCAACAAATGCCAATCCAAACTACTTTCAAAATTCCATTCGCCGCTTTGCCCGAATTCTGCTCCCATAAATAGCAATTTGGCACCGGGATGCGTAAACATATAACCATATAACAAACGCAAATTAGCAAAACGCTGCCATTCATCGCCCGGCATACGGCCTAAAATAGAATGCTTCCCATATACCACTTCGTCATGCGACAAGGGCAACATAAAGTTTTCGGTAAAGGCGTAGGTCATCGAAAAAGTAATATCGTTTTGATGGAAACGACGGTAAATCGATTCTTTTTTAAAGTACTGCAACGTATCGTGCATCCAACCCATCATCCATTTCATACCGAATCCCAATCCGCCCAAGAATGTTGGTCGTGACACCATAGGAAAACTGGTACTTTCTTCAGCAATAGTTTGTACATCCGGAAAGGCCTCATATACGGCTTCATTAAAATCTTTTAAGAAACTAATGGTATCCAAGTTTTCGCGGCCACCGTAAATGTTCGGTTCCCATTCGCCGTCTTTGCGAGAATAATCTAAGTACAACATAGACGCCACCGCATCCACACGCAAACCATCTACGTGGTACTGGTGCAACCAAAAAATAGCGTTGCTGATTAAGAACGAACGCACTTCATTGCGACCGTAGTTGAACACCAAACTCTTCCAATCGGGATGAAACCCTTTTCTTCGGTCGGGATGTTCGTATAAGTTGGAACCGTCAAAGAAACCTAATCCATGCGCATCTTCCGGAAAGTGCGATGGTACCCAATCAAGAATAACGCCTATGCCGGCCTGGTGCAGTTTATCGACCAACAACATAAAATCTTGTGGTTTTCCGAAACGGGAAGTTGGTGCAAAATAGCCTACCAATTGGTAACCCCAAGACGGATCATAGGGGTATTCCATCACCGGCATGAACTCGACATGGGTGAAGCCTGTTTCTTTAACATAATTAACC
Source organism: Flavobacterium sp. (assembly GCF_044373165.1). GTDB lineage: Bacteria > Bacteroidota > Bacteroidia > Flavobacteriales > Flavobacteriaceae > Flavobacterium. The sequence continues at coordinate 13,483 of NZ_JBILQL010000037.1, forward strand.
AATTCCTCGGCCATTTCCAGATATGTCAGAAAATCTCCATCGGCATTGCGACGCCAAGAACCCAAATGGACTTCATATACCGAAAACGGTTTGTCTAAGCCGTTTTTATCTTTACGGGTGTCCATCCATTTTTTGTCTTTCCATTTGTAATCTAAGTCCCAAATGACCGAAGCCGTTTGTGGCGGATGTTCACAAAACAAGGCAAACGGATCTGCTTTTTCTGTTATGATGCCGTTATTATTGGATTGTATTTTGTATTTGTAACGCGTGCCTTTATCAATACCGGGAATAAATCCTTCCCATATGCCCGAGCCGTCCCAGCGTACGTTGAGTTGGTGTTCGCCTTGAATCCAGTAATTGAAATCGCCCACTACCGAAACCGACCGTGCGGCCGGTGCCCAAACGGCAAAATACACGCCCTTCACGCCATTAACTTCGGTGAGGTGTGCGCCTAGTTTTTCATATAATCGAAAATGCTTTCCGGCTTTAAACAAATCAATGTCGAAATCGGTAAAAAGCGAGTGTACTTGTACTTGGTTCATTGTTTTATAGTTTATTGTCAACGCGAATTCGCGACTTTATTTTCTTTTGGAGCGAATGGTTAGCGCTTCCTTGTTATCCATTTTCCCGCTTTACGCTCTACTTCGTGCCGCTGCAATCGGGGCTAAAGTTTTTTTGTATTGGGTATCAGTGGTCTTTACTGTTTAGCCCCGATTGGAGCGGAAATCCTTTTTGTGACCACAAAAAGATTGGAGCGGAAAGCGGGAATGACCCTTCCTGAAACCGCCCAAGCGATTCGCTACCCTTTAATAATTCATAATACTCTGAATCCCTCGTAACGGAATTACTGCCCAACGCGGACGAGAGTTGAGTTCGTACCCGAGTTCGTACACCGCTTTTTCGAGCAGGCAGTACTTGAGTAAAAACTCGATTTCGTGACTGTATCCGATGTTCAAATTGCCCGATTGCGCTTTTTCTACATAGGTTTCCAAAAACGCACCCACAAAATAATGAAACAAGATTTCGGCGGCCTGAAACAACTGTTCTTGCTCATATGGATATTTGTCTTTGTTGTTAAAAATCGTAGCGTAAATGGCATAATGAAACGAGCGAAACAAGCCGGCCACATCTTTGAGCGGAGGTTGTTTGACTTTACGATCGCGGATGGTGCTTTCGGGTTCGCCCTCAAAATCGAGGAGGTAAAAATCGTAGCCGTTCACCAAAATTTGACCCAAGTGATAATCGCCGTGTATGCGAATGCGCTCGGATTTCATTTTGGTCCAATCGAAATCGACAAAGTGTTTGCGGACTATTTTTTTGTTTTCCATGAACTGGTGTGCGAGTTCGAGCGCTAAACCATCGAGTTTGTGCAAACTGTTCTCAATAATATTCAATCGGTTTTGGAACTGGTAAAGCATTCGGTTTTTGAGCCACACCGTATAATCGCCGTTATAGGTTGTAGGCGTAAACGCAGTATCGTGTATGTCGCCGCCTAAGGCTATGTGCATTTCGGCAGTTCTTTTGGCCAAGGTTTGCAAACGCAAAAACAAACTCAACCCAACCCAATCGATAATTTCGGGCGGAATTTCATTGATTTTCATCCGCTTGAACATAGGAATATCGGGTAACTTATCAATCTTAATTTTTTTGTTTTTTAAGTTCGAAAAGACGCCGTCGATTTCTTCGAGCATGAATTGCCAAGCATCGCCTTGGTTTGGTACCAATTCCTGCATCAAACCCAAAGTAATATTGCCTTCCGGCAACGCCAAATTGATACTTCCGGTATAAGCCGGTGAACTTTTGAAATGCATGCGCTCGGTGAGGAAACGACTAATTTCGTAATCGGGATTGGTACTCACATAAATGCGGCGGAAAATCTTCAGTACAAAAGCGTCGTTGAAAATAATAGACGTATTGCTTTGTTCCAAGCCCATGAATTTAGATGACTTATACTCTTTGTCGTTGAACTGTGTTCCTTTGTGGAAAATCAACTTAAGCTCAGGATTTTCGGCAGCTTGTACTATGTTGTCAAACAATAATTTGCGAAAATCTTCTTGGTGTAAGGCGTCGACCAAATAGCCTTCGATAGGCCCGAATTTAGCCGGAGAAATAATGGTGCTTGTATCCAATTCGTCCGACGTCATAAACGCCAGCGGCATAAAGTAATGCTGGTAAAACGCTTCCTTGAAATTCACTTCGAGTAAAACACCGTAATAGGTATTTTTCTTAGAGGTGATTTTAAAATGATCAACCACTTCTATGTACTTAAGCGTACTTGCTTTGCCACCATACCAACGTTTATTGATGATATAGTTTTCCAGGATATCAGAAGCAAAGACTTTGATAAACTCCTCGTCGGTAAAGGCATTTTTCCATTCCGATTTGAACTTAAACGGATTGGCAAACGTGTCTTGGTTAGCGTTTTCCATAAGACTATTTGTAAATTTTAAACAAGTGGAAAGGCAAAGCCGGATGCAGTTCCACGAAATTCCATTCTTTGTCCCAATAGTAGCTGTTGCCGGTTATTAAATCAACCACTTTAACGGTTTGACCCGGCTGCAAGCCTAATGAAGCTATCGGCAATTGTATCCAAGCTTGTTTGGCATAATACGGATCAAGGCTACAAATCATCATAGTTTCGTCCTGTTTTGCGTCGTCAAACTTGTAGTAAGCCAACACTTGGTCATTGTCTGTCGCACAAAATTGGATATTATTGGTTTGTTGGAGTGACAAGTGTTCTTTTCTGATTTTGTTGATTTTGGAAATCACTGTGATTAGTTTGTTTTGTATAGTCCAATCCCAATGGTAAAATTCGTATTTCTCTGAATTGAAATATTCTTCTTTGCCCGGCATAGCATCCGATACCATATATTCATAAACCGGACCGTAAATCCCGACACTGGAACTTAAGGTTGCCGCTAAAAAATATTTGTGCAAATAAATGCTTTCATTTCCACTTTGCAATGCGTATGGGAGAATATCGGGCGTGTTAGGCCAAAAGTTAGGACGGTAAAAATCGGCTTGCTCGGTTTTGGTTAGTTCTTCCACATATTCGATTAATTCTGCTTTGGTATTGCGCCAAGTAAAATAAGTGTAAGATTGAGAGAAACCTTGTTTGGCCAACTCATGCATAATTTTAGGACGAGTAAAAGCTTCGGCTAAGAAAAGGACGTCGGGGTATTTCTTTTTGACTTCAGCTATGAGCCAACCCCAAAAATAAAAGGGTTTGGTGTGTGGGTTGTCTACTCGGAATACGCGAATATCACATTCTTCCACCCAAAACAGGGCTACGTCTAACAATTCTTTCCAAAGGTTTTTCCAATCGCCTGTTTCAAAATAAATAGGCATGATATCTTGGTATTTCTTGGGTGGGTTTTCGGCGTATTGTACTGTACCGTCGGGACGCCATTTGAACCATTGCGGAAAATCTTTCACATACGGATGATCGGGTGCCGCTTGTAAAGCATAGTCCATAGCGACTTCAATGCCTAAGTTTTTAGCTGCTTTTACTAATGATTTGAAATCGTCTATAGAACCCAATTCAGGATGTGTTGATTTGTGTCCGCCATATTGAGAACCAATCCCCCATGGAGATCCTACATCACCCGGTTCGGCAGTAGTGGCATTATTTTTCCCTTTGCGATTGACTTCTCCAATGGGATGAATCGGTGGAAAGTATAAAGTATCAAAACCCATAGCGGCTACTCTTGGCAACAACTTTTCGCAATCACTAAAAGTCCCGTGTTTTCCTTTTTCGGAAGCAGAGGAACGCGGAAAGAATTCGTACCAAGTACTGAACAAGGCTTTTTGGCGATCCACATAAACTTGTAATTCATGTGATTGGTTGGCTAAAGTTCGGGTTGGATATTTTTCGAAAATATGATGCAAGTCTTTTGACAACGCCATTTGAATGGCTTTATCGTATTGTTTTTCGTCTTGAAAAGCCTTGATAGCTTCGTTCAAGTATTTCTTTTCAGCAGCGGTTACCTCTTTTAGAATGGCTTCACAATATTCGGCACCTTCCAATAATTCCGATTTGACATATTGATTGTCTTGAATTTTTCGTTCGGTTCCGTGTTGCCAATTGAGTGCATAATCTACCCAAGCTTCGACGAAATAAGAAAAATGTCCTTGCGTGTCAACGATAAACTCAGCTTGCCACTCATCATTGCCCAACTCAATCATTCGCACTTCTTGCCATTTTTTGGTCGACTCGTGTTTGAATTTCACACTGGCTGCTACTACATCATGACCATCGGCGAATACGTTGGCTTTCACTACAACCGATTGACCAACAATACGTTTAACATAAAAAGCACCTCCATCCAATTGAGGTGTGACATTTTCAATGATTATTCGGGTTTGATTTTGCATTTTGACTTATATTTATGATGTTGAAATTTAACAAAATTTAGGTTAAGTTTTTAACCCCCATAAAAATTATTGAAATGACAAAAAACGCCCATAAATCGACTCAATCATTGCAAATTCCGAAGTCAATTTTGTTTACAGCTAAAATATTAGAGAGAATTTCATCAAAATTAGTAACCCTTTTTGCCGCCCGTCTTTTCACCACACCTATTAAATATAAAATTCCTAAGCGAGAATGGCATATGGAACAACAAAGTCAGAAAACCCGACTTTACATTCCGAAAATCAAAAGAAAAATACAGGTTTATCACTATGGAGAAAGTGACAAGAAGATACTTTTGGTACACGGTTGGTCCGGCCGTGGCACTCAATTAGTTAAAATTGCAGATGAATTAGTTAAAATAGGGTATCAAACCATTAGTTTTGACGCGCCGGCACATGGTAAATCTGAAGGAAAAACTACAATTATGACCGAATTCATAGCTTCGATTCACGAAATCGAAAAAGAATTTGGTCCTTTTGAATTTGCCATTGGTCATTCCCTGGGTGGCATGTCAATACTGAATGCAATAAAGCAAAATTTTAAGGTCAAAAAAGCCGTTATCATTGGCAGTGGCGATATCATTCAAGACATAATAGACGATTTTGTTTCCAAATTAAAGCTCAATCCTAAAATTTCCGGAGTGCTGAAACAACATTTTGAGAAAAAATTCGGAGAATCTATGGAGAATTATTCTGCCCATATCGCAGCCCAAGAAGTTAAAATTCCCGTCTTGATAATTCACGATCAAAACGACCATGACGTTGGCATAAAAGCTGCTTATAACATAAACAAACACTTAGAAAACAGTGAACTTATGATAACAGAACATTTAGGCCATCGTAAAATATTAGGGAATGAATTGGTTATCAAACAAATTAAAGATTTTATAAAAATATAATTTATGAGTTCATTTGAAAATACCGATTCTCTCAGCATAGGTATCTTTCAAAAATCCTAAGACGGTAATAAGTCGAACACAATTAATGGAATCATTTCCAAATGAGATTTGGAGGGAAGTCGGTATGGCGATATCCTTTTTGGAAAGAGAAACCTGAGTACCCATTCAAAACGATTTTCAATATACGCAAAAATCGATTTGATCAAGGCTTTCACCTTTGAGCTGTGTTGAACGTTTGTATGATTCTTACCTTCACCCATTCCCATAAACAAAAAAACCCGTTCTTTAGAACAGGGTTTTCAAAAAAAAGGCGGCGACCCGAGGCTGAAATCCGAACTGGCGAAGCACATACTCTCCCATCTCGTCCCTAAAGACGAGACAGTACCATCTATTTGATATTAAGAGGAGGAAGCCCGGTGGGCTTCAGCTAGACGAACTTTAGTTCGCTAAAACAAAAAACCCCTCATCGTTAGATGAAGGGTTTTCAAAAAAAAGGCGGCGACATACTCTCCCACATTACTGCAGTACCATCTGCGCAGTCGGACTTAACTTCTCTGTTCGGAATGGGAAGAGGTGAGCCCCGACGCAATAACCACCTTAAGCTTTTAGCTAAAAGCTGTTAGCTGTTAGCTGCGGCCTTCGCCGCTAATATCTTAACATACTGAGATAAAAATCATTTTTAGAAAGTTTCTTCTCCCGTCCGAAGACGGGAGAAAAGCGTACATAAGCTTACGGGTTATTAGTACTACTCGACTATGACATTACTGCCTTTACATCTATAGCCTATCAACGTGGTCATCTTCCAC
>NZ_JBILQL010000038.1:0-19467 GCF_044373165.1 Flavobacterium sp.
GAATTGCCTTCGGGTAAAATGAAATCTCGTGAAGGAACTGTGGTTGATGCTGATGATTTAATGGAAGAAATGACCGAAACCGCCGGAAAAATTGCTACAGAATTAGGAAAATTGGAGGGTTACAGCGTAGAGGAAAAAGCCCAACTTTTCAAAACTATTGGTTTGGGTGCGCTGAAGTATTACATCTTAAAAGTTGATCCGAAAAAACAAATTTTATTCAATCCCGAAGAGTCTGTAGATTTTGCCGGAAATACCGGTCCGTTTATTCAATATACTTATGCTCGTATTCAATCTATTTTGAGAAAAGCCGATTTTGATTTGGAACAAGATATCTCTGAAATCTCCTTGCATGAAAAAGAAAAAGAATTACTCAAGCAATTAGAATTGTTTCCGGAAGTAATTCAGAATGCAGCGCACAATCATAGTCCGGCGCTCATCGCCAACTATACGTATGACTTGGTTAAAGAGTACAATTCGTTTTACCAATCGGTTTCAATTTTAGGTGAAGAACATTTACCAACCAAAATATTCAGAGTGCAACTTTCTAAAAAAGTAGGCGATACCATTCAAGCTGCTTTTAAATTATTAGGCATAGAAGTCCCTCAACGTATGTAAATTATTGACTTATGAAATTAAAATTTATTTTCTTTTTGACATTATTATTGGTTTTTTCTTCTTGCGATGAATCGGTTGACATTCCGTTGTTGAATGAAGCAAGAGTGGTTGAAAGGATGTCTTCCGGAACATGGAAAATATCACAGTTCACCTATCAAAACACTTCAAAAACAGCTGATTATGAAGGAGTGGTGTTTGAATTTGATGCGATTACTGTTTCTCTTTCCAACACGGGAACCACACCGGTTGTAGGTAGTTGGGGTGTAATAGATGAAGGTTTCGAAGGAGAACCTGAATTGGTAGTCAACCTGGCATTAACCAGTGTAGAACCCCGATTTACTAACATCTCCGACGATTGGTACATTATTGAAAGTACTGCAACAAAGTTGCGTTTGAAAGACCAAAATTTAGAAACCGGAACTACAGATTATCTCACTTTTCAAAAATTATAAAATTAAAAAGCGACTGATTTTTCAGTCGTTTTTTTTAAAATAGGAATTTGACATTAAAATTTGGCGTGAGCTCTAAAGAGAAAGTATCAACACTTTCTACAATGTTATTTCCATTGTTTATACGATAAAATCGGTTGATACTGTTTCGAGTGTTCAATAAATTCATTACCGAAGCTGAAGTTTGCAAACTGCTTTTGGCACCCAACCGCCATTCTTTGGAAGCTGAAAAATTGACTTGAAAATAGTCTTCTAATTTTTCATTGTTTGGCTGGTTATATACAATATTCGGATTGGTATCTGATACTGTAAAACTTATCGGAGTAGTGATTGGTCGTCCGGTATGCCATTTGGCCCCTAAAGCCAACTTGACTTTCTTCCACTCATAAATTCCGGCCCAAGAAACAGCATGAGTAACTTCGAAGTTATTGGGAAACGAACTACTGTTAAGCGTTTTAAAATCGTATTGATTATTGTTGTAAGCATAACTCAACCAAGTGTAAAAACGATTGAATGATTTTTGGATTAAAAACTCACTGCCCAAAACTGAGTAGTCTCCAACTGCTCTTTCCAGTTCAAATTGGTTTACAAAGCCCTGACTACTGCTGGTAATTCCGGTAATTTTTTTGTAAAAATTATCCAAAGTGATGAGCCAATTGTTCTTTTTAAAATGGAATCCCAATGAAAACTGATTGCTCTTTTGAATCGGAATATTATCGTTGTTAGATAAGGTCCAACGGCGTTTTTCCACACCTAAAAAGTCCTGTTGTAAATCGATGATTTGAGAAAGGGTTTGACTCTTTTGTTCGCCTAAAATTTCCAATCGCCAATATTTGTTCAAGGCTTGGTTAAACTGCAATCTAGGTTCTGCTAAAAAAACACCGAATTTGTCAAAGTAATTTGCGCGCAATCCGGCTCGGATAAAGGTATTTTTACTTTCGGTTTCATAAACACCTTCGATTATACCTACGTGTGACAAGAGTACGTTGGTAATGGTTCTGGAGAAGAAAGGCAGGTTGATTTCGTCAAAATTAGTGACGCCGGTTTCGTTAAATTGATAGCCGGTGTTAAGCATCAATTGGTTTGATAATCGATTGGAATTTCTAATCTGAAACCCATAATCGAGGACTTTGTTTTTTTGACTCAAAATTTGGTTACTTTCCAATGTTTGATTAGTGGAATTCAAATCGTATCCCGAAAAATAACCTTTAAACTCAGTAGTGTGTTTGGAATTCCATTCGGATTTCCACTGGATACTGCCGCCAAAACTCTCTTGCTCCAAAGCGCTGTTTTTATTTAAAACATCGGTGGATTGGTTGAATTGCAACGTGTTTTCAATGGCTATGACATCGATGTTGAATTGGTGTTTGGTGCCAATCTTTTGTTCAAATTGTGCTGTAATGTCATAAAAATAAAAATCTACCTCACTTTTGTAACCCACAATTTCATTAGTACTCAAATCGGTGATTACCGTGTTTTGGAAGATTCTGTCGCTATAATTACTGTATGTTGGCGATTCTACAATATCGGTCAAAGAACGCCGTGCTGAAAAGGTAAAATTTGAATTATCGGAGATTTTTATTTTGGAGTAAAATTCGGCACTAATCATATTGGTACTCAAACTTCCGTTGGTGCTTTCCGGAGTATTCGTTCTGGAGGAAATGTCAACCAAACTCGAAACACTTTCTCCAAAAAAGGCAGAACTTCCGTTTTTACTGATGGTGATATTCTGAGCCAATGACGGATTGAAAGCTGAAATTAATCCGAAGAAATGCCCGGTTTGAAACATCCGAATCCCATTCCATAAGAATAAATTTTGGTCATGTGTTCCACCGCGAACGTTGATATTGGAAATGGTTTCATCCACACTGATAATGCCCGGAACTTGTTGCATGGTTTGCAAAACATCGGGTTCGATTAAACCGGGTAACAACCCGAATTTTTTCGGTTTGATGACAATAGTTCCGTCGTTTCGTTTACTGATTCCGGTGGCTAAATATCGTTGGGTTACTACTTCATCCAAAGATTGAAGTATGGGTTGTAGTTTAAATTTAGGACAATCGGGTACATTTAAATCTTCCGGATTGATGGTAAACGTTGTGTATCCTTGGTGTTGAATTTGAATCAATTCAGAGGATAATTTCGGAATTTCAAAATGACCTTTGGCATCGGTAAAGGTTGAAAAGTTAACCCTGTCAATTTTCACTAAGGCGTTTTCAATTCCAAGTCCGCTCTCGGCATCGATTAAAAAGCCACACAAAGGTTTGTCAACTTTTTGATCATTAAAAATGGAATAGTATTTTTCGCTGATTCGCTTAAATTGAAGTTGGGTAAATCGTTTCAGATAACTAATCTTTTCCTCCAAGGACCATTTTTTATCAGGTGGCGTTAAGGCGTATACAACAATTTCATCTTCAATATAACTAAAACGGACTTGGTGTTGTTTGCCAATTAATCCCAAAATATTTTTCAATGGAATTTCCTTCTTATCTTTTTGAGCTATACCCAACAAAGAAAAGAGGCAAAAAATGAGTAAAAAAACGCTTCTTTTATTGAGCATCCAAGCTTTCTAAAATGTATTTGTTTTTACTAACGTTAGTAGGTTTTAAATGATAGGTAGTGGCTAATATTTCTAATGAAACGTTGATGTCTTTTGCCGGAATGATACCGGTAAATAATTGGTCATTTCGGATGTTTTTTAACTCCAAAGTTACGTTAAAATGTCTTTCCAATTCACTAACTATGGCTTTTAAATCTTCTTGGTAAAAAGCCAATTCCTGTGTAAGCCATTCCGGGTTTTGGGAGGCGCTTTCAGGGAGATTCATCATTTTTCCGTTTTCAAAAGCTACGCTCATTCCTTTAGTAATGATGATTTCGGTTTGGTTGTAATTCACTTTTACTTTTCCTTCATAACAGCTTACATCAAAGCGATTGTCACGTTGTTTTACGTTGAACTGTGTTCCCAAAACGGTTACCGTACCTAAAGCGGTGTTGACCTCAAATTTTTTCCCTTTGGCCACTTTAAAGTAGGCTTCTCCTTCCAGGTTGAGCGTTCTTTCGTTGTCCCAATTCCATTTCTTATATTGAATCTCGGAACCGGAGTTTAACACAACTTCTGAGTTATCGGGTAAAAAAAAGTTTTTCTGATTTCCGTTTTCGGCATATTCGGTAGCTGCGGCAAAGTTTTTAAACGCAAAAAATAGTCCTAAACCAACTACTAAAACAGCAGCTACTCTTAACAACCAATGTTGGGTTAAGGAAATTGTCTTCACTTTTTTCTTAGGAGCCGTTACAATGGCAGCCAATACTTTATCCTCATTAAAAGTCGGCGCTTCTAAGGTGGCGGAGTATTTTTTAATTTTTTCATACAGGACAAAATCAGGCCGGGCTTGGAATTCCTTTAATTCCGCCTCAGTCATTTCTCCGCTAAGCCACTTGGCTAATTGGTAATTTTCTTCCATAATCTCTAGCATTTCAATACTATAACATATTGAATTTATTTAACCCTACTTAAAATGATCAAATTCTTTACGCAACTCTACTAAGGCTAAGTGAATTCTTTTTTCAACTGCTTTTACAGAAATTTCAAGTTCTGCTGCAATTTCAGCATATTTTTTTCCATCTATGCGATGCATTAAAAAAGCGACTCTCTGGGTTTCATTAAGGTTTTGAATTGCCTTGTTTAATTTGGTTTTGAATTGGTCTTCCTCTAAAATAAACTCCGGATTCTCATTAGTTGATTCGCTTTTTCCTGAGTTCTTGGCATAATTCAGCACCACTTTCTGATGGGCTATCACATTCAAGGAAGCGTTATTGGCAATAGTATATACATATGATTTCGCTTTCTCCGGCGGTACATCGGCACAATTTTGCCATAACTTGATAAAAGCATCTTGTGTGAGATCTTCGGCTTGGTCTTCATTGCCAAATTTATAATACAAGTAATTTCTCAGCGCTTTGGCATGTGTTTTAAAAAAATTTGAAAAAACGGTTTCCTTACAAATCCCTGAAATCTCTTCTATTGACATATGTGGTTGACTTGAACTTGGGTAAAAATAATTATTTTTTTTTTAGTTAAGTAGGGTATTTTTGAAATCTAATGTTTTAGTTTTAGATTAATTAACACCTATTATGAAAGTTATTTTTAAATCAATCCTTGTTGTAGTTCTTTTTTCATTGGTTAGTTGCCAAAATGAAGAAGAAACCATCATTCAGGATAATACACAAAGCTTTGATAGTAATTCACCTATAGCCGGTTTGTTATCCCGAACTTCTCAAAATCCTACCGCTTTGGATAATGTGTTAGACAATTCCAGTTGTTTTAGCGTTCAATTGCCGGTGACTGTTATTGTAAACGGACAACAAATTACTGTGACTGAGGAAGCCGATTATCAAACCGTACAAGATGCTATTGATGCATTTTCCAATGATGATGATATAGTGAATTTTGTCTATCCAATCACTATTCGTTTTCAGAATTTTCAAACCCAAGTACTTCAAGACGCTGATGACTTAGACGATGTATTAGACAATTGTGATGAAGATGACGGTTTTGATGAAATTGATTGTATCAGTTTGGTTTATCCTATTGTCATTAATGTGTACGACAGTAATAATCAGTTGGCCAATACGGTTACTATTACAGGAAATAGCAGCTTGTTTAATTTTTTGAATAATCTAAGCAACAATACCTTTATAGCTATCAATTACCCTATTTCAGCAGTCAATGCCAACGGACAAACTATTACCATTAATTCCAATAGTGAGTTGGAGAATTTTATTGATGATTCAATCGATGATTGTGATGATGATAATATTGGTGGAGGCGGATCAGGAAGTGCTGATTTTACGGCTGTTTTAACCTCCGGGACTTGGTATATTTCCTATTTCCAGGAAGATGACGACGATGAAACTTCAGATTTTAATGGTTATGTTTTTACTTTCAACGGTAATGGCACTTCAACGGCTGTTAGAAATAGTGTTACTACTAATGGTACTTGGAGTACTTATGTTGATAGTGGTCAAAACAAACTCGAATTGGCTTTTGATGGTTTGAACTTAGATGAAATTGAAGAGGATTGGAGAATTATTGAGTTTTCGTCTACTCAAATCAGACTCAAAGATATTAGTGGTGGCGATGGAAGTATAGATTATTTGACTTTTACTAAGCTTTAAATTTTCAACATGAAACTTTGGCATCAAAAATTTTCAGAGCGTCAAGCTGAAGTCAAGCAACCTCTTCAAAGTTTTGAGGTTAGCCAAAAGAGTAAAATGACTTACCGTTTCCATCAATTTTTAATTTGGACAGTGATTTTCTCTGTGATTATATTAATTGTGAACTTTTTTAAAACCAATACTAACTTTATCTAAATAAACCATGAAAAAATTAATTCTAATCCCTATGTTATTCTGCCTGTTTATGCTTAATGTAGCTTCAATGTGCAGTTCTGATGATGATTCATCATCTTCTCCAGATCCAACACCGGTTATCAATGCAGCTACTCAAGGTACTTGGAGAGTAACCAGTTATGTTGATTCCGGAAATAATGAAACCAGCGACTTTGCCGGTTACAATTTTACTTTTGCCACCGGAGGAGCTTTAACAGCTACAAATGGTACCAATAGTTACAGCGGAACTTGGTCTGTTACCGGAGATGACAGTACCGACGACAGCCCTAGTAACGATTTAGATTTTAATATTAGTTTTGCCGGTCCGGCTAATTTTGCCGATCTGACAGACGATTGGGATATCGTTTCTTATTCAGCCACCACGATTTCATTAATTGATGTTAGTGGCGGAAATGGTGGTACCGATACTTTGGTATTTACCAAAAACTAGTCTGCTGTTTTACTTCAAACAAAGTTTAAGCCATCCTCAAAAAGGATGGTTTTTTTATTTCTATAGTGATTAAAGTTCGAAATCAAATCCTTAAATTTGCACTTCATAAAAAACAAAGTGTACCATTATGTTCAATAATTTAAGTGATAAATTAGATAAAGCATTACACATCCTGAAAGGGTATGGGAAAATTACGGAAGTCAATGTAGCAGAAACCCTTAAAGAAGTCCGTCGCGCCTTGTTGGATGCCGACGTGAATTTTAAAATTGCCAAAGATTTTACCACTAGAGTTAAAGACAAAGCCATAGGTGAAAATGTATTGACTACTTTGCAACCGGGTCAGTTAATGGTTAAAATCGTCAAAGATGAATTAACCGAATTGATGGGTGGAGATGCCACCGGTATAAATCTTTCGGGAACGCCGTCGGTGATATTGATGTCGGGTTTACAAGGTTCAGGTAAAACTACTTTCTCCGGTAAACTCGCCAATTATCTGAAAACCAAAAAAGGAAAGAAACCACTTTTAGTGGCTTGTGATATTTACCGACCTGCAGCTATCAATCAGTTGCATGTGGTTGGTGACCAAATTGGCGTAGAAGTTTATTCGGAACCAGAAAATAAAAATGCGGTTCAAATTGCACAAAATGCCGTTCAATATGCTAAATCTAAAGGCTACAATGTAGTTATAGTGGATACTGCCGGACGTTTGGCCATCGACGAAGAAATGATGAACGAGATTGCCAATGTGCATTCGGCCATCAAACCTCAAGAAACCTTATTTGTAGTCGATTCGATGACCGGTCAAGATGCGGTTAATACGGCAAAAGCTTTCAATGATCGTTTGGATTTCGACGGCGTTATTTTAACCAAGTTGGATGGAGATACCCGAGGTGGAGCAGCTATTTCTATCAAATCAGTGGTTAACAAACCGATTAAGTTTATAGGAACCGGCGAGAAAATGGAAGCCATTGATGTTTTCTATCCTTCTCGTATGGCCGATCGTATTTTGGGCATGGGAGACGTAGTTTCCTTAGTAGAAAGAGCTCAGGAGCAATACGATGAGGAAGAAGCCAGAAAATTACAAAAGAAGATTGCTAAAAACGAGTTCGGGTTCGATGATTTCTTGGTGCAAATCCAACAAGTGAAAAAAATGGGTAACATGAAAGACTTGGTGGGTATGATTCCGGGTGCCGGTAAAGCCTTAAAAGATGTTGAAATTGAAGACGATGCTTTCAAACACGTTGAAGCTATCATTCACTCGATGACACCCAAAGAAAGAAGTAAACCGGTTATTATTGATATGAAACGCAAAACCAGAATCGCCAAAGGCTCGGGGACAAAAATTGAACAAGTAAACCAATTGCTGAAGCAGTTTGACCAAATGAGCAAAATGATGAAAATGATGCAAGGCGGTGGCGGTAAAAACTTGATGCGCATGATGGGCGGCATGAAAGGAATGAAATAAATCAGTTTAAGGTTTAAAGTTTCAAGTGTGAAATTTTGAACCTTAATTTTTTATAGAATATCACTAACTACTCAGTTTCGGATAAACACAACTATAAAGCCGAAACTTAAACTTGAAACAACAACTATGGAATTATTAGACGGAAAAAAAATTGCGGCCGATATCAAGGCCGAAATTACGGCTGAAGTCAACAAAATGAAAGCCAATAATGAAAAAGTACCGCATTTGGCGGCAGTGATTGTTGGGAATGACGGGGCAAGTTTGACCTATGTAGGCAGTAAAGTTAAAGCTTGTGAATTGGTAGGATTTGAGTCGACTTTAATCAAAATGCCGAGCACGACTTCGGAAACGGAACTGCTAAAGAAAATTATAGAGCTAAATGAAAATGATGACATAGATGGTTTTATTGTGCAGTTGCCTTTGCCTAAGCAAATTGACACCCAAAGGGTTTTAATGGCGATTGATCCGAGCAAAGATGTGGATGGTTTTCATCCTGAAAATTTCGGAAAAATGGCTTTGGATATGAGTACTTTTATTCCGGCTACTCCTTTTGGAATCTTAGAATTATTGGAACGATATAATGTGGAAACTAAAGGCAAACATACTGTGGTTATCGGCAGAAGTCATATAGTAGGTCGCCCGATGAGTATTTTGATGGGAAGAAAAGGATTTCCGGGGAATTCGACTGTTACCTTAACCCACAGTTACACTAAAAACATAGCACAAATTACCACACAAGCAGATATCATCATTACCGCTTTAGGAGTGCCGAATTATTTAAAAGCAGAAATGATTAAGGATGATGCAGTAGTGATTGATGTTGGCATTACCCGTGTCCTAGATGATACCGATCCTAGAGGCTATAAAATAACCGGTGATGTGGATTTTGACAATGTATCAAAGAAAGCCTCATTTATTACCCCGGTTCCGGGTGGCGTTGGTCCAATGACTATTGCGATGCTTTTGAAGAATACTTTATTGGCCAGAGAACAGAAGCGTTTGAAATTAGAATAAAAAAATCCTGAGTGTAAGCTCAGGATTTTTTTTGTTATAATTTGGCTAACCAGAGTGAAGCATTAAGGTGTAAAATAGAGTGTGAAGTCAATTCTGTCCAACCCGGATATAAAGTGTCTCCGGAAGCTCCTGTGCCATCGTCAGCCGGTGAACTATCTCCAATAGCAACTACTCTTCCGGTTCCAAAAGTTGCTGAAGCACACATAATATTGGAGGTTCCTTGTGTTGAACTGCCTCTCCAAATTAAACCTCTAACGGTTGAATTAGCTGTAGTATTGATAGACATGGTAGCACCTGCAGAATATTTCAGTTGGGTTACCGTTCCTTGTGATCCATTCAATATCGGATTAGTTGTTGCACTTAATCGGTTAGCTGTAGTTTCAGAAATACTATTTAAGGTTACGGTAATTCCAAACGGATTTGTTTTAACCGAATTAGTCGACATCAAATCGTTCCAAACTCTGGCAGAATCATAACCATCATTATTTCGGTCGGAGCCACTGTGGTTGGCAATCATAAATAATCCACCTCCATTTCTAACGAAATTGAGGATTGCAGTCTTCTCGGCACTTGTGAATCTGATGTTTGGTTCAGTTATGACATATACATTGTAATTTTTTAAGTCTTGTACACCCGTTCCACCATAGGTAATTGGAGTTCCGGCCGGAAGTGTTTCCACTGTATGACCTAACTTAACCAAGGCCACACCCCAGGCAGATAAACCACCTCTCCAAAAATTTTCGGTAGTAGTGGCAGTAATGTTAGATTGCGCCGGAGTAGGAAAGCGTTGTGGAGAAGTGTCGGCATCTAAAACCCAGTCAGCATTACCGGCAGTTTCTGCTTTTGTAGCATTGAATAAGAATTTTTTCGGGGTTACGGCCAAGGTAGAAACAGTAGCCGATTTGCTGTTTGCATTGTCTTCTGCAATGGTGTCTTTGTCACAAGAAATAGCGTTAAGTGCAAAGCATACAAAGAGTAAAGGTGTAATTATTTTCATATAAAGGTTGATTTTAAATGTTTATTGAACAGGCGAATATTTCATTTACCCTAATATAAAAAATTATTTTTTACCGTTCTTGAATTTTACTTTTTCCACCACAGAAACTTTAGGAGCTGTTTTTTTAGACGCAAACTTTTTCTTCGAGGCATTTGGATTTTCTTTTTTTGGAGCAGCAACTTTAGCGGTTGTTAATTTGGGTTTTGCCGAAGTGTTTTTGCTGATTTCAACTTGATTTTGTTTAATTACATCCATTGCATTTTTCGGCTCTTCTTTGGTGCCACGCAGATGGATAACCAATCCGTTTAGAAAGTTACGCAACACTTGATCACCACATTCTACATATTTTGGGTGATCGGCATTTCTGAAAAAGTTGCCGATTTCACCTTTTGACATGCGAAAATCAACCAATTTCAAGATGTCTTCGATTTGGTCATCGCGTAATTGTAAGGCTACACGAAGTTTTTTAAATATATCGTTGTTGTTCATTTTTATAAATTTTAATTTGTACTTCGTGTTTTTTACTTCGTACTTTAAAACAGCCAAAGGTACGCTTTTTTGAAACTGTCGCGCCACAATTTTTCGTTGTGTTGTCCACCTTTAACGATTACTTTTTTATTGCGTTTTTTACATTCACAACGTTTGGTATTGACCCATTTTTCTACATTTTCCATATCAGGTATGACATCGGCATCGCCTTCGTTGTCACCGCATAAGAAATAGATTTTGGTTTTAAAATCAGGTGTTTTAGCCATTAAATCATTCAATTCTTTTCTACAAAACCAAAATGAAGGCGAGAAGCAACCTACTTTGCCAAACACTTCGGGATATTTTAAAGTCGCATAAAACGAAACCAATCCACCCAAAGAACTTCCCATAATGGCAGTATTTACAGCGTTGGTTTTGGTGCGATAAGTAGCGTCGACTTTTGGTTTTAAGGTTTTCACAATAAACTCCAAATAGGGATTGGCTTGGCCACCGCCGTATTTAGGATGCTTAAAGGGTGTAAGTTCCTCAAGGCGTTTTTCGCCACCGTGTTCAATCCCGATGACAATAACTTGAGCCTTGATACTGTCTAGTGTTTCGTCTATATTCCATTCTCCCGCATAAGAAGTTTTATCATCGAATAGATTTTGTGCATCGTGCATGTAAATTACCGGGTATTTCTTAGCACTCGTATTGTAATTTTGCGGTAAATACACCCAAATTTTCTTGGTGGTTTTGAGTTGAGGTGATTCAAGGTAAAAGGAAGAAACGTTTTTAGAGGCAGTACTTTTTTGCCCGAAAGAAAAGTTTAGGAATACGCTAAAAAGCAATATTAGTAAGGTTTTCAAGGGATTAATTATTGGTTTCTGACTCTTTTTCAGTGTCTTTCTTCTTCTTTTTGCCTTTGTCTTCTTTTTTCTTGGAATTTTCATTTTTCAAAGCATTGAACTTTTCCTTTTGTTCAGCATTGAGGTAACTTAAAATGGTTTTTTCGGTATTGTCTTGAATGGCTTTTAATTGGTTGTTTTTGTCTTCATCGCTAAACTCTTTTTTTAGCAAAACGTCAATTTCTTTGTAGCTTTTCAAAATTTCATTCTTAATGGCAATAAACTGTAAGTCATCTAATTTAAGGTCAGATTTTAAACGAAGCATTTGTTTATCAATCTGTTCGTTTCGGTTTTCTTCAATATCTTTTTGTGACGGTTGGGAAGGCGCTTGTTGATTATTAGGCATTGTATTCATTCTTCTGTTGAAGCCATTGTTAAATTGGCCGAAAGCACAAACAGACATCAAAAAACATCCAACAGTGATTATTTTAAGGTATTTCATAGTATTTGTTTTAAAGTGTAAAAGTAACAAAAACTGAGCCTTTGTTTATCATAATAAATGGTCAAGGTTTCATAAATTTTTTTATTTTAGCTGAAAACTTATCCAGATTATGAACAGATATGAAGAAAAATTAGCTTTATTGTCAGAAATGATTTCTTTCTCAGTTGTTGACGGTCGGTTGCATGAACGCGAATATCTTTTTTTAACCATGATAGCGGATGAGTTGCAGATTAGCCAAGATGACTTTAAAGGATTATTCCATCAGGAGAATTATCCAACGGTAATAAAATCAGAGTTCGAACGGATCCAACAATTTTATCGTTTGGCATTATTGATGCATTGTGATGGTGTTTTGCACGAAAGAGAGCAAATTAAGATTCATGAAATTGGGATCAATATGGGTTTGAATCCACATGCTATTAAACGTGTTTTGAAAGCGATGGAAGTTTCTCCGACTAAAATGATTTCTCCGGAGTTTTTGATGGAAGTATTTCAGGAGCAGTTGAACTAAAGAAACGACTAACAAATCTTCCGGCTGCTATAGTAACTATTTTTGTTGTTAACTTAGTTTTTTTGGTTTTGATCGAAGTCTACAATCCATTCAATACCATATTTGTCTCTAAACATCCCAAAATAAGAACCCCATGGGCTATCCGTAATAGGCATTTCTATTTTGCCTCCTGCTGATAAACCGTGAAACAAATGGTCAGCTTCCTGTTTGCTTTCTGCGCTGATTGAAATTTTGCTTCTGTTTTCATTTTCATTTACTTTTCCTAAAAACTCAGGTACGTCGTTTCCAATAAGCAGATTGGTTTTTCCGATAGGCAAGGCAATGTATATGATTTTATTTTCATCAGCTGGATTGACTTGAAAATCAGCACTAGCCAAATTTTTTAAGCGGATGACTTTTGCAAATTCACCGCCAAATACTGATTTGTAAAAAGTAAAAGCTTCTTCGGCATTTCCGTTGAAGTTAATGTGAGGATTGATTAATGCCATATTTTTATCATTTTGCGAAGTATCGTAATCACCAATTAATACTAATTCTATCTAAATTATCCAATCTTACTTCAATTTTTTTTTAATTTTTTCCCCATTATTGTTTAATAATTTTTCTTGTTATTATTTCATTTTCACATTCAAATTTTATGTAATAAATTCCATTTTGGAATATACTAAAATCAATTTTTGAATTTATAATATTTGTTTTAAGTTGTTTTCCCAAGTTATCAAATACATCGCCTTTAAAACTGCCGCAATTTTCAGTAATTGCAGAGATGTCTATAAATGAATTTGTTGGATTTGGATGAATAATTAAATTATATTTTTCAATTTCTGAATCGGATAGCGAACAATTATTTAATATTTGGCTTGAAGAATTACAGTTGGTTGAATTAGCAGAGATTGTATTTAAACCGCCGTTTGAAAGATAATTGCAAACACTTGCTACTGAACAAATACTTAATTGAGAGCAGTTTGTAATTGTTAAATTGTAAATATTTGTAAAATTTATATTATTTAAGCCTTGTAAACTGGTTAATAAAGGATTATTATCTATAAAAACTGTTCCCCCAAGATCACAAATTTCTTGACCGAAAATATATATATTTTGAATGTTTATTAAAGCATTTAAGTTGGATAGTATTGGATTGTTATAAATTCGCAACGAACATCCAATAGAAACTAATGATTCTAATCCGATTAAATTTTCTAAATTATTATTATTGTAAATTTCTAAAATACCGTTAGCAACAACTAAGTTATTTAAACCGTTAAGATTAGTCAAAGCATTATTGAAACTAAGATTTAAGCTTCCACATGACACTAGGTTTTGCAGACCAATAAGATTTTGTAGATTACTACAATTATTAACATAAAGTCCACCATTTAAAGTAGTAATCGTACTAAATGCCGATAATGAGTTTAATTGCGGATTGTTTACTAAAATTAAATTATTTAAGCTTGTT
The DNA here is from genome assembly GCF_044373165.1 of Flavobacterium sp. GTDB lineage: Bacteria > Bacteroidota > Bacteroidia > Flavobacteriales > Flavobacteriaceae > Flavobacterium. The sequence continues at coordinate 14,162 of NZ_JBILQL010000038.1, forward strand.
AAATTTAGTCCGTTAAAATTAGTTACCGAATTACAGTTACTAACGTTCAAATTAATCAAATTAGTTAGATTACTTAAATTTAAAAAATTATTAAATAATGGATTGTTGTTTAAGAAAATTGAATTTATAGTAATTAATGGGTTTAATCCTTCAAAACTTAAAAATTGATTATTAAACGATATGCTTAAGCTGTTTATAGTCTGTACATTACCTAAATTATTTAAATTTGATAGTTGAGTATTTCTAAGACTGATATCTCCAATTGTAGTTAAATTACTCAACCCTTGAATATTAGTAAGAGACTGAGAATTGATATCTAATTCATTCACTGACAGTAAATTAGAAAAACCTGATAAAGTTGTTAGGTTTGTATTTGAATTGATTTCTATTCTATTAATACTATTCAGATTATTAAAACTATTGATTGTATTTAGTACATCACAAGTTCTGATCATTAAATTGTTTAATGATGTTAAATTTTGAAAACTGGGTAAAGTTGTAAGTAAATCATTGTTTACAATTTTTAAATAACCTGAAATAGTTGTAATGTTATTTAGCCCGGAAATATCAGTTAAATTAGGGCAACTAGCGACTACTAAATCACCATTAATACTTATTAATGAACTTAAACCGGCAAGATTTGTAATGTTACTTCCGGTAATTGTTAAATCAACATTTAAATTTGTGCAATTTGGATAATTAGACACAAAATTATTTACACTTGTTTGCGTAGTTAAAGTCAGATTAACCGTAGGACATTGTGCTAATAAATTGAAATTAGTTAAAACAAAAAGAATTAAGATTAATTTTATTTTCATGTTTTATTTGATTTTTCGGTGAATATTGCCACCAAGGTTTAGTGGCGTCGCGTTTGTTGCGAATCCAGCGAGCGGCGTATTGTTTGCTAAGATAAATATTTTCGTGAAGAAAGTACGATTTTAGAAAAACCAGCTTTTGCGAATAGCATTATTAGCTGCTGTTAAAATCTGTATCCCAATCGAAGTAATGGAGAAACTTTTGTCCATTCCCAAAACTTGGCATTATTATTAACGATTCTTTTTTGTTCTGAATATTCAAAATTTTCATCGTTCAAGTATCTATCAACAGTTTCTATTAAATATGATTCATCATCTGAAATAGTTCTCACGAAATATACTTGCATTTCTAATGATAAAGTAAAATCATCAAAAATGTTTATTTCAGGTTTTATATAAGGACCGATTCCAAAAGATAGAGCATTTCCGGTTTCGCTATTAACAATGAATTCTTCTCTGTAATTTTCACTTGTTTCTGGATTAACTTGAGTTTGTGTTCTGGAATAATTTCCTTTACCTCTGAGATAATAAATGGAAGCTAAATCTAAACCCAAATCCAATGAAATTTTCTTTGTCAATTCAATTCTTTTGGCAATTCCAATGAAAATGTTGATGTTTTTTTGTTCGAAATCATATTTTGAAAAGTATTTGGTTTGATTAGTGTCTTCAGAATATTGTTCTTCATTAATTTTTATAAAAGAGAGCCCGATTCTTGGTCTAAAAACAATATTTTTACTAGTTACTCTTTCATAACATATTCCCAGCGAATTTGAATTTCCTTTTTTGGAGTAATTGTTAATGCCTATAACTGAGGCACCGAATCCATAGTCGTAGTTAAGTTCATTAAATGATTTCTCAAAAGGTTTATAAAATTCAATTGAAATAGCATTTTTTTTACTATTCAGACTATAGTTATTTTGACTAAATGTTGAAAGGCTAAATAGAAAAGACAAGATGATAAAATTATTTTTATTCATTTAATTAATTTTTCGAGTCTATTCTAATGTTATATTCATTAACCAGATTTATTATTTGCTCTTTATTTGCTTTTGGATTTAATAAGAGAAGCTGATCTAATTTCTTTATTATTTCGTCATCACTATTTAAATATACCTTTAATAATTCATAAACATCTTTAGTTAATTTTAACGTTCCAGAAGTTTTGATTAATTCTAATTTTGAATCATATATGGAAATGTAATATATTTCATTTTTCTGCGGCGCGATAAAACCGGGTTGATTTGGTAAACCAATAGCGGCTTCGTTTAAAACTTCAGTAAATAGTTTTACTTTTCCCACAGTTAATCTTTCTATAAATTTATATTTTATGCGGTTTTTATACTCCTCTAAATATAAATTTTCATTTCTTCTGTAATCATATTTATCCGTTTCTTTAATTTCTTTTTTTTCGAGTAGTATTCTTTCATAGTACTTTTTTTCTTTTGATAAATAGTAACTATTTATTAGATCAAAATTATAATTTTTCTTTTTGTCTGCTTTCTTTGTTTTAACTTCAAAGTCTGTCAAATTTATTTTATCTACATAAATCGTGTCATGAGAAGTAGTGACAATAAAATCAGAGGTTTGAGCATTACAATAGGAGCAAATCAATATTGCTATTAAAGTTAATTTATTCAAAGTTATTTCTTACATAATGTTTGCTAACGTTTCGCGGCTTTGCGTCTGTTGCGATGCCAGCGAACTGTGTACTTTCAGCTAAGATAATAGTTTTACGTGAAAAAAGAGTAGAGGCAATGAAAAAACAGCTATAGGCCGCTGTTATATGCAGTGTCTTAAATGTTTCCTTTTTCAATTTGGGAAATCCATATTTTTAGTCTCTTTATTTGTCTCTCTTTTTTACTGATTGTATTATAATAAATAGAAATATACATTAAAGAAAACAATATAAAACATATGATTAATGAAATTTCATAAGGAAAAACTTCAGTCATTTTTTTTCCTCTTAAAGGAATTATAGGAATTAAAAATGGAAATAAAATAACGGCTGCAATTCCAAATGGTCTCATTTTTTTCAATTCGTAAATTGAATTTTCATTCTCTATAATATCAATTTTATATTTTTCAATTGTCTCTTTTTCGGTCATTATCTTTTCTATTTATAGAGTTTTTCAAGGACATTGCATATAACGTTTCGTGGCTATCCGACTGTAGCGAAGCCAACGAACAGCGTACTGTCAGCTAAGATAAAATATTTTCGTGAAGAAAGAAGAACAATTCAAGAAAAACCAGCTATAGCGGATAACCACTGTTGTGTGCAGTGCCGTTTTATATGGATTAATTAGTTTTCAAACTTTTAATTTCTCCGATTACCTTCTGATAAATTGGCGATATTATTTCTTCTAATTTTTTTCTTTGATCAGCGTTTAGTTTATGACTTTTCATTGAGTAATGAATGTTAGTTGCATTAACGTAAATTTCAATTAGTAATTCTCTTATTACAAAGTCTTTTTCAAGTCCGCGTGATAAAATATTATACGTTGAACCATTCATTATTACCGGTCTTTCCCAATTACTATTCTCAAAAAGTTGAGCAGAAATTTTGAAAACTTTAGCAATCCCAAACTTTTCATGAGTTACATTGTCAAGAATTATTTGTACTTCTTTCCTCGAAATTGAGTGATTCGGAAGAGTATTAATTTTATCTGTTATAATTTTCATGATTTTTTCGGCGCTATTCTCGGTTTGGCATTGCACACAACGTTTCGCCGCTAACCGACTGTTGCGAAGCCAGCGAACTGCGTACTGTCTGCTAAGATAATAGTTTTACGTGAAAAACAGACGTGAAACCACGAAAATCCAGCAATAGCGGTTAACGGCTGTTAGCGGTGTTTTTTAAATTTTCCAGAAATTTTCCGTTAAATAGAATACCGTATCAATGAAATAAAGTATATCATTTCTAGTCAAAACATTTTCATCATGTAAATCTTCTAAAATAATTCCTAAATCTGAATTATAGTAATCATTGTTGCGCACGTTTTGAAACCCGTTCAATGTTAGAAAAGTTTTCACGTCTTCAAGATTTGTATTTGAAGTTATTGAGACGTAATTCTGTTTGACAATTGCATACAAAATATCCTCGTCTTTGGTAAATCCGATAAGTTCGTATGCTGTGTCCGGAAAAAAATAATTGTGAAGCAATAAGTTGTAAAAGTAATCTTTCCATGAACTGTAATATATACTATCATTCAATTTTAGTACGTGCTCACTGTCTCTTAAGTATACTTTTTGTTCGGCACCTTCACTGACATATTGAGAAAAATCGATGTCTTTAATCCAAAGGTTATTTTTAGAGATGTAATCTTCTAACTTCTCTGCTTCTTGTTTTTTGAGATGCTTCTCGTTTTCAAGAGTTGGGCTTGCTTTCTGGCCATTGTTAAGGTAACAGGTGATTGATTGGATAGTTGTTCCAAGGCTAACTTCGCTCTTTCCTGAAAGGACATTGTATATTTCATCTTTTAAATGATTTTGCATTTACAAATATAAACAAAGATTTTGCAGTTTCCACTTCACGTCCGAATTTAAAATGACCGCTAACGTTTCGCGGCTATCGGTCTGTTGCGACGCCAACGAACTGCGTACTGTCTGCTAAGATAAAGTTTTTACGTGAAAAAAGAAATACAACTCAAGAAAACCAGCAATAGCTGATAGCCGCTGTTAGCCGTTCGGTTTTTATTTTTCAAACGATTTTTTAAATGTATAATTTAATAACATTCCATCTTGCTCATTGGTGTAATTAATAGAAACACTAAATAAATGGTTATCAATAAAAGTATTATATAATTCTTGAGTTAATAAAAGTTTGTCATTTTGAGGATTATATAATCTAATCTGAATTTTATAAAAAATGTACTTACCTAACTTAACATCTGATGAGGAAGATAATTCAAACTTAAGTTCTTTAATTTTTGAATATGTTTCGGATAATAACTGCTCAGAAAATTTTTTGTGTTCTTCTAGAGTTACTTTTTTAGTTCCATCCAAAGACTCAAAGCTAGATTTGAAATAATTGTATTTGTCTTTTTCAAATCCAATTAACTGAGTAGGGTGTGGATTTACTTTTATATTTGGATTAGCTTTTTTTGTTGCTTCATAACCTTTCTTTTCTAATTCCTCTGTTCTTTTTTGATCAGTTATGCTATAGTTGTCAGGAATGGTGATTTTCCAATCAAACAAATTACATTTATAAATTCGATTCTCAACTCTTCCATTCTCTGGAACATTAATTGTGAGAATTTCATTTCCGTTTAATTTCACTGTCTTTTCTTGTGAAAAAATGATATTTATTGATGCTAATAGTAATGTAATTATAAATCTAATTTTCATATTGTCTCTTTTCTGTGGAGTTTCTTGAAACTGACGGCTAACGTTTCGCCGCTAACCGACTGTTGCGAAGCCAGCGAACTGCGTACTGTCTGCTAAGATAATAGTTTTACGTGAAAAATAGATGTGAAACCACGAAAATCCAGTAAT
>NZ_JBILQL010000039.1:0-19303 GCF_044373165.1 Flavobacterium sp.
TGGCTACTGACGTTGCTGCACGTGGAATTGATGTTGACAATATTACACACGTAGTTAATTATCAATTGCCTGATGAAATTGAAACCTACAATCACCGCTCAGGCCGTACCGGTCGTGCCGGAAAATTGGGAACTTCAATCGTAATCATTACTAAAAGTGAGTTGCGTAAAATTTCCTCAATCGAAAGAATCATCCAGCAAAAATTTGAAGAGAAAACTATTCCTAGTGGAATTGAAATCTGTGAAATCCAATTATTGCATTTAGCCAATAAAATTAAAGACACTGAAGTTGACCACGAAATAGACAACTATTTACCGGCCATCAACGAAGTACTTGACGGTTTGTCAAAAGAAGAATTGATCAAGAAAATGGTATCGGTAGAGTTCAACCGATTTATTGCTTACTACAAAAAGAAACGTGATTTATCTGGCGAAAAGTCAGAGAGAAGTTCTTCAGAACCGAGAGAAATCAGAGCCGGCGATCCGGTGCGTTATTTTGTAAACATTGGTGCTCGAGATGATTTCGATTGGATGCAATTGAAAGATTTCTTGAAAGAAACCTTAGATTTAGGTCGAGATGACGTATTCAAAGTAGATGTAAAAGAAGGTTTCTCATTCTTCAATACCGATGGTGAGCATACTGATAAAGTGATGTCGATTTTAAATGGTTACGAATTGAACGGACGTCGTATCAATGTTGAAATTTCTAAGAACGAAGGCGGAAGTCGCGAAAGACGTGACCATAACGGCAGAAGTTCAGGAGGTTTCAGAGGCGATAGAAATTCGGGCAATGAACGCAGAAGTGGTGGTGGAAGTTTCGGCCCAAGAAAAGAAGGCGGATTTAGAAGTGAAAGGAGTTCAGCTCCCAGAGAAGGTGGTTTCAGAAGCGAAAGAAGTTCAGACCGACCAAGAAGAGAAGGCGGAACGTCAAGACGTGAACCGGGTTCTTTTCAAAGAGAGGAAAGAGCACCAAGACGTTCTGAAAGCAATGACAGACCGGCCGGCCGTTCTTTTGAAGCCGCTAAAAGTCGCAGACCCAGAAAAAGCTAATGCTTTTAAATCTCAAAAAATAAATTACAAATACCAATAACTTGGTTTTTCTTATAAACTCTGATTTCATTTCGAAATTGGAGTTTTTTTTTTGAATTTGATTTTTATTTGGAATTTATGATTTGATATTTGGAATTTCAACGTTTTGTTAATTTTCTTCTAATTCTGAGTGCAAAAACTTAGTTTTCTTAAAAGAGTTTCATACTTTTAAACCATCAAATAAAACTATGAAATATTTTTTACTTTCTGTCCTTTTCTTATTCGCCATTACCACTTCGGCTCAAGTCATTCCTGAGCCTCAAAAAGTTTCCGGTACCATCGTAAACGACAATAGTTTGTTGCCGATTCCAAACGCCAATATTATCAATATCAATAAAGTGAAAGGAGTAACCACTAATGCTAGCGGTTTTTTTGAAATGGAAGTCAGCGTTAGCGATACTCTGCACATTTCCATTTTGGGTTATCGTTCGTTGCGTGTACGCGTGACCAACGACTGGTTAAAAAACGGTACTGCTAAAATTTTAATGACCGAAAAAGCGATTGCTTTGGAAGAAGTGATTGTGCGCAAATACGATTTGACCGGTTATTTGGAAATCGATTCTAAACTCATTCCCGAAAAAGAAAACTACCGTTACAGCATATCAGGGTTGCCTCAAGCTTATGAAGCCGGAGAAAGTTCTCCAAATGCTTTTACCAGAGTATTAGGTTCGATTTTTAATCCGGCCGACATGTTGTATAATTTCTTTGGTAACAAGCCTAAAGAGCTTAAAAAACTGAAGGCGATGAAAAAAGATGACACTGTCAGAAACTTACTGGAATCAAAATTTGATCGTGAAACCATTGCCGTACTTTTGGGTGTTGACAAAAAAGAGATTGCCGAAATATTACAGCGCTGTAATTATTCGGAATCTTTCATACAAACCGCCAATGATTTACAAATCATGGATGCCATCAGTGCTTGTTATGAAGAGTACAAAGTGCTTTCTAAAAAGCATGAAAGATATATCAAGGAATAGTTATTTTTCTGAGAAATAGCGTTCTTCAATTCGCTTGATGTCTTTGATTGAATTTTTAGCCCAAAGCAAACGTTTTTCCAACAATTCTACTTCTGTAAGTTTCCAATTCACCTCAGATTGGCGTAGGCGAGTAGTGATGTCCTGAATGATAATCGCTGCCGAAACCGAAATGTTTAAACTCTCTGTAAAACCAACCATCGGAATTTTTAAATAGCCATCAGCTTGGCTCATAACTTCCTCTGAAAGCCCTTCTTTTTCAGTACCGAAGAATAAGGCACTTTTTTGGGTGACATCAAAGTCGTGCAGCAAACAAGAATCATTATGCGGAGTTGTGGCAATGATTTGATACCCTTTGTTTTTTAAGGTTTTTATGCAATTGGCGATATTGTCAAACTTATTAATATCAACCCATTTTTGTGCACCCATGGCAATTTCTTTGTCGATGTTCTTGCCAAAACGCTGCTCAACGATATTGATTTCCTGTATTCCAAAAACCTCACAACTGCGCATTACCGCACTTGTATTGTGAAATTGGTAAACGTCTTCAACAGCGATAGTAAAATGATTGGTTCGATTTTCCAACACTTGTAAAAAGCGCTGTTTCCGACTGTCGGACAAAAATTCTTCCAAGTATTTCAAGTAATCTAAATCAACCATGCTGCAAAAATACTAATTTAGAATTAGCAAACCTTAACGATTAGCTTCCGAAATCCAATGGAATTGTTTTTCCATCAAAGGAAATTTTTTGTCGGTTTTTTGCAATTCAATAAATACGGAATCTTGTTTGACTTTACCCCAAAGTTGTAGGTTTTTGTTGGACGTTTTTTTATAATTTAATTCAAAAAGAGCTTTGTCTTTATCGTTCAAAGCATTGAAAACAATAATATTCTTTTTAGGTTTCACCGAATACATAAAATAACCTCTACCGTATTTTTGTAAAAACAATGTATCACTGGTATTGAGACTTCCTTTGCCGTCATTTTCAAAAATAAAGTCTTTCCAAAGCAATTTATTGTCGGTACTAATGGTTTGCACAACATTGTTTTTTCGAAAAGTTTGGATGGAATAAATGCCGGCTTCAATAGGTTGTTGTGCTTTAATTTCGTTTTGTTGTTTTTCCCAAAACCAACATTCTACTAAAGAAAATATGCCAAATAAAACTATAACTGATTTAAAAACGACGCGACCTATACGAACATATTTTTTGGTAATTACCCAGTCGTAGGACGTAAGTTTGCCTGTAGGCTTGTTTTTCCAAAAGAAATTAACGAAATGCTGACTCTCTGAAACAATTAAATACAAACAGTAAATAACCAAATGCATGGAAAACAATTTTACCGGAATATCGAAGCACAAGTTGAGAATAAACACATTCAAAAACACTCCAAAGCCCAGCAACAATCCTGTAGGTATAGTTCTGCGATAGAGTAGTAGTATGGCTACCATCATTTCCATCACACCACTAAAAATTTGATATGGAGATGAATATCCAAAAAACATCCAACTCAATCGCATAGGTAAAAAATCACCGAGTGGTGTGGCTAACTGACTCAATCCCGGTTCAGGCATTTGTTGCGCAAAAAGTTTTATAGTGCCGTATAAGAAAGCTATAATGATGATGTAATAGCGCAAAATATTTTTTAATATCCACTCTAATTTTTGATAATTTTTAGGCTTTCTCTCTAAAACCGTCCAAAGTATTGCTCCAAAAACTGCTAATAATAGAGTAGTGTAGAAATAAGCCCAAGCATAAGAAGTATCTCCACTGCCGCCGCCGTTTATATTCAGTTTGTCTTTTACATGGAAGATATAATCATTACAAAAAGTGACCAAGGGTACAAAAGCATCATTGATAAAGTAGGTAATAAAATTTAAACCAGGAATGAATTCGAATATTTGCCAAAGAGCTGTGGCCAGTATAAAGTAGATAAAGAAAAATCTAAAGATTATTTTTTTTCATTGTACTTATTTGGTTTTGAGTTAGATATAGTTGTAATGATTTGTCTAAATTATTAAAAACACAAAATTATTTTAAGTGAGTAGTAAATAATTATTAACAATATTTTGCTTGTTAACTTGAGGGATTTGTTTCTTGACATATTTAAACCGAACTTTACTTTGTACAATTACATTACAATGAAAAAACTAGTTGTTTTAACCGGCGCCGGAATTTCCGCAGAGAGCGGCATCAAAACCTTTCGCGATGCCAATGGATTATGGGAAGGCCACGATGTAATGGCTGTGGCGTCTTATGAGGGTTGGCTCAAAAACAAAACCTTAGTTTTAGACTTTTACAATCAAAGAAGAAGACAATTGCAGGAAGTAAAGCCTAATCTAGGTCATATTACCTTAGCTGAATTGGAGCAGGATTTCGACGTTCACATCATTACCCAAAACGTGGATAATTTGCACGAACAAGCCGGCAGTAATAAGGTATTGCATTTGCACGGGGAATTATTAAAAGTGAGAAGTGATCATCCTCAATTTGAAGTTTTAGATTGGACATCCGATTTGAATTTAGATGATGTGGATTCAAAAGGAAAACAATTGCGCCCGCATATCGTTTGGTTTGGCGAAGCGGTTCCTGCCTTGGAAGAAGCTATTAGTATTGTGGAAACAGCCGATTACTTGGCGGTTATTGGCACTTCGCTTCAAGTATATCCTGCGGCTGGGTTGATGCATTATGCCAAAAGAAATATTCCGGTATTTTACATTGATCCGAAACCGGTTACAATTTATGATTTGCAAAATCCGTTAGAAGTAATTCCAATGAATGCAACCGATGGTGTGCCTTTTTTAAAACAGAAATTACTCGTTTTAAGATAAAAAACTGAACACTAAAGACTGAACACTGAACACTATTCCTTATTTTTGCACCTTCAAACAACAACACACTACCACATGTCATTAACTACATTAAACGCCATTTCGCCCATAGACGGAAGATACCGCAAAGCGACCAAACCATTAGCTGCTTTTTTTTCGGAAGAAGCCCTGATTAAATATCGTGTTTTGGTTGAAATTGAATACTTCATTGCCCTGTGTGAAAGCGATTTACCGCAATTGAAAAACGTTGATAAAAGCAGTTTTGAAAAGCTGAGAGCTATCTATCAAAACTTTACTACCGAAGATGCGTCTGTTATAAAAGAAACTGAGAAAACGACCAATCACGATGTGAAAGCGGTTGAGTATTTCATCAAAGATAAATTTGAAACTTTGGGTTTAAGCGATTACAAAGAATTTATTCATTTCGGACTGACTTCACAAGACATCAATAATACGGCGATACCGCTTTCGACCAAAGAAGCTTTTGAAAAAGTGTATATGCCAAGCCTGATTGCTTTGATTGCTAAGTTGAAAGAGCTGAGCATGGAATGGAACAACATTCCGATGTTGGCCAGAACTCATGGTCAACCGGCTTCACCAACGCGTTTAGGAAAAGAAATTTTGGTCTTTGTAGAGCGTTTGGAAGAGCAAATGCGATTGCTTTTCAATATCCCGTTTGCGGCTAAATTTGGCGGTGCTACCGGAAATTATAACGCCCATCATGTGGCTTATCCTAGCGTCGATTGGAAGCAATTCGGGACTACTTTCGTAGAAGAAACTTTAGGATTGCAGCATTCCTTTCCAACCACACAAATTGAGCATTACGATCACTTTGCAGCCTTTTTTGACGCGTTGAAGAGAATCAATACCATCATCATCGATTTAGACAGAGACATTTGGACTTATGTTTCGATGGATTATTTTAAGCAAAAAATCAAAGCCGGAGAGATTGGTTCTTCAGCGATGCCGCATAAAGTCAATCCAATCGATTTTGAAAATTCTGAAGGAAATTTAGGCATTGCTAACGCTGTTTTTGAACATCTTTCAGCCAAATTACCGATTTCAAGATTGCAACGCGATTTAACCGATAGTACGGTTTTGAGAAATGTAGGCGTTCCTTTCGGACACACGATTATTGCTTTTGAAGCGACTTTAAAAGGGTTGAACAAATTGTTGTTGAACGAATCCAAATTCGCCGAAGACTTAGAAAAAAATTGGGCCGTTGTTGCCGAAGCCATTCAAACGATTTTGCGTCGTGAAGGTTATCCAAATCCATACGAAGCTTTAAAAGGATTAACTCGAACGAATGAAATAATGAATAAAGAGTCAATACACGCTTTCATCAAAACTTTGGATGTTTCGGATGATATTAAAGTGGAATTATTGGCTATTACACCGAGCAATTATTTAGGGATATAAATCTCATTTTAGTTAAAAACAAAAGGCATAAGAATTAAACTTATGCCTTTTTATTTGTATCTTGTGGCTTAACTTACCTCGAATAATTCGGCGCTTCTTTAGTAATCGTCACATTATGCGGATGACTTTCCCCGATACCACTGGTCGTAATGCGAACAAAGCGACCGCTTTCTTGTAAAGTCGGAATGTCTTTGGCACCACAATAACCCATTCCGGCACGAAGTCCGCCTATGAATTGCTGCATGCTTTCGTTTAACTCACCTTTATACGGTACGCGACCCACAATGCCTTCCGGCACTAATTTTTTAATATCGTCTTCTACATCTTGGAAATAGCGGTCTTTCGAACCTTCTTGCATGGCTTCTACTGAACCCATTCCTCGGTATGATTTGAATTTTCTTCCTTCAAAAATAATGGTTTCACCGGGTGATTCTTTAGTTCCGGCCAATAATGACCCCAACATCACGCTATCGGCACCGGCAGCGATTGCTTTTGGAATATCACCGGTATAACGAATACCGCCATCTGCAATAACAGGAACACCAGTTCCTCTTAAAGCAGCAGCAACTTCCAATACGGCAGAAAACTGCGGAAATCCAACTCCGGCCACCACTCTGGTAGTGCAAATAGAACCCGGACCAATACCCACTTTTACTGCATCGGCACCATTTTCAACCAAATACAAAGCAGCTTCCGGAGTAGCAATATTACCAACCACTACATCTAATTCAGGGAACTTGGCTTTTACCTCTTTTAAAACACTAACCACGCCTTTAGTATGTCCGTGAGCCGTATCAATAATTACAGCATCTACACCGGCATTCACAAGAGCAGTAGCTCTTTCCAAGGCATCGGCTGTAACACCTAAAGCAGCGGCCACTCTTAAACGGCCAAATTTATCTTTGTTGGCAATGGGCTTTTGAGTGAGTTTGGTGATGTCTCTGAAAGTGATCAATCCGACCAATTTATTTTGGGAATCCACTACCGGTAGTTTTTCAATTTTATTTTGTTGCAAAATACCTTCGGCTTCTTGTAATGTTGTGCCTACCGCTGCAGTGACTAAATTTTTTGAAGTCATTACTTCCGTAATCGGACGCGAATTTATTTTTTCAAATCGCAAATCTCGGTTGGTAGCAATTCCTTTTAAGGTTCCGTTTTCATCTACAACGGGAATACCGCCTATGCCAAACTCTTTCATCGCCATTTTAGCATCGCCAACAGTGGCAGTTAAAGGCAATGTTACCGGGTCAATAATCATCCCGGCTTCGGCACGTTTGACTTTACGCACTTTAGCGGCTTGTTGCTCGATAGTCATGTTTTTGTGTAATACTCCGATACCACCTTCTTGAGCCATAGCAATAGCCATCGCACTTTCGGTTACTGTATCCATAGCCGCAGAAACAACCGGAACATTTAAAATAATATTTCTGGAAAACTTAGATTGGATACTGACTTCGCGCGGTAAAACTTCGGAATAATTCGGAATTAGCAGTACATCGTCGTAGGTAAGTCCTTCACCAACGATTTTAGTTGAGTGTGCTTTCATTGCAATTTGTAGTTGTAGTTAAATTGCATGCAAATATAATAATCTTTATGTAAATTAGATAGTTATATTCATATAAAATAACTAACTTAGTAGGTATAACTTAATTCAATATAATGTCGGAAAATACTAAGTTTATTACTGGACTTTCAAATGAAGAAGTTATTGCCTCGAGAAAAAAATGGGGTTCAAATTCTTTAGAACACCAACAGAAAAATCATTTACTCATTTCAATAATAGAAATGGTAAAAGAACCCATGTTTCTGCTTTTGGTTGCAGCAGCCAGTATCTATTTTATTACCGGAGATTTCGGAGACGGCATTTTTATGACAACAGCAATTGTATTAGTAGCTGCTATTTCATTATTCCAAGAGGCTAGGAGTAGAAACGCCATAGATGCCTTAAAAAAATTATCACAACCTAAAAGTAAAGTTATCAGAAATGGTGAATTGATTGAAATCCCAAGTGAAGAAATTGTTTTAGGCGATAGTATTCAGGTGGAAGAAGGCACCTTTATTCCGGCGGATGCGATCATTATACAATCGAATGATTTTTCGGTTAATGAAGCTATTTTAACAGGTGAATCGCTATCGGTTTTTAAAAATGATTCGTCGGAAAGCAAACAGGTATTTCAAGGAACAATCGTAGCAACGGGATTGGCAATCTGTGAAGTTACAGCTATTGGTAATCAAACCAGTTTAGGTAAAATAGGAAAAAGTTTAGAATCGATAGTAGAAGAAAAAACACCTTTACAACTACAGATCACCAACTTTGTAAAAAAGATGTCCATCATTGGATTGGTTATTTTTGCAATAGTTTGGGGATTGAATTATTATCATTCAAACAGTGTTTTAGATAGTTTGTTAAAAGCACTAACCATTGCCATGAGTGTCATTCCGGAAGAAATTCCGGTAGCCTTTACCACATTTATGGCATTAGGTGCTTGGCGTTTGATGAAGATGGGCATTATCACTAAGCAAACCAAAACGGTAGAAACCTTAGGAAGCGCGACAGTCATTTGTACAGACAAAACAGGAACGATTACAGAGAATAAGATGAGTTTGGCACAACTCTATATTTTTGATTCCAATGCTATAATTGACACTAATGAAAAACTGAATGCTGAAGCCGAAGAAGTGTTGAGTTATGCCATGTGGTCTAGTGAACCTATTCCGTTTGACGCTATGGAAATTGCCATACATGACGCTTATACCAAATTGGAATCGGTAGATGAAAGACCAAATTATAAATTGATTCATGAATATCCGTTAGGCGGAAAACCACCGATGATGACTCATGTTTTTGAAGATTCTAATGGCAAAAGAGTTATTGCAGCAAAAGGTGCACCCGAAGCCTTAATTGAAGTTAGTCATTTATCTGATAAAGAAAAAAAACAAGTATTAGCCGCAATGGCAACTATGGCTAATGAAGGTTATAGAGTATTAGGTGTCGGCACCACAAATTATAATGAGAAAGGTTTTCCTAAAACTCAACAAGAATTCAGTTTTCAATTTAAAGGATTGGTTGCTTTTTATGATCCACCAAAAGACAATATTCAGGAGGTATTTGAAACTTTTTATAAAGCCGGTATCCAAGTAAAAATTGTAACCGGAGATAATGCAGCGACAACATCGACAATCGCAAAGCAAGTTGGTTTTAAAGATGCCGACAAAGTTTTGAATGGTGATGAACTAATGTTGATGGATGAAGCCACTTTAAAAGCGAAAGTTATGGAAACTGCAATTTTTACCAGAATGTTTCCGGAAGCAAAGCTTAAAATAATTCAGGCATTAAAAGTTAATGGTCAAATTGTAGCAATGACCGGAGACGGCGTTAATGATGGTCCGGCGCTAAAATCAGCCCATATAGGTATTGCTATGGGTAAAAAGGGAACTGAAACTGCAAAGCAAGCGGCTAATCTTATTTTAATAGACGATGATTTCAGTAAGATGATTGATGCTATTGCTATGGGAAGAAAAATTTATGTCAATCTGAAAAAAGCCATTCAGTATATTATCTCGATTCATATTCCCATCATTCTCATCGTTTTTATTCCACTAGCTTTAGGATGGATGTATCCCACTATTTTTACACCAGTACACATTATTTTCTTAGAGATTATTATGGGACCAACATGTTCTATTATATATGAAAATGAGCCAATGGAACGGAATTTAATGTTGCAAAAGCCTAGACCATTGACCTCAACGTTCTTTAACTTGAAAGAAATTACGATAAGTATTATTCAAGGATTGGTGATTACGCTTGGATTGCTTTTTGTATACCAATATTGCCTCTACAATAGGTTGACAGAAAACGCAACAAGAACCGCTATCTTTATCACTTTGATAGCTTCTAATGTCTTTCTAACCTTGGCTAATCGTTCGTTTTATTACTCGATTTTTACAACTATTCGTTACAAAAACAATTTGGTTTTGCTAATCATTGGTATAACTATAGTAATGACATCACTCTTGTTGTTTGTCCCGGTTTTTGCTAAATTCTTTTTGTTTGAAAGGATTGAATCAGTACAAATAGGTATTACTATTTTGGTCGGATTTATCTCGGTGATGTGGATTGAACTCTATAAACTTTTCAAAAGAAGAAAGGCTTAATGATAAGCACTAAATAGTTTCGTAGCTTCATTATAGGCGCTTTCAAAACTCATCGGACTGGTGTTAGTATCCGCTTTTTGAGTGGTAAAATAGGATAGGAGTTTTTCGGTAGGCATATTTCCGGTCAAATCGTCTTTGGCCATCGGGCAACCGCCAAATCCTTGTATTGCTCCATCAAAACGCATACAACCCGCCTTAAAAGCAGCATCCACTTTCTCGTGCCATTTATCGGGCGTAGTATGCAAGTGTGCGCCAAATTCTACATTGGGGTATTTCGGAATCAAATTCGAAAATAAATAATCAATGACCTCCGGCGTTGAACTGCCTATCGTATCGGAAAGCGAAAGAATTTTGACACCCATTTGGGCTAATTTTTCTGTCCATTCGCCAACAATTTCAACATTCCATGGATCGCCATACGGATTGCCAAATCCCATAGAAAGGTAGGCAACGACTTCTTTGTTAGAGGCGTCAGCAATATTTAAAATTTCTTGCAGCGTAACCAAACTTTCAGCAATGGTTTTGTGTGTATTCCGCATTTGAAAATTCTCAGAAATCGAAAACGGAAAACCTAAATATTGAATTTCTTTGTGAACCGAAGCCAATTGCGCGCCTTGAGTGTTGGCAATGATTGCTAGTAACTTACTTTGAGTTTGAGATAAATCCAATTGCGCTAACACTTCAGCTGTATCTTGCATTTGCGGAATCGCTTTAGGCGATACAAAACTTCCGAAATCAATAGAGTCAAAACCCACGCGAAGCAGCGATTGAATATAATCTGCTTTTTTCTGAGTAGGAATGAAGGTCTTAATGCCTTGCATGGCATCTCTCGGACATTCTATGATTTTGATTTTCGGACTCAAAGTATTTGACTTGTAAAGTGGCTAAGTTAGGAAGATTTTTTCAGAATGGCTTGGTTGATTTCTTTAATCAAAGCCGGACCTTCATAAATAAATCCGGTATAAAGTTGCACCAAACTCGCACCGGCTTCCAATTTATCAATCGCATCTTGAGCCGTATGAATGCCGCCAACACCAATGATAGGGAAAGCTTTGTTACTTTTCTCGGAAAGAAAACGAATCACTTCTGTAGAACGTTCGGTTAATGGCTTGCCCGATAATCCGCCGATTTCAGCCTTGTTTTCAGATTGTAAGCCTTCACGGGAAATAGTAGTATTAGTGGCAATTACGCCGGCAATTTTGGAATCGTTTACTATATCGATTATATCCAACAATTGCTCATTCGTCAAATCGGGAGCGATTTTTAATAGAATAGGCTTTGGTTTTTGATGCAATAAATTGTGCGATTGCAAGGTGTTGAGCAATTCGGTTAACGGTTCTTTTTCCTGCAAAGCTCTTAAATTCGGAGTGTTGGGCGAACTTACATTTACCACAAAATAATCCACATATGGGAACAACGCATCGAAACAGATTAAATAATCGGAAGTGGCATTTTCATTCGGAGTGACTTTATTTTTGCCGATGTTTCCGCCAATTAAAACACCTTTGTTTTGTTTTAAACGAAGTACAGCGGCTTCCACACCGCCATTGTTGAATCCCATGCGGTTAATAATTGCACTGTCTTCTTTTAAGCGAAACAAACGTTTTTTAGGATTGCCGTCTTGTGGTTTTGGGGTTAAGGTTCCGATTTCTATAAACCCGAAACCAAAGTGCGACAATTCATTGTAGAGCTTAGCATCTTTGTCAAAACCTGCCGCCAATCCAACCGGGTTTTTAAATTTCAAGCCAAAAACCTCGCGTTCAAGACGTTTGTCTTCAACTTCGTAAATCGATTTTAAGAGGGCAGGAACAAAAGGAATTTTGGAAATAAACTTAACCAATGAAAAAGTGAAATAATGCACTTCTTCCGGGTCAAACCAAAAAAGAATTGGGCGAATGAGTAGTTTGTACATGGGTTGTGTTGTTGTGGCGCAAAGGTAACAAATGATTTGAAAATTTGAAGAGGTGTTAATTTGAAAATGTTTTTTTAATCTTCAAATCTTCAAATTTCCGAATCATCAAATTAAATATTACTTTAGCCAAACAATACGTATTCCATGATTTCAGAAGCACAATTCCAAACCGAACTCAATTTAATCATTCAAAACGGTATCCGCGAAGACATTGGTCCGGGCGATTACAGCTCGCTGGCATGTATTCCGGATGAGGCCAAAGGAAAGGCTAAGCTTTTAGTCAAAGACAACGGCATCATTGCCGGAGTGGAATTTGCCAAAATGGTATTTGAAAACGTTGACCCAACATTGCAAGTCGATGTTTTTATTCAAGACGGAACGCCGGTCAAACACGGTGATATCGTATTTCATGTTTCAGGCAGCTCACAATCGATTTTAAAAGCAGAGCGTTTGGTACTCAATTCCATGCAAAGAATGTCGGCTATTGCTACCAAAACGAATAGCTATGTAAAACTTCTTGAAGGCACTAAAACCAAAATTTTAGATACCCGTAAAACCACGCCTGGATTCCGCGCTTGTGAAAAATGGGCAGTAAAAATCGGAGGCGGCGAAAACCATCGCTTTGCGTTGTACGACATGATTATGTTGAAAGACAACCACAACGATTTTGCCGGAGGCATTACACAAGCCATTACCAAAACCAAAGCGTATTTGAATCATCAGAATTTAGATTTAAAAATTGTAGTCGAAGCGAGAAACTTGGCAGAAATAGAAGAAATTCTCAAAAATGAAGGCGTATTCCGCATCCTAATTGATAACTTCAATTTTGAAGACACTGAAAAAGCAGTCGTGCTGATTGGCGACCGATGTCTGACCGAATCTTCAGGAAACATCAATGAAAAAACCATACGCCAATACGCAGAATGCGGTGTCGATTATATTTCTTCCGGTGCTTTGACGCATTCGGTTTATAATATGGATTTAAGTCTAAAAGCCATTTAATAATGAGTATTGAAATAGAAGACAAACTCAAAAAAATACCGATAGTCAGAACCTTTGTCTTGCTATTGCAAAAAATACCTTTGCCTTGGTTGCACGGTTTGTCGCTCTACGATTTGATTGAACATTATTTTACCGGTATCGTTGAAGGTGCCATTTCTTACCGTGCCGCAGCCATTGCTTGGAGTTTTTTCATGTCTTTGTTTCCGTTTACACTATTTATTCTGAACCTAATTCCATACATCCCGATTGAAGGTTTTCAGGAGGATTTTCTTGGATTTGTTCAACAAAGTGTTCCGCCAACGACTTATGATGCGATTTACAAAATCATCAATGATATTTTGCACAATAGTCATTCGGGCTTAATTTCGACCGGATTTTTCATGGCCATACTCTTAATGACCAATGGTGTGAATGCTATTCTAGGTGGTTTTGAGAGTTCACATCACATCGATTTTTCACACAAGCGCAAGTTTTTACGGCAGTATTTTGTGTCGTTGGCGCTTTCCATTTTATTGGCGCTTTTGCTTATCATTACTGTGGCAGCTATTGTAATCTTTGAAGTATCCCTCCAAAAAACCAAAATCCAAGACGTACTTTCTGATAAAATTCCTTTGATAGAAATGGGACGATATCTATTTGTAATTCTCATGATTTTGTTCGCTACTTCGTTGCTGTTTAAGTTTGGCATCAAACGCGATTCCCGTCGGTCATTTATTTCCATCGGTTCGGTTTTCACCACCATTTTAATCATACTGTCTTCTTATTCCTTCGGGATTTGGGTGATTAAATTTTCTAAATACAACGAGCTTTACGGCTCTATAGGAACGCTATTGGTTATCATGTTTTACATTTGGATTAATTGCATGATATTATTGTTAGGCTTCGATTTAAACGCTTCGATTAATAAAATTAAACGTCAAAAAGAAAAAGAACTGGAATTATAATGAAAGTATATATTGTAATTGGATTTTTGCTGATTTATCAGTTTAGTTTCTCACAAACTATTATGGGAAAATGGATCACTATTGATGACGAAACCGGAAATAAAAAAGGAATAGTTGAAATTTTTGAGGAAAATGGAAAGATTAGCGGCAAAATAATTGAAATACTCGATCCGCAACAACGGAAGCAGCAATGCAGTAAGTGTGAAGGCGTTAATAAAAATAAACCTGTTTTAGGATTGCAAATCATCAAGGGCATGACTAAAAAAGGGGATACTTATGAAGATGGTGAAATCACCGATCCCAAAAACGGTAAGACTTATCGTTGCAAAATTACTTTGGTTGGAAAAGACAAATTGATAGTACGTGGCTATTTGGGAATTTCCCTTTTTGGAAGATCACAAACTTGGATTAGACAAAAATAATTATCCTAAAATGAATTATTTTATTGAAGTGATCATTCCGCTTTCATTAGCTAAAACCTTTACTTACAGGGTTTCGGAAGCTGAATACTATTATATTCATAAAGGAATGCGAATTGCTGTGCCGTTTGGGAGAAACAAAATTTACACCGCGCTGGTAATCGACTTACATCAAAACGCACCAACATTATACGAAGCCAAAGACATCCACCAAATACTCGACGAGAAACCCATAGTAAATGAACTTCAAATCAACCATTGGTTTTGGATTGCGTCTTATTATATGTGTGCTATAGGTGATGTTTATCGTGGCGCTTTGCCTTCGGCTTTATTGCTTGAAAGCGAAACCATTATTTCCCGACAAACAGAAACGGTTATTAACGAAATTGATTTGTCGGACGATGAGTTTTTGGTTTACGAAGCCTTGCAACACCAAAGTTCGTTGAAAGTTCAAAACATCATGGATATACTGAACAAGAAAACGGTTTTGCCGGTTATTCAAAAGTTAATCCATAAAAACATCATTACTTTAGAAGAGGAAATACAGGAAGCTTATAAACCCAAGCTCATTAGGTACATTCGCTTGCACCAGCAATACCAATCGGAAGAAAGCTTGATTGCACTTTTAGACAGCTTAAAATCAGATAAAAGAAAAAATCTGGTGCTACAGTATTTTCAATTACAGGCGCAAGAAAAAAAGCCAATTTCAGTAAAACATTTAACCGAAACGGCGCAAACTTCTGCAGCGATTATAAAAGCTTTAGTTGAAAAAGGTGTTTTTGAAGAGTATTATCTTCAGGAAGACCGTGTCAATTTTGACAAAAACAAACAAGACCTTACGCTTTCTTTGAGTGATGCCCAACAACAAGCGCACGATGCCATTGCAACCATTTTCACCGAAAAAGACATTTGTTTGCTGCATGGTGTAACTTCCAGCGGAAAAACAGAAGTTTACACCAAACTCATCGAAAAATATATCGCAAAAGGAAAACAAGTTTTGTATTTATTACCCGAAATTGCTTTAACCACACAACTGGTTTCGCGTTTGACCAAACATTTCGGAAATAAAGTAGCCGTTTTTCATTCCAAATACAGTAACAATGAAAGGGTAGAAGTATGGCACAACGTACTGCAAAAGTCCGAGAAAGCACAAATAGTAATTGGCGCGCGTTCGGCTTTGTTTTTACCGTTTTCAAACCTCGGTTTAATCATTGTTGACGAAGAACATGAACCAACCTTCAAGCAACAAGATCCGGCACCGCGTTATCATGCTCGAGATGCAGCCATTGTTTTGGCCAATGCACACCATTCAAAAGTACTGTTAGGCTCTGCTACACCGAGTATTGAGACTTATTATAACGCTACTTCCGGAAAATTTGGGTTAGTGACTTTGAAAGAGCGCTTCGGAAAAGTACCTATGCCTGAAATTGAATTGGTTGATTTAAAAGACAGTTACTTTCGCAAAAAGATGAAAGGACACTTCAGTTTGACCTTAATTGAACATATTACCGAAGCTTTTTCTAATAACGAACAAGTAATATTGTTCCAAAATCGCCGAGGTTTTTCACCGGTTTTAGAATGCTTAACATGTGGTCACGTGCCGCAATGTCCGCAATGCGATGTAAGTTTGACGTATCACAAGTACAAAAACCAGTTGCGTTGTCATTACTGCGGTTATAACATGGCCAAGCCAACGAATTGTCATGTATGTTCCAGTGTCGATTTGGAAACCAAAGGATTTGGAACCGAACAAATAGAATTGGAATTGGCTGAGTTATTTCCGAACAAGAATATCAAACGCATGGACCAAGACACCACGCGTGGCAAATACAGCTTTGAGAAAATAATCGATGGGTTTAAAAATAGAGAGATTGATGTTTTGGTTGGCACCCAAATGTTGGCTAAAGGATTGGATTTCGACAACGTTTCTTTGGTAGGCATAATGAATGCTGACAACATGCTGTATCATCCTGATTTCAGGGCTTTTGAAAGAAGTTTTCAAATGATGACACAAGTTTCCGGACGTTCGGGCAGAAGTGAAAAGCGAGGGAAAGTAATTATTCAAACCTATAATCCGTTGCATAATGTAATACAGCAAGTAACGAATAACGATTATGAAGGTATGTACAAAGAGCAATTGTACGAAAGGAAAATATACTATTATCCGCCATTTTATCGATTGATTCGCCTGACTTTGAAACACTGCGATTTTGAAAAATTAAAAGAAGGCTCAATGTGGTTGTATCAAGTATTACAACAAAACTTATCGATTCCGGTTCTTGGTCCGGAAGAACCCGCTGTCAGTCGCATTCGCAATGAATACATCCGAACGATAATGGTTAAGATTCCGGCTGATACTTCACTGCAAGGCACAAAAAAAACTATCCAGAAAGTACTGAATAGTTTTGATATGGTATCGCAATACAGAGCGATTAAAGTTACTGTAAATGTCGATTTTTATTAGGTAAAGTTACGCAATAGCTAAAGCTTTAATTAAATCTTCTTTTTTGTTTCGACTCAAAGGAATTTTAGTAACTCCAATTTCAGCAAACTTGCTGTTGAAACGTTCCACTTTATCAATGTTGATAATGAAAGATTTGTGAACTCTAATGAATTTTTCTTTAGATAAATCCTGCTCGAATGATTTCATGGTAGAAAGTACCAAGTTACTATCATCTTCAGTAACTACTTTAACATAGTCGCCGTAAGCTTCAATCCACTTAATCTTATTAGTATAAACTTTAAGCTTTTTAAGGTTACTCTTAATAAAGATATGTTCCCCTTCTTCTTCTTGATTTTCTCTCTTAAGCATATGGAAATCCATAGCTCTTCGGACTGACGCGTTAAAACGATCTAAAGCTATCGGCTTTTGTAGGTAATCCGTAGCATCATAATCAAACGCTTTCATAGCGTATTCCGCTTTAGACGTGATAAAAATAATTTGAGGCTTTACTTTTAATCCGTCCAGAAAATCAAATCCACTGATGACCGGCATCTCGATATCGAGAAAAATTAAATCAACAGTATGTACCGACATGCAATTCTTTGCTTCGATTGCATTAGAAAAATCACCAACTAAATGTAGATTTGGGTGATTATTTACTAGCTTTGCAATGATCATTCTTTGGATCGAACTATCATCAACAACAACACAATTTAGTTTCATAATATTATTTATTATAGATTTGGTGATGTAAAAATATATAGTTTTTTTCAAACCACCTAACATTTCGTCGATTTTTTTTGCATTTAAACGATATATTTTACTTTTTGACGATTTGTACTACTTTATGATTGTTTATTGAAAAGTAATTTATATCTTCGCGCCCAATTTAAAATTTAACAAAATTTATTATGAATCATTACGAAACTGTTTTCATCTTAAATCCCGTTTTATCTGAAGTTCAGGTAAAGGAAACAGTAAGCAAATTTGAAGATTTTCTTACTACAAGAGGAGCAAAGATGGTATCTAAAGAGGATTGGGGCTTAAAAAAATTAGCTTACGAAATCCAAAACAAAAAAAGTGGTTTTTACCATTTGTTTGAATTCCAAGTAGCTCCGGAAGTCTTAATTGCTTTCGAAACTGAATTCAGACGCGATGAAAGAGTGATGCGTTTCTTAACTGTTAGTTTAGATAAACACGCAGTAGCTTGGGCTGAAAGAAGAAGAGAAAAATTAAAAGTAAAAGCGTAAGTAGTATGTCAACAATCGAACAATCTGCAAAAGGAAAAAAAGACGGAGATATCAGATATTTAACGCCTTTAAACATTGAAACCAACAAAACTAAAAAGTATTGTCGTTTCAAAAAATCAGGAATCAAATACGTAGACTATAAAGATCCTGATTTCTTATTGAAATTCGTTAATGAACAAGGTAAAATTTTACCACGTCGTTTAACAGGAACTTCATTAAAATACCAAAGAAAAGTGTCTGTAGCTGTGAAAAGAGCTCGTCACTTAGCTTTAATGCCATACGTGGCCGACTTATTAAAATAATCATTAAACAATAGTTGTTGGTTTTCTGTCAAGAAACCTAACTTCTCTAATAAAGGACAACAACATGGAATTGATCTTAAAACAAGACGTTCAAAATTTAGGTTTTAAAGATGATGTGGTAACTGTAAAAAACGGTTACGGTCGTAATTACCTAATTCCGCAAGGTTTTGCTACTTTAGCAACACCGTCTGCTAAAAAAGTTTTAGCTGAAAACTTAAAACAAAGAGCTTTCAAAGAAGCTAAAATTGTTGATGATGCTAAAAAATTAGCGGAAGCTTTAAAAGCATTAGAAATCAAAATTTCTGCTAAAGCTGGTGGCGAAAAACTTTTCGGTTCTATCACTAACATTGACATTGCTGCTGCATTAGAAGCTGCCGGTCAACCAATCGATAGAAAATTCATCACTTCAGGTGTGGTAAAACGTACCGGTAAATATGCTGCTTCTGTAAGATTACACAGAGAAGTGGTTATCGAATTGCCATACGAAATTGTAGCTGAGAAATAATATTTCGATATACAGTATGAAAAGTCCCGATGTAAGTCGGGATTTTTTTTTACTTCGT
>NZ_JBILQL010000116.1:0-4698 GCF_044373165.1 Flavobacterium sp.
AACCTTGTCAATAATGGCTTTGAACAGATTTTCGTGATGCTCTGTAACCGTAAAATGCAAATGTGAAACCGAATTCGACGAGGCGTAAAAGGCACATTCGTTTAAATGCTCTTCAACCGGAGTTGCTATGTGCTTGTGATATTTATGAAAATCGAGTACTCCTTTTGGTTTGTTGGCAAAATCAAAATGTTCGTTAGACAACATTAGCTTGATAAAACGATAACTTTTTTCATGGCTTTCCAATGAATAGTAATCGGGATACAATTGTTTTACTGCCGATTTGATTTCTTCATAAAACGGAAACTTTTCAATTCCGGCTAAAAAAATCGGTAAGTTTTTGTCTTTTTTGCGGTTGATGTAAGCGTTAATGGTTTCGTTTTCGTAGTCGAAGTCGTTTAGAAACTCATTCAGAAACTTGAACATTCTGCTCGCAGCCCCTGAGGCCGGAACAAACTTCTTGAGTTTTAAATTGGTTTTTTTTAAATCGAAACTATTAGCGAACTCCTGAAATTTCTCATTGGTTAGATTGAGAATTCCGTCGCCTATGGTTGCCGGTCTTTCCAAAGAAACTTTTGGAATTCCGGATCGAAACAGTAATAATTCGGTTTCTATTTTATCCAAAGAAATGCCTTTGGCTTTGATTTGCTCAAAGTCGGTTTCTGTTATTCCGAAATTTTTGGCTAAACTTTCTTTGCTTGTAAAACGTTCTTCCATTCTAAATATCCGTAAATGGCAATTACTGTAAAAATCAAATATTGCAACGACAACATTCCTAAACCTCTGTAGGCAAAAAGCGGCACCACTATACAATCACCTATGATCCATAGCGTCCAATTTTCTATTTTTTTCAACGCCATATACCACATCGCTGTAAAAAAAAGGCCGGATGTAAAAATATCAATATAATTAGGAATTTCAAGAGTGTAATTAAAAAACTTGTAAACCATATAGGTAAAAAACACTGTCAGTAAAAAGAATGCCAAACCGATAAGCTTCTCTCGTTTATTGGTTCTGGTAATTTTAAGATTAGGTACATTCGATTTAGAAGACCACCTATACCAGCCATAAATACTCATAACAGAATAATAAGCATTCATAGTCATGTCGCCGAAATATTTTGCTTGGTAAAGTAAATAGGTTGTGATAACTGTAGCTATCAAACCGGTTGGATAAACCCAAATATTTTCTTTTTTGGCTAAGATGACACTGGCAATTCCGAATACAAACACCAAAAACTCCAGAATAATTTGGAGAGTTGAGGCTTCATTATATTGTGAAAGAAAAAAATCTACCATCAGTCAAAAAAAGTTGGGTCGCTTTCAAAAGCGGTTCCGATTACAACTAAATCGGCTCCGGCTGTAAATGCCTCTTCAATAGCTTGCCTTGAGCGAATGCCACCACCTACAATTAAAGGTACTGAAATTCTTTGGGCAACAGCGGTTATCATTCCCAATGGCACTGCTTTCTGTGCACCGCTACCGGCTTCCAGATAAATCAATTTGTTTCCAATGAATTCGCCGGCTTTGGCTGTTTGGGCTGCATAGTCAAAATTATACCTGCTCAAGGGTTTGGTTTGGCTGACTTTTTCTACTGCGGTTTCACTTCCGCTTTCGATTAAAATGTAGCCGGTGGAAATAACTTCGAGTTGGGTTTTTTCCAAAATGGGAACGGCATTAACTTGATGCTCAATAAGATACTCCGGATTTCTTCCAGAAAGCAATTGCAAAAATAATATCCCATGGGCTTGTTCGGAAATTTGCTCCGGATTCCCGGGGAAAAGTAAAATAGGCAATGTGGTTTGGGTTTTTAATATTTTGATCAGTTCGTTTAAATGGTTGCCTTCAAACGAACTGCCGCCAACAAACACATGTGTTGCAGGTGATTGATTGATTTTATCAAACAGTAGACCAATGGATGCTACCGATAATTTATCGGGATCCAGCAGTATGGCTAAAAGTTTTCGTTGCTGATTTTTTGCCGTTTGTATTTCTTGATAAAGGGAATTCATGATTGCGTTTGACCACTAAAATCGTTCAAAGAAACGGAATTAAATGCACAAACAAATACATAATCTTCTATGAAATCGAAAACAACATCAAAGTATTCTTCTTTATTGTTGAACTTCAAGACGACTTTACATTGTTGCTCTTCTAAGTTGAAATTGCTTTCAAAAATATGGTCTTTGAAGCTGATGCCTACTTCATTTTTAATTTTAAAAACCGATTCTTTTATGCCCCAAACGACCGTTGCTTTTTTGAGCAAATCGGTTGCTGATAAATCTTTTAGGTGGGAAACATCCATAAATCGGGGAGCTAATTTTATGGTTTTGTCTTTTAGTATTTCTAAATCTGCTCCAACCATAAGATCGCTGATTACTATTACTGAAAAATCATTAGAATGAGAAATAGAAATGTGTTTGCCATCGGTTAAATGTGGCTTCCCGAATTCGTCATAAAACAAGTCATAATCATTATAACCGGCTTCCATAAGCAATCGTCTTACACTTAGAAAACCTTTTTGATGGCTTTCGGATTTCATGCCTTCCAATCTGGCTAAAGAAACATCCCTCAAGGCTACTGAACGAAAAAGTTCATCGAAGGATTCGTTTATTTTCCAAACGTATCTTGAAGTGTTTTGATTTAAAGCTTTGATTTCTAGTAACGGCATGGGTATTTATAAATTATCTCTTTGTTTTTCAGAAAATTAAGCACTTAAACAATCCCTAAAAAATCAAAAAAGTTTTTTTTAATTCTTTTCTATTCCGTAATTTTGCACCACATTATTTAAAACAAATATACACAATAGATGAGTACACAAACATTACCTTATGTAGCTTACAAAGTTAAAGATATTAACTTGGCAGCTTGGGGAAGAAAAGAAATTGAATTGGCAGAAGCTGAAATGCCGGGATTAATGGCGCTTCGTGCAGAATATGGAGCAAGCCAACCTTTAAAAGGGGCGCGTATTGCCGGGTGTCTTCACATGACTATCCAAACCGCTGTTTTGATTGAGACTTTAATTGCATTGGGTGCCGAAGTTACTTGGTCCTCTTGTAACATTTTCTCTACTCAAGATCAGGCTGCTGCGGCAATCGCAGCTGCAGGAATTCAGGTTTATGCTTGGAAAGGTTTGAATGAAGAAGATTTTGATTGGTGTATTGAGCAAACTTTATTTTTTGGCGAAGACAGAAAACCATTAAACATGATTTTGGATGATGGAGGTGATTTGACGAATATGGTATTTGATCGTTACCCAGAATTAATTCCGGGCATCAAAGGTTTGTCGGAAGAAACTACAACCGGAGTTCACAGATTATATGAAAGAATGAAAAACGGAACGTTATTCATGCCGGCTATTAACGTAAATGATTCAGTTACTAAATCGAAATTCGATAATAAATACGGTTGTAAAGAATCGGCTGTTGATGCCGTTCGTCGTGCAACAGATATCATGTTGGCCGGAAAAAGAGTGGTTGTTTGCGGATATGGTGACGTAGGTAAAGGAACTGCGGCTTCTTTCAGAGGTGCAGGTTCAATAGTAACTGTTACTGAAATCGATCCGATTTGTGCTTTACAAGCGGCTATGGACGGATTTGAAGTGAAAAAATTAGATACGGTTATCGCTAATGCTGATATCGTCATTACAACTACCGGTAACAAAGATATCGTAGTGGGAAGACATTTCGAAGCGATAAAAGACAAAACCATTGTATGTAACATTGGTCACTTTGATAATGAAATTGACATGGCTTGGTTGAACCAAAACTTTGGCAACACTAAAGTGGAAATCAAACCACAAGTAGACAAATACAATGTAAACGGAAATGATATTTTGATTTTGGCCGAAGGTCGTTTGGTGAACTTAGGTTGTGCTACAGGTCACCCAAGTTTTGTAATGAGTAATTCATTTACCAACCAAACTTTAGCTCAAATTGAATTGTGGACCAACAGTGAAGCTTACAACAACGAAGTATACATGTTACCTAAACATTTAGATGAAAAAGTAGCGGCTTTACACTTGGCTAAATTAGGCGTTGAATTGGAAACTTTGAATAAAGAACAAGCAGCTTACATTGGTGTGGAAGTTCAAGGACCTTTCAAACCAGAGTATTACAGATATTAATAAAAGTACGAAATACAAAGTACAAAGTACGAAGTTAAAAACCCTTGCTGAAAAGCGAGGGTTTTTTATTTTAAACTGGTCACCATCATCCCGTTAGGGATGCAATATTGGTAGCAAAAATTTTCAAAAAACGAATAGGTTGCTGTAGAAATTATATTCAAACACAAAAGACCAATCCCAATTAGCCCCGATTGAAGAAGCTACCGCGTAGCTCGTAAAGCGGGAAAAAGGAAACCAAAAAAGCCCGAACCTTTCGCTCCCTAGAACAAAAAACCCGCTCATTGCTGAACGGGTTTTGTATTTTGATAAGAGTTTGTTCTTATGCCTCGAATGGAAGGATAGACACAAATGATTTGTTGTCACCTTTTTTCTGGAATTTTACAATCCCGTCAACCTTTGCATGTAAAGTATGATCTTTACCCATGTAAACGTTTTCTCCCGGGTTGTGTTTAGAACCTCTTTGTCTAACGATGATATTACCAGCAATTGCAGCTTGACCACCATAAATCTTAACGCCTAAACGTTTCGATTCTGATTCTCTACCATTCTTAGAACTACCGACACCTTTCTTGTGAG
>NZ_JBILQL010000157.1:0-4681 GCF_044373165.1 Flavobacterium sp.
ACAATGGTTATGATGGCGTAAGTATGGAAACATTATCTAATGATATGTACTTCATTTCAGGCAATTATAAATTGAATATCTTAGCTGATGGCTATTTTAATACGGCTAACACTTATCCTTTAGGTGTAAAAAATGCTACCCCAGGAAACATTAAATTTAGTATCGATGAACTCGAAAATATCCAAGAATCGTTTCCTATTTACTTGTATGACAATGTAACCAACACTTACACTAATTTGAGAGAGCAAGCCTATAAAGCTAATTTACCGGCCGGCACATTTGAAAACAGATTCTCTTTACGCTTCAGCACCGGTGCAGCCTTATCAACACAAGATAATCTATGGAATGGTTTACAAATTATTCATGCTCAAAGCACTCAAATGGTAACCATCAAAAATGATGCATTACAAGTAGACATCAATGGCGTTGAATTGTATAACCTATTAGGACAAAAAATTCACACTTGGTCATTAGAAAACCAAAGCCAAGAGGAAATTAACCTTAAAGTTAACCTAACTTCATCAGGTACATACTTGGTAAAAGTGATTACCAATAAAGGAAGCATCACTAAAAAGATAGTGTTCTAAAACACAACGCAATAAGTAAAAGTAATTCATTTGTTTTTTAATGGGCGACTCGGTTTATACCGGGTCGCTTCAATTTTATACCATTCGTCTAAAAAAACAACCACTAATCGATTAAAAATGTTAATACAGCGAAGAAAAAAATACAAAATTTTGTATTTTTTGTAAGTTTTTTATTGGTATAAAAAACAATAATGTGCATTTCATCGATTTTTTTATGCTTTTTATCGATTATTTAAACTCTTTTGTATAGTTTTGAAACGTCAAATAATCAAATGAAGAGTTTAATAATCTTCAAACAAAAAATATCACATAAGTTAAGCCCAGAGTTATGAAAAAACTATTAACAAGATTACTAAAAAGAAGTTACCTACTTATATTGCTATGCTCAATTGCAACGTTTTCACAAGTAACTATCAGAAGTCAATCTTTTGAGAGTCTTGCAGCTGACAATTTAAATTATTCTGTAACATCAACGTCTAATATCAACGTATCATCAGGTACTGGAGTATCCGGAAGCAACTCTTTAAGTTTTAGAGGCAACAACCAATATGCTACATTTCAAAATGTAGATATTACTGGTTATGCCAATGTTGAAGTTTCCGTTGCATTTGCTTCACTTAATGTAGATAATAATGAAGATTTGTTCATTGAATTCTCTTATGATAATGGCAGCAACTATCAAAGTCCCGTAAAATTAGTGGACGGAAGCAGTAACAAAACGCTTTCCTACGGTACTTCAGATGCCTCTTCTAACCCATATGTCTTTAGTGTCCCTTCAGGCAACAACAGCATAAGATTTCGCATATACTGTGTAGGTGTTGATAATGGAGAATTTTACTATATAGACAATGTAACAGTAAGAGGATATGCCTATCCGGAAATCAATCTGCAAGCTAACAGCACTAATATTGCTTCAGGCAGTACCACTATCTCAACAGCCATCAATACTGATTTTGGCAGCACTGATGTAAATTCAGGAACTGTTTCACAAACCTACACCGTTCAAAATACTGGTATTGCGAATCTTTCTATTTGGTCTGTTTACACTGATAATGGAGATTTTTCAGCTGCCATTTCATCTTCAACAATTACGCCCGGAGGTTCAGCAACCTTAACAGTGACTTTCAATCCTGTTTTAGCCGGTACACGTAGCGGATTGGTTTACATATCTAACAGCGACAGTGATGAAAACCCTTACTCTTTCAGAGTCCAAGGTATAGGAACAGAACAAGAAATCAATTTACAAGGAGGTATTGTATTAACTGATATCCCAAGTGGCACTACAACAACCTCTGATGCTACCGGAACTAACTTTGGTTCTTTACCTACCACTAAAACATTCACTATTCAAAACACAGGTACAAGTCCGCTATCCTTATGGTCAGCTTGGTCTTCACTAACCGATTATACCGTATCTTTTTCTCCAAGTACTATTCCTGCGGGTGGCACAGGTACCTTGACAGTGGTTTACAATCCAACCGGAACTGGTACACGCACTGCCACTATATCACTTTCCAATAACGACGCAAACGAAGGTACCTACACTTTTAGAGTTTCAGGGACAGCAACTGATAAAGAAATAAACGTAAAAGGAAATGCCGTAAATATTACTTCAGGAAGTACCACTATCAACGTAGATAGAAATACTGATTTCGGGAGTACAGATGTGAACACCGGAAGTGTAACCAACAATTTCACTATTGAAAACACAGGCGTTAACAGCTTATCAATTACTGCTGTTTCTTCTAACAGCGGCGACTTTATTGTATCGTTCCCTGCCACTACTATACCGGCTTACAGCTCAGTTACTTTACCGGTAACATTTAACCCTACAGTAGCAGGCACCAGAAATGGTGTGATTACTATCAATAATAATGACAGCAACGAAGGAACTTATACTTTTGCTGTTCGTGGTATAGGTACAGAACAAGAAATCAATGTTCAAGGTGGTGCCGGACCAAGCAATATTCTAAACGGAACAACTTCAGTCTCAGTTGCTACTGGCACTAACTTCGGATCATCTGCCGTAACAAGAACTTTTGTTGTTCAAAACACAGGAACCAGTAACTTAAATATTTCATCGGTTTCCTCAACATTAGCTGATTATGCGGTTAGTATTTCACCAAACGTTGTAACCCCGGGCAGTACTGCTACACTCACAGTTGTCTTCAACCCAACTACAACCGGAACAAGAGCTGCTACCATCTCTATTGTTAGTAACGACTCCGACGAAAGTAATTATACTTTTGCCGTTTCAGCAAACGTAACCGACAGAGAAATCAACGTTAAAGGAAACGGTGTTAGTTTAGTAAATGGTCATACCCTTATCAGTACCGCCAGAAATACTGATTTCGGAAGCGTTCAAGTCGATGGCGGTTCAGCAACCAATAACTTCGTAATTGAAAATATTGGTGGACTTCCTCTAAGTATTTCAACTATCACTTGCAGCAATACCTTTGATTATATTATAAACTTTACGCCAACAGTAATTCCTGCCGGTGGAACTATGACGTTCTCAGTAGAATTTAACCCAATAACCAACGGAGTAAGAACGGGAACAATATTTATAACTAATAACGATGCCGATGAAGCTAACTATCGTTTCAATATTTCAGGTAGAGGTTTACAAGACAACGATGGCGACTCAGTGGACAGCAGCACTGACATTGACGATGACAACGATGGGATAACCGACATCATAGAATGTGGAACCTGTTTGAGTGACCCATTCGTAAACGGTAGTTTTGAAACACCAGTAATTGATGCTTCAAGCTACGCTATTTTACCTACCAGCAGTGTAAACGGTTGGCAAACCAGTGCCGAAAACTTCATCGAAATTTGGAGCAGCGGATTCAATGGTGTAAACGCAGCCAGCGGTAACCAATTTGCCGAATTAAATGCTAACATACCGGGAACATTGTACCAAACATTCTGTTTGAATGGTGCCGGAGGAACTATCAACTGGTCTATCAAACACAGAGGAAGAGGTGGCGTGGATCAAGCTTTCGTAAAAATGGGTAGCACTTTAGCTAACGCTCTAGCTTCAACTCCAATTGTTGAAATGGTTGACGATAATACAGCTTGGGGAACTTATTCGGGAATTTATGCAATTCCAGTAGGGCAAACTCAAATCGTAATTACTTTCCAAGCGGGTTATACCGGATCAGGAAGTGCTTCTGTAGGTAACTTTATCGATGATGTTCAAATTGTAATCAACCAAGGTTGTATCGATTCTGATGGCGATGGTATTCCGGATACAGAAGATTTAGATTCTGATAACGACGGTATTCCGGATATCGAAGAAGCCGGTTTCAAACAGTACAGTAACAATACAGCTACTTTCGACAAAAGTAACCCTTCATTATGGACTGACACTAACAGCAACGGAATGAACGATTACATCGCCAGTATTATTACTGCAGGAACTTACAATGTAACTGACTCTGACGGTGACGGATTGAGAAACTATTTAGATTTTGATAGCGATAACGATTCATTCTTTGACGTAAACGAAGCCGGTGTTTTGAATAGCGACGGAGACATCAACGACGACGGTAAAGGAGATGGTGTAGATACTGACAGAGATGGTGTCCTAGATTCATATGATAACGCAGTTGGTTACGGTACAGTGGCCAGAAGTTACGCTCAGGATACTGACGGAGACGGAATAGCCGACTTCTTAGAATTAGACGCTAACAACGACGGTATTTTCGATATTACAACTTCTTTATACGACAATATCGATACCAATAATGACGGTAAAGTAGACGGAAGTGCCGACGCTGATCGTGACGGAATCTTAGACGCTTTCGACACTAATCCGGCTGTAAAAGGTTCGCCTAGAAACTTGAACAAAAAATTATTATTGGATTTTGACGGAAGAAATGACTATGCAGAAAGTACTCCGGTAGTTGGCGGATTGACCAATGCTACCTTAATGGCTTGGATTGATTTAAGAAACGGTTACACTAATGAAGGCGTTGTAGTAGGTCAGGACAAATTCCAAATCAAAGTGAACAGCAACAGAAAAGTAGAAGCTGTTATAAACAATACTGCTGTAACGAGCACAGATGCCTTAAATACAGCACAATGGT
>NZ_JBILQL010000040.1:0-18973 GCF_044373165.1 Flavobacterium sp.
TTTATCGCAATCGATCCACAGATTTTACAAGATCTTCATCCTTTTTGATGGCTTTGTTGGCCAAAACCAAGAATACGATAGAAAAAATAGGTAAGAACATCCCAACACCTTTCTCAGGAACAGCAGTCGTTCCTCCAGATGCAGTTAGTGTTCGATACACCAATAATCCTAATAAAATTAAATTCAATATGATATTCAATCTGCCCATGACAAATTGTTGTTGTCTTTTTGCGTGAGATAAAATGCTTAGTAATGAGAGTGTGGTACTCAAACCAAACAAACTCACATAAACCATATCAGCCATAAAATAAAAGGGTTTATCCGCAATAGACCACAATGGGAATAAAAACGGCAATACGCCTGTAACGAGTAAGCTGGCTATTAAATAATAAGTTTGTATTCTAAACATAATCTTGAAATAGAGCCACAAAAATAAAGTTTCTTTTTAATAAAATACTATTGCATCCTAAAATATTATTTGTATTATTGCATAGCAAATCCGCAAGTACTTCATCTTCGGATGTTTCTATACCATTTTTCCACCCACATTTTTTAGTATTTCCCAAAAAATATAATTTTATTCACCACAGTATCGATGTTTGATATTTCCGCCTTAAAAGAAATGAAGCTTACTGAGCTTCAAGAAATTGCCAAGTTGGCCAAAACCATTAAAGTGGCCGGCGCCAAAAAAGACGCATTAATTGCGCAAATTTTAGAGCACCAAAGCAAAACTGTTGCCGATGAAAGTAAGTCTGCATCCGAAGCGCCAAAAGCGAAAGAGAGCAAAACGAAACGAACGCGTATAGCGCCCAATCCGAAAGAGACGGAAACCACTACCGGTGATTTGTTTGCACAGGAAAACTTAGCAACCACCACAACAGAAGATAAACCGACATTTGAAGTCAAGAAAAATAAATTCAAAAAACCTTTTGAAAAGAAGCAGTTTAAAAATGATAATGATGGCGGTCAACCGGAAAACGGTAACTCTAATGAATCTTCAGAAACGGAAGTTCTGGGCGAGCCAACTGTAGTTCCAACCGAAAGCCAACCCAATTCTTCTCCGGAGGAAAATCGACAACACCGACACAAAAATCAGAATCCTTCTCAAAACACAGCCGATAATTCCTCGAATAAACTACAAAACAACGGAAACGGCAATACCAACAACCCTAACTTTAAAGGAAAAAAACAAAACAATTTCCGTGATGCCGATTACGAATTTGATGGTATCATTGAAAGCGAAGGCGTTTTGGAAATGATGCCCGACGGTTACGGATTCTTGCGTTCTTCCGATTACAATTATTTAGCATCACCGGATGATATTTATTTGTCAACTTCGCAAATTCGATTGTTTGGTTTGAAAACCGGAGATACTGTAAAAGGAGTGGTGCGTCCACCCAAAGAAGGTGAAAAGTTCTTCCCATTGGTGAAAGTTTTAAAAATCAACGGGCACGATCCGCAAGTAGTGCGTGACCGAGTGTCATTTGAGCATTTAACGCCGATATTCCCTAAAGAAAAATTCAATATAGCCGACAAGCAGGCCAGCGTTTCTACCCGTGTGATGGATTTGTTTTCCCCAATTGGAAAAGGCCAACGCGGTATGATAGTAGCGCAACCCAAAACGGGTAAAACCATGTTGTTAAAAGACATTGCCAACGCCATTGCGGCCAATCATCCTGAAGTATACTTAATTGTATTGCTAATCGATGAACGTCCGGAAGAGGTAACCGACATGCAACGCAGCGTTCGCGGGGAAGTGATTGCGTCTACTTTCGATAGAGAACCTATGGAACACGTAAAAATTGCCAATATTGTTTTAGAGAAATCCAAACGTTTGGTAGAGTGTGGTCACGATGTGGTGATTTTGTTGGATTCGATTACGCGTTTGGCCAGAGCCTATAATACGGTGCAACCGGCATCCGGTAAAGTATTATCGGGTGGAGTGGATGCAAATGCTTTGCAAAAACCAAAACGTTTCTTCGGTGCCGCTCGTAACGTAGAAAACGGTGGTTCACTAAGTATTATCGCTACAGCATTAACCGAAACCGGTTCTAAAATGGACGAAGTAATTTTCGAAGAATTTAAAGGAACGGGTAACATGGAGTTACAATTGGACCGAAAAATTGCCAACCGCAGAATTTTCCCGGCCATCGATTTGACTTCCTCAAGCACGCGTCGTGATGATTTATTATTAGATGAAAAAACACTGCAAAGAATGTGGATTCTCCGCAAGTTCTTAGCCGATATGAATCCGGTTGAAGCGATGGATACCATCAACGATAAAATCAAGAAAACCCGAAACAACGATGAATTCCTGATTTCGATGAACGACTAAATAGAAAATCCCAACTATACAGGTTGGGATTTTTTTTGGCATACGCTTTGGTAAGTTGTCTTAAGATTGGCTTAAGAACCTTTAAATTTTATCCTATGAAAACTACCAAAAGACTCCGATTGTTATCCTTATTAGGTTTTTTATTATTAATGGCACCGTTTTATGATTCTTGTGAGAACAGGAAAAATGGTTTTTTAAAATCCTATGATGAATATGACGCAAACGGAAAACTAATAGAGAAAACTTTTTTTCAAAACATCTACAATGTTGTGGTAGATGATTTATCCTTTAATGGATTTCAAATAGCCAGTTTTTCTATTTATGCCATTCAAGATACAACTTTCAAAGAATTTAAAGAGGAAGTTTCTAATGCATTCAAAAAGGAAGAGTGGTATAAAGATTTGGGAATATTAATCTCATTTGTATTTGATATTATCATTGTAATCTCCTTCGGTTTGATTCTTTTGACTTTTGCTGACAGGATTAGGCTTTTTAATAATTTGGCTCTGGCTAACACTATATTAATCTTATTCACCCTTTTGTACATCATTTTTTTAGAAAGTTCTTTCGAGCACTTCCGCCAAATCAAATGGGGTTATTATGCTTTCATCTTTGTCAATATGTTGCTTTTCTATTATTCAAAGCCCAATAAAATCAAGACATAACTTCGTACTTCTAACTTCTAACTTCGTACTTAAAATGTCATCTTGTCAGCAAAATTCACCCAAAACTGACAATTTAGACTCAAATTCCCCATGGCATAATAGTTGTCATTTGGCAAAGCGTACAACACAAAGTACTATTCACTCGTAGAGGAATAATCAAAAAATAAATTAAAAGGAGAAAATAAAAATGGGAAAAATTATTGGTATCGACTTAGGTACAACCAACTCTTGTGTAGCCGTTATGGAAGGTGGAGAACCAGTTGTAATTGCTAACGCAGAAGGTAAAAGAACTACACCGTCTGTAATTGCTTTTGTAGAAGGTGGCGAAATTAAAGTGGGTGATCCTGCGAAAAGACAAGCGGTGACTAACCCAACCAAAACCATAGCGTCTATCAAGCGTTTTATGGGGAACAAGTATACAGAAAGTGCTAAAGAAGCCTCAACTGTAGCTTACAAAGTAGTGAAAGGTGACAACGATACACCACGTGTAGACATCGATGGTCGTTTGTACACTCCACAAGAATTGTCAGCGATGACATTGCAAAAAATGAAAAAAACAGCCGAAGATTATTTGGGTCATGCGGTTACCGAAGCCGTTATTACGGTTCCGGCATACTTTAACGATGCGCAACGTCAGGCTACGAAAGAAGCCGGAGAAATTGCCGGTCTTAAAGTAATGCGTATCATCAACGAGCCAACAGCTGCGGCCTTAGCTTACGGATTAGACAAAGCAGGTAAAGACCAAAAAATTGCAGTTTACGATTTAGGCGGAGGAACTTTTGATATCTCTGTTTTGGAATTAGGCGACGGCGTTTTTGAAGTATTGTCGACTAATGGGGATACTCACTTGGGTGGAGATGACTTCGACCAAGTAATCATCGATTGGATGGCTAACGATTTCAATACCGAAGAAGGGGTTGATTTGCGCAAAGATCCAATGGCTTTACAACGTTTAAAAGAAGCAGCTGAAAAAGCCAAAATCGAGTTGTCTTCTTCCACACAAACAGAAATCAACTTGCCTTATGTTACGGCTACTGCTTCAGGTCCGAAACACTTAGTAAAAACGTTAACTCGTGCTAAATTCGAGCAATTGGCAGAAACTTTGGTAAAACGTTCTATGGAACCGGTAATCAAAGCGTTAAAAGACGCCGGTTTATCGACTTCAGATATCGACGAAGTAATCTTGGTTGGTGGTTCTACCAGAATCCCGGTGATCCAAGAGCAAGTAGAGAAATTCTTTGGTAAAAAACCATCAAAAGGAGTAAACCCTGATGAAGTAGTAGCAATTGGTGCTGCTATTCAAGGAGGTGTTTTAACCGGTGATGTAAAAGATGTATTGTTGCTAGACGTTACGCCTTTATCGTTAGGAATTGAAACTATGGGGAATGTAATGACTAAATTAATCGAGTCAAATACTACCATTCCAACCAAAAAATCACAAGTATTCTCAACTGCTGCCGACAATCAGCCAAGTGTTGAAATCCACGTGATCCAAGGTGAAAGAACCATGGCTGCCGATAACAAAACCATCGGTCGTTTCCACTTAGACGGCATTCCGCCTGCTCCGAGAGGTGTACCTCAAATTGAAGTGACTTTCGACATCGATGCCAACGGTATCATCAAAGTATCGGCTACGGATAAAGGAACCGGAAAATCTCACGACATTCGTATCGAAGCGTCTTCAGGATTAACTCCGGAAGAAATCGAAAGAATGAAGAAAGATGCTGAAATGAACGCGGAGTCTGACAGACAAGCCAAAGAAAAAGCAGATAAACTAAACGAAGCCGACAGCATGATTTTCCAAACCGAAAAACAATTGGGTGAATTTGGAGATAAGTTATCAGAAGGCAACAAAACCGCTATCCAATCGGCTTTAGACGAATTGAAAGTGGCTTTCGAATCCAAGGATGTGGCCACCATCCAACCGGCTTTAGACAAAATCAATGAAGCTTGGAAAAATGCTTCAGAAGAAATGTATAAAGCGCAAGGTGAAGGTCAAGCCCAAGAAGCTCAACCACAAGCTGAAGCCCAAGGGGACAACACTCAAGACGTAGAATTCGAAGAAGTGAAGTAATTTTGTAATCATTATAAGTTAAAAAAGTCGGACGTTTGTCCGGCTTTTTTTATTTATACCATTTAGGATTACTTATTATTGTTGTTTTGCATTTTCATAATGACTAAAGTATGCGGAAAGGTAATAGCTGCTAAAAATGAAAAAAATAGGGCTTTAAAAATTTCTTTGTCTTTAAACAAAACATACAAAAGTAAAATGCCGAGCAACGAAAAAAGCCAATACACAAAAGCTGCTTTAAAATAGCGCATAAAGTTTTGAAAGGAGTAATGGCCATATAAGAAGCAAATTTGCTGCTTCATCGACGGCAAACTATGCCATACAATAAAATAAATGGCGAATGCCCAAATGAGATTTGAGTTTTTGAAAATAATACCCAAGACAATCAGGTAAACCAAATTCACCACTATCTCTTTACCAAAACGTTCGCTTTTTGAATACAAAATCAAACTGTTTATTAAAAGGAGCACGCCGATGAAAAGTAAAATGTGGTTAAAATTAATCTGTACTAAAGGGAGTCTGATGATTTGCTCCATGATTGTCTTGACTTCTTCCGAATGAAAATTAAAAAGCATTGCCAACAAAAACAAACCGTATAAGGTTTGGAAAGCAATCACTGTTTTTGAAATCGTCTTTGTATTCAAAAAATGCCAATGTTGTTCCCCAAAATGGTAAGCACTAATGACTATAAAAAGGAGCAAAGCAAAAGCGGGTAAACTATAAAACAATAAAATGCCCACGGAGACAAACACCAAATAGTAAAATAATATTTTTGGGTAAGTTACGGCTACTTTTTGAGAGCGGATTTTTGAAATGATCAGCAAATCGTTAGAGCCATGCAGTATTCCAAATAAGAATATGATTACAAATCCTGTAATTTGTTGATATTCAATAGAAAAATATGTAGTAATCCACAATCCAAAAAAACTTAAAACGATGCCGAAATTGTTAGAATTTGTCATTAAACTTGAATATTAATTTGTTTAAAGATATAAAAAAATAGTTAAACAAAATTATTTTTATTGTTTAAACATTTTTAAATTTGGTTAAACAAATAATCTTAATACTTTATATTATGACAAATTTATTAACTTCTACTGCTTTAATTTCGAAAATGTTACCAACTGATTATGTAGGTTTCACCTTTTTTATCGGTTGTATGGCCATGATGGCTGCTTCAGCCTTTTTCTTTTTGTCCCTTAGCCAATTCGATAAGAAGTGGCGTGTGTCTGTTTTAGTTTCCGGGTTAATTACTTTTATTGCTGCGGTTCATTATTTCTACATGAGAGATTATTGGGCTAGTTTTGGTGAATCACCAACTTTTTTCCGTTATGTTGACTGGGTGTTAACCGTGCCGTTAATGTGTTTAGAGTTTTATTTAATTCTGAAAATTGCCGGAGCGAAACAGTCTTTGCTATGGAAAATGATTATCTATTCATTAGTGATGTTAGTAACCGGTTATTTTGGAGAAGCTGTTGATCCAACCAATGCTTGGTTATGGGGATTAGTTTCCGGTTTAGCTTATTTTGCTATCGTTTATGAAATTTGGATGGGCGAAGCTTCTAAATTAGCCAAGTCAGCCGGAGGAGAAGTGCTGGCTGCTCACAAAATTTTATGTTGGTTTGTTTTAGT
The DNA here is from genome assembly GCF_044373165.1 of Flavobacterium sp. Classification (GTDB taxonomy): domain Bacteria; phylum Bacteroidota; class Bacteroidia; order Flavobacteriales; family Flavobacteriaceae; genus Flavobacterium. Next base: position 6,704 of record NZ_JBILQL010000040.1, read on the forward strand.
GGGTTGGGCTATCTATCCTTTAGGGTACATGTTAGGTACTGAAGGTTGGTATACCGGATTACTAGGCAAAGGTAACGTGGATGTAGCTTACAACATTGCTGATGCGATTAACAAAATCGGCTTTGGTTTGGTTATCTACAACTTGGCTGTTAAATCTACGAAAGAGTAAATTAAATAAGTTTTATGTTGTGAAGTCGACTTGTACCTGTACAAGTCGGCTTTTTTTATTTAACATCCATCGAATCAATTATTTTGTATATTCGAATCACCTTAAATAAACATTGTATCCATGAAAAGAATTGTTCTATTGGTGTTACTCGCTTTGTTAAGTACCAATGCCTTCAGTCAGAAGAAGTCAACTGCTAAAAAAACAACAACTGCCGCTTCCGGATTGGCCAAAGCCGATAATTTGGTAGCCGAAGTCAAAAAAGGAAACTTTCAAGTAACGATTAACGAAAACGGCAAAGAAAAAGATGCTATGATTGTCAAAGCTGCAGAGGCTAATTTCAAGCCAACGAATTGTAAATTAACTGCATTCACTGCCGCCGGAATCAAATTGTATTTATTGACTTGGACCGAAATTACTCAGATAAAAACCCCGAAAAGGACTGATGACATTACTATAGTTTATTCTATTGTTTATGAAATAACCAATAAAAAACAGGTTTTTTCTAACACGCAAACCACTACTTATATTAAGGAAGTTGTTTCTTTAGGTGGAACAGCTGCTACCGAAACCCAGGAAAAAGTTCGTAAAGACGGTTTTGAAATGGTTTTAAATGCAGATGGGACAATCACTCAAAAGGGAAAAAAACAAGATATAAAATGGGTGTATGATGTTACCAAAATGGAATATCTGATGAAGAAGTAAGGTAAATTAATAGGATTGCAAATTCGCCAATTATTAAGTAATATAATGGGCGAATTTGTGTTTTTATAAACTATTCCGTTACCTTAATTTCAAAAGTCTTATTCCAGTTTTTACCGGTAACGAATATCGTTTGGGTTGATTTTCTATAAGCAATACCGTTTAATACTTCGGCTTCTTTATTGGTTACTTGTGCACGCAAAGCCGATAAATCCAATACGGCTTCCACAGCGCCATTGGTTGGATTGATTACCGCAATAGCATCTTTTTGCCAAATGTTACCATAGATTTTTCCGTTTATCCATTCCAATTCGTTTACACTTTTAATTTTACTGTCGTTGGTGTACACGTTGATGTAATCGGTTAGTTTTAAAGTTTCCGGATCCATAGTCCATATTTTTTCCGTCCCGTCGGAATGGAAAATCATCTTACCATCGTTGGTCATTCCCCAACCTTCAACCGGTTTATCATAAGCAAACGATTTGATTTTTTTCATCGTTTGGGCATCATAAATAAATCCTTCCTGATTTTGCCAAGTCAATTGGTAAATTTTGCCATTAATCACCGTAGTGCCTTCGCCAAAATATTTTTTATCCAAACCTACTTGCTTGAGGGTTTTTCCGGTTTTGTAATCCACCTTAGCGACATACGATAAATACGGCGTTCCGCTCGGAGAGCCGGTACTTTCGATCAGCGTGTCATTGTAAAATTCGTAGCCTTCAATAAAAGCATTCACATCATGAGGATAAGTATTCACCACAGTGTATTTCATTAATTTCGGAACAATTCCCGAAGCTACTTCTATACGAGTTTTAGTGGAAACGGTATCTTTTTCAAAATACACTAACGCCTTAATCTGATGGTAACCGAGTTTTTTTCCGTTCAAATCGAAAGAAAATTTGTCATTTCCTTTTACCGAGGCTATTCGTTCTCCATTGGAAAAGTAAACCACACTGTCAATGGTTTTGTTTTCGTTGTTCAATAGGGTAAAATCGACTTTATCCGTGGCTTGGTAAATCGACTTTAACTGACTTTCATCAATACTAAAATAGCGTTCTTTTTCTTCTTGACTATCGCCGCAACCGACTAAGTTTAGGGTTAAAAATGTGGTTATGAATAGGTTATGCAATTTCATATTTTTCAGGATAATTTTCTCTCACAAATATATTTATTATGGTCTTAAATTATTGCAAAAAAATAAAAAGATTGTATATTTGCAGCGGCAAGTCCTACACGACCAGCTCCTACAAAATCCTCCAGGATGGGAACATAGCAAAGGTATGTGGTTGTAGCGGTGCGATGTAGGTCGCTTGCCATTTTTTTATAAAAAGAATCCCGTTTGGTTTTTATAACAAATCGGGATTCTTTATTTTTACACTTATGACTTTACACTGGCAAATAGTTCGTTTTCAACTCAAAGAAACCTTTGCCATAGCGTATGGAAATTACACTTACAGAGAAGCTTTAATTGTAACGCTCCAAAGTCATGGGGAAAAAGGGTATGGCGAATGTACTTCGATAGATTATTACGGTATTAATTTAACGGATTTTGAGCAAATCCTGAAAAAGTCACAGTCTGCTATCGAAAACCAAAAAATACTCCATCCGACGGCTTTTTATGCTTTTCTGCTAACACTTACTCTTGCCAGTTTTTTGCGTTCTGCTCTGGATTGTGCGTATTGGGATTTGTTTGGCAAGTTGGAAAAAAAGAGTTTTTCGACACTAAATCAAATCAATGCCAATCAACTTCCGGAATCATCCATAACCATTAGTGTGGATTCAGTCGAAAAGCAAATCGAAAAAATAAAACAATCCGCTTGGTCTAAGTTTAAAGTCAAATGCAGCCATTTCAGCGAAAGCGATATCAACCAATTGTTGCAACTCGATAAAAATATTGCCTTAGATTCCAACGGCAGTTTTACACCAGAAGAATGTAGTTGGTTGAAAAATAACGAGTGGGTTTCAAAGTTCCTTTATTTGGAACAGCCCATGAAAATAGGACTGGCGCAATATGCCACCTTGCATTCCGACAAGTTTGCCAATTGGATGGCTGATGAAGATTGTCAGGATATCAGTGTCTTGAATGATTTGCTGCCACATTACCAAAGCATCAATATCAAGTTAGTCAAATGTGGCGGTTTAACGCCGGCTTTGGAGATGATTAAAGCAGCACGAGCCTTAAATTTCAAAATCATGATAGGCTGTATGACCGAATCCAGTGTAGGAATTTCGGCCGGAGCGGTTTTAGCGCCTTTATGCGATTACGCCGATTTAGACGGTGCCAATTTAATCGCCAACGACATTGCTCAAGGCAGCCGGATTGTCAATGGTAAAATTCAGCTAAACGAAAATCACGGTTTGGGTATCAAAATAAACTAATTATCTTTATCCGAAATAGAACATAGAAAATAGAAGTTCTGTTTTTAAGAGAAAGAATCTATTCTCTATATTCTATTCTCTTTTATCTTTTTAAATATGAGCAAAGTAGTTTTAATCACCGGTGGTTCTTCGGGTATTGGCAAAGCCATCGGCGAGTTTTTATTCCACAAAGGATTCACCGTTTACGGAACCAGCAGAAATCCGGAGAAAATTTCCAATTCACTATTTCCCTTAATTGCTTTGGATGTGCGCAATACCGATAGTATTAAACAGGCGGTCGACAAAATAATTTCAATTTCCAAGCGAATCGACGTAGTCATCAACAACGCCGGCGTTGGGATTACCGGTCCTATAGAAGAAATTCCAACAGCGGAAATCAAGAATAATTTCGAAACCAATTTTTTTGGCCCGATTGAAGTCATCAAAGTCGTTTTACCGCCAATGCGCGAACAAAACTCGGGCTTAATCATCAATATCACTTCCATTGCCGGTTATATGGGATTGCCTTATCGCGGCGTGTATTCGGCCTCAAAAGGCGCTTTGGAAATCATTACTGAAGCCATCAGTATGGAAGTCAAATCTTTTGGAATAAATGTGGTTAACGTAGCACCGGGCGATTTTGCCACCAATATTGCTTCAGGTCGATACCACGCACCGGTTATCGCCGGCTCGGCTTATGAAACACCTTATGGCAATACCTTAAAACAAATGGACGAACACGTAGACAGCGGCAGTAATCCCGATGAAATGGCGATGGCGATTTACCAAATCATCAACGATGCGAATCCGAAATTGCATTATAAAGTCGGCGCCTTTATGCAAAAGTTCTCTATCGTTTTGAAAAGGATATTGCCCGATAGGGTTTACGAAAAAATGTTGATGAATCACTATAAGCTTTAAGGTGCTAAGGCTCTAAAGCGCTAAGGTACTGAGGTCAAAAGGCACTAAGAAAAAAACCTTAGAACCTTAGTGCCTTAGTACCTCAGAACCTAAAAAAATATGTACTTTTGCATATCGAAAACAAAACACAACTTTTTACAAAACATTACACTATGAAATTTTTTATTGACACAGCCAATTTAAACGAGATTAAAGAAGCCCAAGGACTGGGTGTTTTGGATGGCGTTACTACCAATCCGTCGTTGATGGCTAAAGAAGGCATTACCGGAAAAAATAATATCTTAAAACATTACGTTGACATTTGCAACATTGTAGAAGGCGATGTAAGTGCCGAAGTTATTGCCACCGATTATGACGGTATGGTAAGAGAAGGCGAGGAGTTGGCCGAATTACACGAGCAAATCGTAGTAAAATTGCCCATGACCAAAGACGGTATCAAAGCTTGTAAATATTTTTCGGATAAAGGCATCAGAACCAATGTAACTTTGGTTTTCTCTGCCGGACAAGCTTTGTTGGCGGCTAAAGCAGGTGCGACTTACGTTTCCCCATTCTTAGGCAGATTGGATGATGTGTCTACCGATGGTTTGAATTTAATTCAGGAAATCAGAGATATCTATGACAACTACGGTTTTGAAACCCAAATTTTAGCGGCTTCTGTGCGTCACACGATGCACGTGGTGAATTGTGCTAAAATTGGTGCCGATGTCATGACCGGACCGTTGTCTTCTATCTTAGGTTTGTTGAAACACCCGTTGACCGATATTGGCTTGGCTCAGTTTTTAGCCGATTATGCTAAGGGGAATCAATAAGATTAAGTTGTCGGTTGAAGGTTGTCGGTTGTCGGAAACTATAATTATAAAAAAACGTCTCGATTTATCGAGACGTTTTTTTTTTCTGTTATCCGAAAATCTAACTACAATTCTTCTTCAAAATTCAACTCAAAGATGTTGGTAAACGCATTTTTTATCAACCCTTTATCACCTAAAATGATGGTGCGGTGGATTTTGGTGATGACCCATTTGGATTTGAGGTCTTCAAAATCGGTGCAGCGCAATTCGGTTACGCCGCCAAATTTATACTTGGCCATGATGCCTTTCCATTCTTCTTGGGTATCGTTAAGGTTGATGCCTACAAACTGATACTCAGGATGTTTTTTTCTGAAATCGATGATCTTTTTATGGGCTGCTTCAAAATGAGACACCGCATTGGACGTCCAAAAGAAGACAACGGTTTTTTGGTTGGCAAAAGTGTTGGAACTTACCTTTTGACCGTTTTTGTTTAAGAGTGTAGCTTCGGGGAGTTTGCTGCCGGCTTTTAGCAACTGAATGGCATCTCCAATTTTGATGATTTCGTTTTTCTGACTCTTATCGGTAGAAATTTTGTGGTAAGTAGCAAAAAAGCTTTGGTTGTTTACCATGTTTTGGTCTTCCAACAAATAAGAAAAAGCGATATTGTTGAGTATGGTGTTTTTTACCTTTTCGTTTTTAATTAAGGTATCGGCTATAGTCATTTTGTTGATGTTGGTCTTCAAAGCCAAATCTACTTCGGTAAAATGATTGTGGTAATTAATGGCGCCCATATTGTTGAGCATGTGCGAAAGGTACACTACAAAAGGAGAAAAATCAGAAAGTGCCGCATTGTTGTAATCTATGTTTTTTCTAAAGTCGTAATAATCTTGTGGTATCTTTTCGTACACGTCTTTTCCGGTTCTCATTTTGTGTACCATCGGATACAGTTCTCTTCTGGAGTAATAAGGAAAATCTAAAGAAGCTTTGGCGTATACGTCAAAATCCTCACTCCATTTGATTTCCTCTTTTTTGCTGTTGTAAAATTGAGTAGACTTTTGGTAAGTAGAATCAATGGTTTGGGTAAACTGCTCAATATCTTTATCAAAAGCACTAAAAACCAAATTTTTGTCTTTCTCATTTTTCAAATACTGTTCCATGAGAAAGTTGTTTTTTTGATCGCCGCGTCCGCAAAAAATCACCGAGTTGTCAAAGTCACGCGTGTTGACACGCACCATCAAACTGTCGTTTTTATCAAAGTAAACATATTGGTATTCCGGTTCGTGTTTGAAAGTATACAAACCTGGCGCTAACGAATCAAACTGAACAAAAAAGCGGTTGTTTTTGTCTAACTTAATCGAATCAATAACTTGATTGTCTTTGCAGAAAAGGACATAAGGATTATTCGGATTTACGATTTCTCCGCCAAAGTAAGCCACGTAGTCATTCCTTTTGAATTCGTTTTTACACGAGCTCATCAGCACTAGCAAAGGAACAAGAAAGGCAATAACTTTTATATTTCTGTAGGTATGCATTGAAAAGAAACTAATAAACAAAAATATTCAGTTGGTTTGGATAATATTGTTAATCAATAGTTAAATAAACGCGTTAAAAAACTGCCAACTCTACACTGCCAACTGAACACTATTCACTACTTTTGCACCGAATTTAATAAAACACATTTCATGTTAACAGTTTCTAATTTATCGGTACAATTTGGGAAACGAATTTTATTCGACGAAGTCAATACCACGTTCACCCAAGGCAATTGCTACGGTGTGATTGGTGCTAATGGTGCCGGAAAATCTACTTTTCTTAAAATTTTAGCCGGCGACATCGACCCAACTTCCGGAAGAGTGTTCTTGGAACCGGGCAAACGCATGTCGGTATTGAACCAAAACCACAACATGTTCGATGAGCATACCGTGTTGGAAACCGTGATGATGGGCAATAAAGTGTTGTATGCGGTTAAATCGGAAATGGATGCTTTGTATGCCGATTACGATGATAAAAATGCCGACAGAATAGGCGAGTTGCAAGTGCAGTTTGAAGAAATGAACGGTTGGAACGCCGAGTCTGATGCCGGAGCCATGTTGTCGAACTTAGGGATTGGTGCCGACCAGCATTACACTTTGATGAGTGAGATGGAAGGAAAGATGAAAGTTCGTGTCTTGTTAGCCCAAGCGCTTTTCGGGAACCCGGATGTGTTGGTAATGGATGAGCCTACGAACGACTTGGATTTCGAAACCATTTCGTGGTTGGAGAACTTCTTGGCCAATTATGAAAACACGGTAATTGTAGTATCGCACGACCGTCACTTTTTGGATTCGGTGTGTACGCACATTTCGGATATCGATTTTTCTAAGATCAATCATTACTCCGGAAACTATACTTTTTGGTATGAGTCGAGCCAGTTAGCGGCGCGTCAAAAAGCACAACAAAACAAAAAGGCAGAGGAGAAGAAAGCCGAGTTGGAAGAGTTCATCCGTCGTTTTAGTGCAAATGTGGCGAAGTCTAAGCAAGCGACTTCCCGTAAAAAAATGATTGAAAAACTAAACTTAGACGAAATCAGACCGTCAAGTAGAAGATATCCAGCGATTATATTTGACGTAGAAAGAGAAGCCGGCGACCAAATCCTACACGTGCAAAACCTAGCCGCTTCAATAGACGGCGAAGTCTTGTTTAAGAACGTCGATTTGAACATGGCCAAAGGCGATAAAGTAGTGGTGTTCTCGAAAGATTCGCGTGCTACGACCGCTTTCTACGAAATTTTAAACGGCAACCAAAAAGCCGATGCCGGGACTTACGAATGGGGAATTACCACCACGCAATCGTATTTACCGAATGATAACAGCGCGTTCTTTACCGACGGCAGTTTAAACTTGGTAGATTGGTTACGCCAATTCGTGAAAACCGAAGAAGAGCGCGACGAAGTATACGTTCGTGGTTTCTTAGGGAAAATGATTTTCTCAGGCGAAGAAGCTTTAAAGAAATGTACGGTATTATCCGGAGGCGAAAAAGTACGTTGTATGCTATCGCGCATGATGATGATTCGTGCCAATGTGTTAATGCTAGACGAACCAACCAACCACTTAGATTTGGAATCGATCACGGCGTTTAACAACTCCTTGAAAAACTTTAAAGGCTCTGTATTGTTCACCACGCACGATCACGAGTTTGCTCAAACGGTGGCGAACCGAGTTTTAGAAATTACACCAAATGGTGTTATTGATCGATATATGACTTTTGATGAGTATTTGGAAGATGAGAAGGTGCAGGAGTTGAGGAAGAAGATGTATAATTAATAGAAAAACCGCCTTTGGGCGGTTTTTTTGATTGTGTTGTTACAGATGGCATTAGAAATTTGACTTCTCATTGTTTAAATTATCCTTTCGTTATAATTAATTCTTTAATTACAGACGCAGCATTTAAGATATCTAAATTTTGTACCTTTTTTTTAGGTTTTTTTTCAATACCTCCAAAATAAACTTTTTCTTCTGCTTCATAAAAATAAATTCTGAGTGCAAGAGGATTAAACACTCTCATTTCAAATACTTTTATATCGGCTTCTTTATTAGGAGTAACATCCTTTATAATTTTATCGTCTGGATAAAATCTTGTTTTTTCTTTTCTATTTATTGATTGTACAGTATGATCTAATACTTTTTTTTGAGTTGATGAAGGTAAATTTTCAAATTCTCTTTGAAATCTCTCATTATAAATACAATTGCCTATAATTGCTATCAGTTTTTGAAAACCTTCTTTGCTTTGAATTAAATCAGCATTAATCAAATCTAAAATAAATTCAGTATTTGAATCATCACCATATTGATTTAACACATTATACTTTTCATTTTGATTATTGCTAATCGTTAATTTGTTCTTCTTTAAATCATTATGAACTGGCAGACTAAACAAAATCCCTTCATTTTCCTCCACAATTTTTGCGTTTATACCATCGTAGGAAATTTTATTTATATCAATCGAAAATTCGCCTTTAATTAAATTATCTTCATCAGTTATTGTGAAATAATATTCAAGGGGATATTTATTGAAGTTGATTAAAGCAATCTTCTTTAACTCACGATTTAATTGTTCGATACAGTTTGCAAGTGAAAAATCTATATTATTTAAAATTAATTTAGTAGGATATCTGTCTGTAATTATGCCATCAATATTCGAAGGGAATTTATTCTTTATTTGATCATAATGAGTTAATGTTGTGGATAAGTGATTCACTAGCATATCATTAGTTCCATCATTTGGAATGCAGTCGTTAAAACAAAATTGAAACATAGAATATTGATTATAAAAGTTTAGAGGCGTTTAATTCAAATTGGTCAAATAATCCTTTTGGCCAACTATCTAATCTGCCATCATCAAAAAGTGTTGGTGAATAAACTTCAGTATTTTCATTTTCATTTAGTTCAAACCAATGTATTTGTACTTCTTGGGCGAAGCCTTCATTTTCTTTTGCGGATATTCTGATACCATCAAATAAATGATCACTATGAGTTTCAATTATTATTTGTGTTCCAACCATTGCACAAAGTGAAATAAGTTTAGCAATTTCTGTTTGTCCTTTTGGATGAAGATGAGCTTCAGGATTTTCAATTATTACCAAACTATTAGGGATTAGTGTTCCGATAAGTAAAGAAGTAATTACAGATAGTGAGTAACTTAAACCAAATCCAACATTTGTTGATCTATGTTCATTGAACATTGAATAAGAAGTATCACTATTTTTTTCAATTTCATAACGGAATTTCACATTTGGAGAAATTACACTTAGCCATCCTCGAATATTATACTCTAAAGTTTCCCCTTCCGAATTCGGATGAATTAGCTTAGTATTCAATGTTTTATCTTCAAAAGATTTTATAAATTGGAAAATGTTTTCACCATTTGCTCCAATTCTATTTCGTTTCAGACTATCATTATAAATTGGTACAGATGTTTTTGGGCCAAAGCGATTGGCTGAAATATAAATAATTTCTGGAAAATTAAATTCTTCTTTAGAATGGTTAAAATATGATTGTTCTTGTGATGTACCAATGATAAGTTCAGTTGAGAATACCTTATCCTTATTATTACTAACAGTTAACCTGATATTATCACTATAATATTGATTTCGTATTTCTTCTACTGACCCATGACCATCTAACAAAATACTATTTTCTCCCTTACTAGCTTTTTCTAATATCAATAGTGCTTGTATAATTGAACTTTTGCCACTACTGTTCAACCCTGTTAAAACAGTTAATCGATTTAAGATTAATTTCCTACTTAAAAAAGATTTAAAACCTTGTAAGTTTATTTCATTAATCATATTATGAACTTATTTAGTAAATTATTAAGCTTTTCGTACCTTTCTTTGACAGAAGAGGTTTTTAAACTATCTCTTGAAATAGCATAATTAAAATTGCCATCTTCAAGCAATGATGTATATTCTTCCAGAAATTGATCTCTGTTTTTTTGTAAATTTTTAAATTCCTCTTCATCAATTTTGGCTAATAAGCTACTCCAGACTTCAAATAAAGCTTTATTAATTGGAGTTCTTCTTTTTCCAGGGTAACTTTTTCTGAAAGTATGTTCCTCAAAAATTATTTGAGCTCTATTCATAGCTTTTAAAAAGAGTTTTTCTAATTCGAGTATATTATTTACTAAAACATGCTCTTTTAGAATTCCATCTCTAAAAACTTTAGCGGTTTCTTTTTCATTGTTCTTAGTAATGACATTAATAATTCTCATTGTATCACTTAAAAAAGAATCCATATCATTATTTTTAGGGTAATTTGTATAATCTCTAACAGTAAAAGATAAGAATCTAAGAATTAGTTCTCTATCCATCATTCTATTTGATTTTACAGAATTCCCTATGGCTTCAATAAACTCTTTCATTTGAGATAAGCGTAGTAAAAGCCTTGTTGAGTCACCTATGTAAAGAGCATGCCTAATTTCTTGAGGAGTTAAAGGTTCCCCACCAGTATTAATTCTTTTAAAAATATTTCGTTTTACTTCTTCGGGCGTTCCCGGATTTATAATTGTAAAAGTAAATCCTGTTTCTAATATTCTGTTTTTTATATTAATTGGTAAACCATTGAATGAACAATGATTGTATTGTTGTCCCCAAAACTCAAGTTCATCTAGAACAAATCCTTCTCCTTTAAAATCTGGATTTTTTGATAGTAGATATTTATCGCCTAAAACAAAACTTCTAATAGTACTTAATCTTTGTAAACCATCTACAACATAAAAATTCCCTTTTTCATCTGCTGATACATAAAACATTGGTAAAGGTATTTTCAACATTAAGGATTCTATCAGCCTACATTTTTTTTCCATAGTCCAAACTTCATTTCTTTGAAAATCTGGGTTAAGAATTATAGTTCCTTGTTCTAATCTCCGTAAACAAGTATCCATTGTAATTGGTTTTGTATCAATAGAAATTTTTTCAGGATCAAAAGGTTGAAACTCTTCATTTTCTTCTTCAACTCCTTGCGCTGAAATATCTATATCTTCAGTATTATCAATCATGATGATTTGTATATAAATTTAAATTAATTAATGTAAAACGTTTACTAAAATACTAAATATTGTTCTAACAAATGGAAATAGATTTAATATGATTTTTGAATACAAAACAAATTACTTATTGACCATGATTTTCAAAAGGATTGGATTTAACTTGTAAATAGACATTAATTCTCCATCTCCCCAAATATAAATAATCCCCACCATTCCCTTTCATTTCTAATAAAATTAATCCGCTCACCGATTTTTTTGGTTTTTGGTCGGAAGGAAGAAGCAATTATGAATTAGGAATTAGGAATTAGGAAGTGAGAAGTACAAAGTACGAGGTACGAAGGGAAAGGGGAAGTTGTCGGTTATCCGAACATCCGTTATCCATTTAACCACGAAGTGCACAAAGATGGCACAAAGCACACAAAGCTTCTAAGTTATCAACCAAACCAACTGCAACTGAGACTCCCAACTTCCAAAAACAATTATTACCATTAAGAAGTTAAGTCTTTGATTAAGTTTCATTAAGCCTTAATGAATCCCTTAATTTTCTTAACTTCTTAATGTTTAAATTTTTTTGAGCCAACTGCAACTACAAACTCAATTTAACCACGAAGGTTGGGAAGTTGTCGGTTGTCGGTAATCTGAATATCTGAACATCCGTTATCCATTTAACCACGAAGGCCACAAAGAAGGCACAAAGCACACAAAGCTTCTAAGTTATCAACCAAACCAACTGCAACTGAGACTCCCAACTTCCAAAAACAATTATTACCATTAAGAAGTTAAGTCTTTGATTAAGTTTCATTAAGCCTT
>NZ_JBILQL010000117.1:0-4645 GCF_044373165.1 Flavobacterium sp.
TACCCGTAGATTTGAGGGAATCTCTGAAGGAAGAGCAACTATCAGCAAATCTGAAGAATTGCCAACTGGTACTTACTTCTATATCATTGAGTGGACAACTACTGAAGGAACTAGAGAAACCAGAGACGGATACTTATACTTAACCAGATAAACCTACTAACTCCTGAGGGTGTAAAAACCCTCAGGATAAATAAAGAAAATATGAGAACAAAAATTTTAATTTTCGCTTTGATGTTAACGTGTTACACTGGTTTTGCACAGCAGGACGCTCAGTATACCCAATACATGTATAACACCATCAATATCAATCCGGCTTATGCGGGATCTAGAGGAGTTATGAGCATATTCGGTCTACACCGTACCCAATGGGTAGGTTTAGACGGAGCGCCAACAACTAATGCGTTTTCTATAAATACTCCTATAAACGATAGTAACTTAGGCTTAGGTGTTTCATTTGTAAATGATAAAATCGGACCTACGAGTGATAATACCATTTCGGCTGATTTATCTTATACAATACAAACTTCTGAAGAGTTTAAGTTGTCATTTGGTATTAAAGCCTCAGGAAATTTATTCAATTTAGATGTGAATCGTTTGAACCCAGCAGATGCCGGTGATCCGAACTTACAAAATTTTGACAATGAATTTTCGCCTAACTTTGGTGCCGGTATTTATTTACACTCTGATAAAATGTACTTTGGATTATCTGTCCCTAACTTTTTACAAGACTCAAAGTACAATGATAATGAGGTTGCCGTTTTTCAAGAAAGAATGAACTTTTATGCTATCGGAGGTTATGTATTTGACATTTCACCTTCTGTTAAATTTAAACCCGCATTCTTAACTAAATTAGTAACCGGTTCTCCGTTACAAGTAGATGCTTCAGCCAATTTCTTATTCTTTGACAAATTGATGTTGGGCGCTGCTTACCGTTGGGATGCTGCTGTGAGTGCTTTAGCCGGATTCCAAGTTACTGACGGTTTATTCGTCGGTTACAGTTATGATAGAGAAACTACCCAATTGAGAAATTTTAATACGGGTTCACATGAGGTATTCTTACGTTTTGAATTATTCAACAGAGTAAGTAAATTGGTATCACCTAGATTCTTCTAATAACACAACGATTATGAAAAATAAAATTATATACTTAGTACTATTGACTTTTACTGCATTTAGCAGTTATTCACAAGTTGGGAAAAAAGAAGTAAAGGGAAATAAGGAGTATGACAAATACGCCTATATTGATGCCATTAAAACTTATGAACGTATTTATGAAAAGGGATACAAATCACCCGATATGTTGCTTAAGATTGGTAATGCCTACTATTTTAATGCCGAATTAGAGAAGGCTAACAAATGGTATGATGAACTTTACTCAACTAACACCGAACAAGAACCGGAGTTTTATTATCGCTTTGCCCAAACTTTAAGAGCGGTTAAAGATTATACCAAATCTGATGCTATGATGGCTAAATTTGGAGAGAAAAGCGGCAATGACAGCAGAGAAGATCTTTTTAATAAAAACAAAGACTATTTAGCTGTTATTAAAAAGAATTCAGGTCGTTACAAAATTGAGAACGCCGGAATCAACTCTAAATACTCTGACTATGGTCCGGCCTACATGGGCGAGAAAGTAATCTTTACTTCTGCTCGTGATACCGGTAACTTCTCCAAAAGAATTCACACTTGGACTGGTCAGTATTTTACAAACTTATACAGTTCGGCTTTAAGCGAAGATGGTTCATTAACCGGTGTAGATAAATTTGGTAAAAAAATCAATACCAAATACCACGAAGATACTCCGGCGTTTTCTAAAGACGGAAAGACTGTATATTTTACTCGTAACAACTACTTAGACGGAAGAGGTTTTGATGCCAATAAAGTAACTTTACTTAAAATCTATAAAGCTAATTTAGATGCTGAAGGAAAATGGATCAACATTACTGCGCTTCCATTTAACAGTGACAGTTATCAAACGGCACACCCTGCCCTATCTCCGGATGAAAAAACGTTATACTTTGCTTCAGACATGCCCGGAACTCATGGCCTATCTGACTTATTCAGAGTAAAAATTAACGAAGACGGAAGCTTCGGAACACCGGAAAATTTAGGAAACACTATCAATACTGAAGGAAGAGAAACTTACCCTTTCATTTCTAACGATGATGAATTGTACTTCGCTTCTGACGGTCAACCCGGATTAGGTGGTTTGGACATTTTTGTTACCAGAATTCCTAAAGACAACGGTAAGTTTAAAGCTCCGTTAAATATAGGTGAAGAAGGAAACAGTTCTAAAGACGATTTTGGATTTATTATTAACACTAAAACCAAAAGAGGTTTCTTAAGTTCAAATCGTGATGGCGGACAAGGAAGTGATGATATCTACAAATTTTTGGAAACAAAACCTATTTTCTGTGATCAAATATTACACGGGGTAATCACCGACGAAGACACTAAAGCAGTATTGCCTAATACCAAATTAGTGCTGTTTGATGAGAAGTTCAACAAGCTAAAAGAAACTGTTTCTGATGCCCAAGGTAAATACGAATTCACCGAAGTAGAATGTGGAACCAAATACTATGTTAATGCTTCATTGGAAGATTATGAAACTAAAGAGTCAGCCGTAATCATAGGTTCTGAATCAGGAAAAACCGAATTGAATATTGAACTTAAAACCAAAACTTGTCGCGTAAAAATTGGTGACGACTTGGCCGATTGTTTCAAAATCAACATCATCTACTTTGATTTAGACAAATGGAATATCCGTCCGGATGCTGCCGTTGACTTAGCTAAATTATTAGATGTGTTGAACCAAAATCCAACAATGAAAATCAACATTCGCTCACATACCGATAGCCGTGCTTCTCATGCTTACAACAGTAAGTTGTCTGACAGAAGAGCGAAATCTACCAGAGATTGGTTAATCAAAAATGGTATCGCTGCCGATCGTTTAACTTCTGAAGGATTAGGGGAAACCGAATTGGTTAACAAATGTGCCGATGGCGTTCCATGTAGCGAAGAAGATCACCAATTAAACAGAAGAAGTGAATTTATAATCACGAATTTATAATCACGATTCTTACCTATAGAAAAAGCACCCAAAACGGGTGCTTTTTTTTATCTTTGAAATATGAAAATTACCAAACTATTTAAAGACTTTTTTGAAAGTGAAAGAGCCGGCGGATTTGTACTAATTGCTTGTACACTACTTTCACTGTTATTGACCAATTCTATTTTGGGGGAACAATACTTAAACATTTGGCATTATCAAATCGGACAGCATTCCTTTGAACACTGGATTAACGACGGATTAATGACCATCTTCTTTTTGCTGATTGGTTTGGAATTGGAGAGAGAAATTTATGCCGGAGAATTGTCTAATCTCAAAAATGCTTTATTACCCATATTTGCTGCTATTGGTGGGATGTTTATTCCGGCCGGATTATACTTATTCCTGAACTACGGAACCGATACCCAATCGGGAGCCGGAATTCCTATGGCTACCGATATTGCATTTGCTTTGGGAATACTCTCTCTACTAGGCAATCGCGTTCCGGTTTCTTTAAAAGTATTCTTAACCGCTTTAGCCGTTATTGATGATTTAGGCGCTATTTTAATTATTGCAATATTCTATTCCAAAGGTTTGGTTGTCTCAAACCTTATGATAGCGTTAGGCATATTTGTATTTTTATTGGTCTTGAATCGGCTCAAAGTCAGAAACCTTATTCCATACCTGGCAAGCGGTGTGATCATGTGGTACTTTATGTTAAATTCAGGAGTACATGCCACAATTACCGGAGTGTTGTTAGCCTTTGCTATTCCATTTGGCAACGGAAATGAAAAATCAACTTCCTATATTTTACAACATTTTCTTCACAAACCGGTTGCGTTTGTAATTCTGCCGCTTTTTGCTTTGGCCAACACTGCCATAGTGCTGAACTCCGATTGGCATTACGCCTTAAGCCATCACTATACTTTAGGAATAGCCTTAGGATTAGTGGTTGGAAAACCTTTCGGGATTTTATTGTTCAGTTACTTAGCAGTAAAACTAAAGATCAGTCGGTTACCCGGCGATTTAAACTGGAAATCTGTTTTAGGGGTTAGCTTTTTGGGTGGTATTGGGTTTACCATGTCTATCTTTATTACACTACTCGCCTTCTCCGACAGCGAACATATTGACAATGCTAAAATCATGATTTTAGTTTCGTCCTTAGTTGCAGCTATAATTGGCTTGTTGTATTTGAAAGCAATTTTAAAACCCAAAAAAGCTTAATACCACTTTTTCTTTTTAAAATAGTAAATCATTCCCAACAGCAAAAAAAACATAAAACCTAAGACCATAAAGTAGCCGTATTTCCAATGAAGTTCAGGCATGTTGTCGAAGTTCATACCGTAAATACCAACTATAAAAGTCAACGGCATAAAAAACACGGAAACTACGGTCAAGGTTTTCATCACCTGATTCATCTTTTGGTTTTGAGCCGAAAAATAAAAATTGGAAGCACTGTCAAGCGAAGTCAAATCGTATTCAATTTGCTCTAACAATTCCAAACACTTTTGATGCAAACGTGAAAAAAAGCTGTAGTTATCCTGTTCTATAGTATTGAAAACATTATCGTCTTTGATGCTTTTGATGGAGTACAAA
>NZ_JBILQL010000041.1:0-18840 GCF_044373165.1 Flavobacterium sp.
TCCGTTAAAGAAAGTGTGGATGTCATCAGTCAAGTTTAAGATGGTAATTAATCTTCGGTGAAAATAGTTTACCGATAAATCGTCATCAATAAGTATGATTGTATTAGTTGTCATTTTTTAGTTTTTTTGAGATGGTAAAATTGAATGTAGTGCCTTCATTCACCTTTGATTCAATCCAAATTGCTCCGTTGTGGATATCCACTATTTTTTTGCAATGGGCGAGTCCGATACCGAAACCGCTGTATTCCTCCGTAGTATGAAGTCTACGGAAGATTTGAAAGATTTGATTAAAATATTTTTCTTCTATTCCTATTCCGTTATCTCTAACACTAAATTGCCAAGAATCAGTGTTTTCTTTAGTCTGAATATGGACTTCAACGGCGTTATTTTGTTTTCTGAATTTCAATGCGTTACTGATTAGATTTTGGAAAAGTAATCGGATGAAGATAGGGTAACATTCTATAACAGGAAGCTTATTGAATTGTACTTTAGCATTTGATTCTTTAATGTTAACCGATAAATCATCAATCACTTCAGATAAAGTTTTATTCAAGTCAATTAATTTTACTTCACTGTTTTTGTTGATCCTATTGTATTCTAATAAACCGGAAATCAGTGAACGCATCCTGTTGGCAGAGTTGTGTATGAAGTTTAAAAACAGTTTTCCTTCATCATTCAAATCATTGCTGAATTCTTCCGTCAAAAGATCCGAGTACCCAATGATGGTTAGTAAAGGTTCCTGTAAGTCGTGTGAAGCAATATAGTTAAACTGTTCTAATTCAATATTTTGTCGTTTTAAAATTTCATTTTGCAATTGAATTTGATGTTCTTTTTCTTTGCGACTGCTAATGTCTCTAATGAAGACAAAGTATTTTGATTTGTAGTCTAAATCATCTACCGAAATCATGGTGAGCTCGATAGGAAAAGTTTTAGCATCACGATTAATTGCGTTCAAATCCAAGGTAGTATTAGATTGACCGGAAAGCTCAATTTTCTTAAAAAAGTCGTTGATTTCAAAACAACCGTTGTCTTCTGAAAGGATGAGATTTGGTAAGCTTTTGCCAATGACCTCGTTGATAGTCCATCCAAATATTTTTTCGGCTTGGGTGTTCCAAAATGAAATGGTACAATCTTCATCAATGATAACAATAGCATCCATGGAAGATTGCATGATGAGATTATTTTGTTTTTCGGTTTTGGAGAGTATGTTTTGTAGGTTTTTAATGTCTGATATATCAATGCCATAACCTATCATATAAGCAAATTCGCCTTCCACATAGAAAGGGAAAAAGCGTCTGAGGATATAATATGTTCTGTTATTTTTTGAAACTTCATCAACCCATTCTACTTGCTTTTCGGTTCTTTTAGCTTCTTGGAAAAATTCTTCTCTTCTAATAGCCATAGTATTGTCAACTCCTTTAAAGGCGCAATAGTCAAAATCGTTTTTTCCTATCATCCAACTGCGAAGTTCGGGGTCGGAGATGCCATTAGGATTAATGAACAAATAGTTGTGATTTTTGTCAAATACTGCCACATCAGCCGGGATATTGAACAGAATGGAATCGTTGAATTCTCGTTTTTTTCTAATTTCAAAATCGGCTATTTTTTGTTGTGAAATATCCCAAATAATGCCATTAAACACTATTTTATTATTTTGAAATACCGGAATCGCTTTGGCCTCAAACCATTTGACACTTTTGTCTTTGAGTAGCATTCTTCCGGTGAATTTAAAATTCTCATTGTATAAAATAGACTGTTGGGCTGCTTCTAAAAAAGAAGAAACATCTTCCGGATGGATATTCAGTCGGGATAACCAAGACTTGTAATGCGTTAAAATGTTAAATCCAAAAAGGTCATAAAAGGATTTACTAACATGATGAAAGTAATGTACCTTGTTTTTCAACACATGGAACTGAAATAAAGCCACCGGAAAGTGGTTTTGAAAAAAATCAATTTGTGTGTTTTTCTCATCAATCGTAACTTTATCTTTTAGGTTCTCAGTGATGTCATTACAAATGAGTAGGTAATAGTCATCGCCCTCAAAATTTCTTTTTTGTAGTTCGATTAAAAGGTGTTTGTTTTTTATTTTTTCAGTAAAAACAAATTCTTTTTTGTTGATTTTAAATAGAATTTGTTTCCACTTTACGATGTTGTCGAAGTACTTGAATATTTCCCAAATAAAAACCGAGGTTAGTTCATCACTTTTAATCTTGAGAGTCTTTTCTGCGGCTTGATTGGTATAAACCAATTTCCCGTCAAAATTAAAAACTAAAACTCCTTCTTTAATGCGATTGATAAATACATCAAAAAGGCCAAGTTTTTTTTGGGTTAACGCCATTTTCTTTTCCAGAAGATTCAGCGGTTGTTTTGAGGAGTTTATGGTTAATGAACATATATAATATACGCCTTCATTGGTGTATTTTGTAATGCTTAATTCAATGCCAATGGTGTTTTGGTTTCCACCGCTAATCGATTTTTGGGCAACTAGCGGAACTGTTAAATCAGTTAAATCAATGTTGTCAAGTAAAGAGTTGATGCTGTCAACGGTAACAGTTGCTAAAGTATTTTTTAGTACTTCATGTGCCTTTTTATTAATGAAACAACTCTCTCGATCCTTTGTAAAAACAATGGTCGGCATGGCTATCGCATCCAAAAGGGTAAACAAACTGTGATTTGACAGGTCCATTGTGATTTATAAATCTAATTAATATTCAAATTTAGATTGTGGATTTTTTTTCTTTTTAATTTATAGGTTAAACGGCTTTAATTTGTGTATAAAGTGTTTATATAAATAGATTAAAGGTGTAATTGTGCTTTTTATTACAATTAACTTTTGTTTAATTGTACTTTTTAAAGATAACGATTATTACTTATCGAAACTAATAAACCACTAATCGATTATTGGTCACTCTTCAACTTATTTTTATCTATAAAGTTAATAAGATTGATTAAATTGTTAATAAACTACACTGAATGCCCTTTTTTTTAATCCAAGTCTTACATTTTAAACATATTACTTATGCTTCAATTTTACTCTGCTTCAACAAGAATAGTAAATACCCGTAGAGGTGTTGCGGAATGTTTAGAAATCGCTTGCGATAATGATTATAGCGATGTTGATTTGTTAATTTTTCATGCTTCAATCGGTCATGATTTTCATGATATTGTACAGGAATCAAAAAAACTAGTGCCTCATGCCAATGTGGTCGCAGCGTCTTGTTGTGGTGTGGTAGGAAGAGAAGGTGTAAGCGAATCTATGAAAGATATAGCGCTTATGGCTATTAAAGGGAAAGAGTATGCCTTAGCAAAAACCGATAATCTTTTAGGACATAATTCTTATGAAAAAGCATTGGAATTAGCCAACTCATTGGCCTCTCAAAAAGACGGCATCAATATGATTTACTTTTTGGGGTCAGGAATTGATATCAATAACGATTTATGTATTGCGGCATTTGAAGCTGTCTTTGGTCCGGAAGTTACCATTTTTGGTGCTACGTCTTCAGACAATATGAAAGGATATGTCAGCTACCAAGCGGTTAATGATGACGTTTTTGAGCATGGTGCTTATGCCATTGGTTTTTGTGATGCTACCCTGAAAGTGGATACCCAAGCAACCCACGGATTTATTGCTATTGGTGAACCGATGATTGTAACCAAATCTGAAGGACATATCATCAAAGAATTAAACGGCAAACCGGCATGGTCTGAATATTTAAACCGATTGGGATTAGACGATAAGTCTGATTGTGGTAATACCATTCCCATTGGTGCTTTGGCAGAAAAACTTTCTCCCGAATTAGCAGAAGAATACGGAAACAATCACATTTTGAGGGTTGTTACTAAGCATGAAGGAGATGATATGCATTACGCTACCACTTGTGTTGAGGGTACAAAGCTTTGGTTGACCGTTAGAGATGAAGAAGTCATTTTTAAAGAAATGAATCGCATCGTGAATTGCATCAACAGCCGCAATGACCATAAAAAACCGGTAGCGGTATTTCACGCAGATTGTTTGGCAAGAGGTCGATTTTTAACCGACAGAATATTAAAAGAAGAATTGGTGTTTAAAATGCAATCGCCTTTTTCAACTGACGGAAATTGCCCTCCGTGGTTAGGCATGTATGGTTTTGGGGAGTTTGCCAAATTAGGCGGTAAAAACACCTATCACAATTACACCACTGCTTTATACGTAATTTACCGATGATACAACTGCCTATGAAAACCAAAAATAATTTTGAGGTATTGCTTAGGGACTATCAAGAGTTGCAATTGAGAGTCACTCGTTTCTCTTATATTGAGCAGCAGTTGATCAACGCGCAAGATAAATTAGATCACGAGTTAGTACTTTACAAACGATTGAATAAATTCAGCAATAGCGCCCTTAAAAGTCATGAAGTGAATGAATTTCTCACTATGGCCGTAGAAGGTATTGTTGACATATTAGAGGTTGAGGCTTCGATGATTCTTATTGTTGAAAATAATACCGGAAAGAATATTTTTTTTAGTGAAGGTGTCCATTTTGAAAAAAATGAGAACAAAGAAAGAACCATTCAAGACTTATTGAAATTATCTGAAATTGTAGGCAAATCCAAATCGGTTATTATTTCCCAAAAGCGATTGGAGTTGTTAGATTACATGAGCCAATATTCAGATGCGGTATTTCATTCAGCCCATGATAATGTTTTGAATTTATCGGTATATTTAATTGGCATGGTGTCTTCTGGTAAAGCGCCATTCTATGAAAAATTAAACGACAAACATGAAACTATTTTTAGTTTGTTCTCCCAACAATGTTTATCGATACTGACTAATTTTTACCAAAACAAAAAAATTGAAAACCAAATTGAAACAATTACCAGTTCTGAGATAGAACTTAAAAAATTGTCATTAATTGCCACCAAAACTAAAAACGGGGTAATTATTACCAATGAGAAAGGAGTAATTGAATGGGTTAACGATTCATTTACAAAAACTACCGGGTATTTATTTGAGGAGGTTTACGGCAAGAAAACCAAAGAGTTGTTTCATGATTATATTACTGATTTTGCCGAAAAGAAAAGAATTTCTAGCGCCCTAAAAAACAAGCAAAATGTCGAGCTGACGCTTCACAATAATACAAAAGACGGCAAACCTTATTACAGTCAAATTGAAATCATTCCGGTTTTAAATGAAGATAAAAAGCATATCAATTATATTTATGTGATCAAGGATATAACCAATGAAATAGAATTTAAAGAAGAGATTTTAAGAATGAATTCCAGGTTTGAAATGATTTCTGATAAATCCCAAATTGGAATTTGGGAGTGGAATAAGGAAGTCAACGACTCTACTTGGAACGATATTTTAATCAATCAATATGGTGCCGGTAAAACCCAAATAAAAGGTGGATTCTATGAGCTTTGGTTAAATTCGTTGCATCCTGATGATAAAGATCGAGTGATCAAAGAACGGAATAAAGTACTTTCTTCAGAAGTGGATAGTATTGAAAAAGAATACAGAATCATCAGGCATGATGACAAATCTGTCCGCTATTTGAAAACACTTGTAATCGGTGAAAAAAACAGTAAAGGAGAAGTCATCCGATTGGTCGGTAGTTCTATTGATATTACGGAGAAGAAAATAGCCGATGAGAAAATAGCGTCTCTGAAACAGTTTTATGAAAATATTTTAAATCATTTACCCAATAAAATTGCGGTATTCAACGCGTCTCAGGAATTAATTTATTGCAATGAAGCCTTGCTCAGTTGTAGTCCGTTTTGGAAAAATCAACTTTTTAAATCGGTCTATAATGTGTATTCAAAAGATGCGCATGTTCAGTCTATAGTCAACAAGTTGATCTTTCATATTCAAAAATCACTAGAGGACAAAGCCGCAGTAAAGTATGAGGAAATCATCCAAAAAGACAACGAAGAAATAGAATTGCTCAATACGGTATTGCCATTTTTTAAGGATGAAAAATTAGAATATATCATCTTATCCGGTGTCGATATTAGCGAACTCAATAAAGTACAAAAGGATTTGATCAGCAACAATGAGGAACTCCAAAAAGTAAATTCAGAATTAGACAATTTTGTCTATCGGGTTTCTCATGATTTGAGGTCACCGCTATTGTCTATCAAAGGCTTGATATCTTTAATAGATTACAATGAGGTTCAACCGACGAGTTTGGTCGAATACATCAAACTTATTGACAGCAGTGCCAGCCGAATGGACTATTCTATTCAGGATATTTTAGAGTATTCTAGAAACTCCCGATTAGAGGTCATACTCGAAGAAGTCGACATCAGGGAAACGGTATACGAAATATTTAACGATACGAAATATTCGGCCGATACTGCTATTGACTTAATTTATGAAAGTGATATTGACGACGTGATCATTACAGATAAATTTAGAATGAGAGCCTTACTCAAAAATTTAATCGGAAATTCTGTGAAATATAAAAACAAAAACCAGGAATCTTTCGTTAAATTTACCATGACCAAGAAAAACAAAATGATCGTCATCAACATAGTTGACAATGGTCAAGGGATTGATAAAGAAAACATGCCTAGAGTCTTTGAAATGTTTTACAGAGGCTGTAGCGAAAGTGTTGGCTCCGGATTAGGACTCTATATCAGTAAAGAAATTATTGAAAAATTAAATGGGACCATATCTCTGAAATCTAAAAAAACATTGGGTACTGAAATTAATATTAAACTACCCGTTAACAAGTTATGAATATGAAGTATATACTCATTGATGATGACCCTATTATAAACTTAGTTCATAAAAAGATTATAAAAAATGCTGATTATGAAGCAGAGATAACTGATTTCAGCTCTGGAAAAAAAGCGCTTGATTATTTTAAAAAAAATACAAACAGTCAAGGTGAAATTGTTTTGCTAGATATCAATATGCCCGAAATGAATGGCTTTGAATTTCTAGATGAACTCATCAAAAGCAAAAATATTAATTGGGTCCAATTGAATATCTATATCTTAACTTCCTCACTTAATATTAAAGACAGAGAGCAAGCGGCAAAATATCCCATGCTTAAAGGTTATCTGGAAAAACCTTTGAATATTAATAATTTGATGGAGTTAACCCATTAAAACAAAAAAGCTACTTCTAAAGAGTAGCTTTTTTTTAAATTTTAAGGGTTAATCTAACTTTTTAAAATAATTGGTTAAGTAATTATCAAAGTCAGGTAACGATTGGTCTTCATACACTTTTATGAATTGTGCAAACTGCATGTAGCCGTATACAAAAGGATCTTTAGCGGCTTGTTCATAATTTTTGGTGAAATACTCTTCAACAGTTTGTCCTTCAGGCACAGGATTTGGCAACTTTGAAAACATCGTTTTGGCCAATTCGTAACAAGCTTCCAATTCTTTTTCTTTGCCTTGTTTGCGCCACCATAGCATTGCTATTTCATTGGCCAGATATTCGTTTTTAAAACTAACATCAGCTCCTTTCGGGTCTACATACGTTTGCAAGGCATGTCCTAATTCATGAGGCAAATAAAAACCATTGAAAAATAAGCCAAACATTCTTTCACCTTCCGTTTCACTTCCGGCAACTTGTGCGGTAAAACCTTTAATCGGAGGAATTACTTGCGACCAAAGGGGTAAGTTAACCGTATCATTTTCACCATAAAAAATCAGATAAGGTGTCGTGTTCAAAATGGCACCGGTTTTAATATTCAACTCGGGTTTCAACTTTTTGATGTTTGCTTTGAATAGTTCAGTCAAACGATTGGATTCCTTGACTAAGGCTAAAGAATCTTTGTAAGTACTAAACCATTGATTTTGTCCTGAAATCAATGAACTTGTCAATAACAAACCGGAAAAGATTAGAAGTTTAAAATGTTTCATAAGCAGTTTGATTTTATGGTGTTGATTTAAAAGTATTTAGCGAACATAATTATTATATTTTATATTTCCTACAAAATAAGGGATAGGTTTTAGATTTAATCTTTAGCAAAGGTTGTATAGGTTAAGACAACTTTAAATATAGTTTTTATCTATTAAAAAAATAAAGTTCATAAGTAAATAAAAGGTAAATTTGACTGTTATAAAACTTAAACCAAATTCGATATGGATAACAGCAACAATCCAAACAGCTCAGGGAAATGTCCTTTCTCAGGAGCGCAAGTAAAACAAGGAACCGATGTTCCTAACAATAGTTTTTGGTGGCCGAATGCACTAAATCTAGACATTTTGCACCAACACGATACTAAAACCAATCCTTTAGGAGAAGATTTTAACTATGCGGAAGAATTCAAAAAATTAGATCTTGAAGCTTTAAAAACCGATTTAAAAAAATTAATGACTGAAAGCCAAGATTGGTGGCCTGCGGATTGGGGTCACTATGGCGGATTAATGATTCGTATGGCATGGCACAGTGCCGGAAGTTACCGTATAGCCGATGGTCGTGGCGGTAGCGGAACCGGAAACTTGCGTTTTGCGCCTTTGAACAGTTGGCCGGACAACGGTAACCTTGACAAAGCCCGAAGATTACTTTGGCCTATCAAGAAAAAATACGGCAATAAAATCTCTTGGGCAGATTTGATGATTTTAGCCGGTAATATGGCTTATGAATCTATGGGCTTTAAAACTTTCGGTTTTGCCGGTGGTCGTGAAGACATTTGGCACCCTGAAAAAGATATTTATTGGGGTTCAGAAAATACTTGGTTAGCCACATCCGGTGGTGAAAAAAGCCGTTATTCGGGTGAGAGGGATTTAGAAAATCCTTTGGCAGCCGTAATGATGGGATTAATTTATGTGAATCCGCAAGGGGTTGACGGCAATCCTGATCCTTTAAAGACGGCTCAAGACATGCGCGTAACCTTTTTGAGAATGGCCATGAACGATGAGGAAACTGTAGCTTTAACTGCAGGTGGACACACCGTAGGGAAAGCCCACGGAAACGGAGATGCCAATGCTTTAGGTCCGGAACCGGAAGCGGCCGATATTGAAACGCAAGGTTTTGGTTGGTTAAATCCACAAGGAAACGGAAACGGTGCCGATACGATTACCAGTGGTTTGGAAGGTGCCTGGACTTCGCATCCCGACAAATGGAACCATACCTATTTCGATATATTATTAAACCACGATTGGCAATTGTCTAAAAGTCCGGCCGGTGCTTGGCAATGGGATCCGATTAATATGAAAGAAGAAGACAAACCGTTTGATGCCCACATCAAAGGCGTACGCAGAAATCCAATCATGACCGATGCCGATATGGCGTTGAAAATGGATCCGGAGTACCGCAAAATTTCTGAGAAGTTTCAAAAAGACCCAAAAGCATTTGAAGATGCGTTTGCCAGAGCTTGGTTCAAGTTAACCCACCGTGATTTAGGCCCAAGAAGTCGTTACTTAGGAGCCGATGCGCCAAAAGAAGAATTGATTTGGCAAGATCCGATACCAACTGTAGATTACACCCTTTCGGATGCAGAAATTGAAGATTTAAAAGCTAAAATATTAAACAGCGGCTTAACGGCAACCGAATTAATCAACACTGCTTGGGACAGTGCTCGTACTTTCCGTGGTTCTGATTTCCGTGGAGGAGCCAATGGGGCTCGTATTCGTTTAGCGCCACAAAAAGATTGGGAAGGCAACGAGCCGGAACGTTTGAATAAAGTGTTAGCTAAACTAACCGAAATCCAAGCCGGATTGAGCAAAAAAGTATCTTTGGCCGATTTGATTGTACTGGGCGGAACTGCTGCGGTTGAAAAAGCAGCGGGCGTTAAAGTACCTTTCACACCGGGTAGAGGAGATGCTACAGCCGAAATGACGGATGCCGAATCTTTTGACGTACTGGAGCCATTACACGATGGTTTCAGAAACTGGTTGAAAAGTGACTACAAGGTACAGCCCGAAGAAATGTTGTTAGACAAAGCCCAGTTGATGGGATTAACCGCTCACGAAATGACAGTTTTAATAGGCGGTATGCGTGTGTTAGGGACAAACTACGGTGGTTCTAAACACGGCGTATTTACCGATAAGGTGGGTGTGTTGAGCAACGATTTCTTTGTGAACTTAACCGATATGAATTATTCTTGGAAACCCACCGGCAAAAACTCGTACAACATCGTCAACAGAAAAACCGGCGAAACCCGTTGGACGGCTACCAGAGTAGACTTGGTTTTCGGTTCTAACTCTATCTTGCGTTCTTACGCGGAGGTTTATGCACAAGACGATAACAAACAAAAATTTGTAAACGATTTCGTAGCGGCTTGGACTAAAGTCATGAACGCTGACCGTTATGATTTGGCTTAAGTAGTTATAGTTTATAGATAAAAAAGCAGCTCATTGAGCTGCTTTTTTTATTAGTCATTTGGGTTGTCGAACGTGAAAGGATTTGCGCACGAGCTTGGACTTTTTTATAATGCTATGGCAATAATTATTTTAATATTTTATTTGATTGTCTAAGGTGTTCAGTTTTAACTAATCAATTACCTTAACTCTATATCTTATGTTATGCACTTTTCCCGTACAAATACTTCTGAAACCCAATAAATGTATTTCTTATTTTTTCTATACCACCTAAAGTATCTGCCGCATCACTGATAGATTGATATTTTAGTATCAGTAATTGTGGCAATTTCTCTTGGTCTAGTTCATCAACACCGGTTTCAATATATTTGGATAACACAAAGTCTAAAAACTCTTGTTGTTTGTTATCTAATCCTATAGCATAACTTTTCTTGGCTTGTGCTACGCGGTCTACTCTGGTTATTGGGTCAATGCTGTAGGCAATATACTCTAACACATCAAACAAGTCGCTGTTTTCTGCTTCTATTAGTTCTTGTAAACTCAAGAGAGTGTCTTTGCTATAACCTGCCGAATCTAGTTTTTCTAAGAATGATTTGCGTGTGATAGGATTTGACCAAATGGTTCTTAACTCTTCTTCATTACTAAAGAATTCAGGGAGTTTGCCATATAGATTTTTCATAAACTGTTCCACTGAAATAGGCTGACCATCCGCACTCCAAAAAGATGTAGAAACCATACTTTTAATAGTACGCTCTTTACCGTCCGCCAATTTAATTTTTACCTTTTCCCTTTTAGGTCTGTCTATAGGTTCAGAAGGAGGATCATTTACAACATCAGTTTTTGGCTTAACACCTCCGGTTGGTTGTGTTGGTTCGGGTTCTATAGGTTCGCCATCCCATTCAGGGTCAAGAAAGTTTTTATAAGCATCTACAAAATCATAAATCGTAAAGTAATCTTTACCGTCAAACATTCTTGTACCACGACCTATAATTTGTTTAAACTCAATCATTGAGTTTACCGGTCGCATCAATACTACGTTTCTAACATTGCGGGCATCAACTCCGGTAGAGAGTTTTTGTGAAGTCGTTAATATGGTAGGTATGGTTTTTTCATTATCCTGAAAATCTTCTAAGTACTGTTCACCCATTGCACCATCATTAGCCGTTACACGAACACAATAGTTGGGATTGGTACTTTTACTGTATTGATTAATCAAATCACGAACAGCGGCGGCATGTTGCTGATTGGCACAAAATACTATCGCTTTCTCATTCGGTTTGGCATCGTCCATATACAATTGGACACGTTTTTTTTCTCGTTCTTTGATTTCTATGATGCGGTTAAAATCACTTTCTTTATAAATCTTTTTGGTGTCAACTTCACCTTGTATTATATCATCATCTGGTGTGTATACATATTCATCAAGCGTAGTTTGAATGCGTTTTACTTTAAATGGTGTTAGGAAACCATCATTGATACCTTCTTTTAAAGAATAGATATAGACTGGTTCGCCAAAGTATTTATAAGTATCAATATTATCTTTTCGTTTCGGAGTAGCAGTTAATCCCAGTTGTACCGCAGGCGAAAAGTATTCTAATATTTTACGCCAATTGCCCTCGTCATTGGCACCGCCACGGTGACATTCGTCTATGATAATAAAATCAAAGAAGTCTCTAGGATATTCACCAAAGTAAGGTTCAGGATTTCCGTCTTTATCAGTGCCACTCATAAACGTTTGGAATATTGTAAAGAAGATGCTCCCATTTGTAGGTACATTGCCTTTCTTTTTAATTTCTGAGGGTTTTATTCTTACCAAGGCATCTTCCTGAAAAGCAGAGAATGAATTAAACGCCTGATTGGCTAAGATATTCCTATCAGCTAAAAACAAGATACGTGGTCTGCGAGAGCCGTCTTTTTTGGAGTTCCAACGGGTTTGGAATAACTTCCAAGCGATTTGAAAAGCAATAAACGTTTTCCCTGTTCCTGTGGCTAAGGTTAACAGTATTCTGTCTTTATCATTGGCAATAGCTTCCATGGTTTTAGTTACCGCATTTTCCTGATAATAACGAGCGCCTTTTGAACCGTCAATTAATTCAAACGGAATCGCATTAAACTTATCCCGCCAATCATTAGCCTTAGCAAAAACCTTGTCCCATAATTCCTCAGGAGTAGGAAAGGAGGTAACCAATCCTTCGGTGGCCGTTTCCATTGCTATTTGATAAATTTCTTTACCATTAGCCGCATAGGTATATTTTAACTGTAATCGAGTAGCATATTCTTTGGCTTGCATCACACCTTCGCCAACTTCTAACTCATTGCTTTTTGCTTCTACCACCGCTAACTTGATACCACGATAAACCAACACATAATCGGCAATAACCGGCTTGGCACGTTTGCCACCAAGTTGAATGCGACCTGCGGTAATATTATATTCCCGTAATATCTTAGTGTCTTCTATAACACCCCAGCCACTGGCTTTGAGTTGAGGGTCTATAAGTTCGGCTCTGGTTTCGGCTTCGTTCATACACTTTTTGGTTTATTCATTTCCCCATGCCTCAATTCTACTATCAATCTCATTTATCGGAAGGCGATCGTTCAATGCTTTTAATGCAGTTAACTTTTCAATACAAATGGCAACAGGTAATAATCCCTGTACTTTTATTTGTTCAATGATATAAATCATTCCTCTTACTTCAACTCCTGAAGCACTGGCTTTTTTTCGTAATCTACCATCACCGGTGACCAATATTCCATCCATTTTTTGAGCAAAATACCAAGTAGAACAATCTTCAAAACTTAAACCGGCGTGTTGTTCCATCATTTCAAAAATTGCCGTCATTTCATCTTCGTCAGCACCAATCTTTATGAGTGTATCAGAAACCAATTGTTCTTGTTGCTCCGGTTCCATTTCTGCAAAAACAAAATCAGTGGTGTATAATTCAAACCCCAATGCCAAAAATGCCTCAGCCAAATCAAGTTTGACGATGTCCATTAATATATTAGCATCATTAATATGGAGTTTCATCTATCGGATATTTGCAGTTAATTTATTTTTTAATTCATCTAAACTAATCTGCAATAATGAAGAAGCTTTACTTAAAGAAATCAACTCCTCTGAAACAGCCCTGTAAACTAGATTCTCATAACGATTGGAATGTGCTAAACCATCATAACGACTTTGTTCAGTAATCCTTTTTAATTCAGTGTCAAAATTCAATTTCTGGTAGAATCTCTTAACACGGTCTTGTGACATTATTTTGGTTTCCCCTAACTTGTATACTATGGCAGAAATACTAATTCCGAATTTTTCTTGTACATTTTTTAATTCCTCTAAACTAATACGGCTTCTTTGTTTGCCAAACTCATTCAAAACATTTGATTCAGACAATAACATTTCCGAAGCAAACACATTGCAAAAACGCTCCTGTTGTTTTATCTCCAATTGGCCAATTGGCAATAACAAATGACCTAATTCATGTAGTAAAGTAAAACGTTTTCGTTCTATTGGCATAGCTTTGCTAATAACTATAATATGGTATTTGTCATCTATTATTGTGGCTAATCCATCGAAGTTGCCGCTTTCATCTTCTATTTCAATTACTTTGATGTGGTTATCCTCTAATAGGTCTATGATGTTATGAATAGCATCCTGACCTATATTCCAAAATGCTCTTAAAGTGGTTACAGCAGTTTTTACATCAGCCTCACTTTTAATAATATTTTTTACTAGAGGGTTTTCAAAAGAATTAGATACTTCGCAAATATTTTCTATATACAAATAATTCTCTATTTGAATACGAATTTCTTCTTTTAAGGCACTTACCTTTTTAGCACCAAATTTGCTTTTTTTTCTAAAACTGATTTCCCCAATTGTTACTTCGGGTTTTCTAAAAAAGTAATCTACTTTTTGCTGAAACAATTTAGAAAGCGCGATGAGTTTTTCGCTGGTAGGCATAGATTTCCCTTGTTCATACTTGTTGATCATCTGCTTAGAAACGCCGATATTATCGGCTACTTCTTGCATAGACAAACCTTTGTGAACTCTGGAATTGCGAATTCTTTGTCCTATTATTGATTCCATGTTAGTTAGTTTTGGTTGACAAATATAGTATTAATATTTATTTTGTCAACCATTTTAACAATTAATTTGCTATGTATCAGGGTTATCAAATAGCATTCAATCTTATATAACTAGCTTTGATGCCAGCTATTTCTTCAATCTCCCCATTATTAATCCATTCTTCAATGTGTGAATTATGATTGCTACCACAGTTTAAAATTAAATTCCCTTGAAGATTTAATTCTATTCTATTTTCAAATAAAGTTTTGATATAGTGTTTTGAACGTTCCAGATTTATCGGATCTTCGGTCACATCAGTAAACAACCCATTATAAATATTCTCAATAATCTTATCCATCATACCCATACTTTCAACTCCAATAACCTTATTATTATGATTAATACTTATCGAATCTGCAAACGTCGTACAGCCATTTGTCCATGTTGATTTATAAAAATTATATAATTTTACATCGGAGTCATCTTCAACATAACGTTCGTTTTCTTTATTCCATTCAATACCACCTGCTAAACTTTCAACACCAACTAAAACTACATTTGCTTTTTCAATCAACTCTTTTGTATTTTCAATGTTTGTATCAATACAACCATTTAGGTTTTTATGATGTTCATCAATTAAAAAAACAATAGGAGTATTTGGAGTTAAACTTAAAATTTCTACTGAACCGATAAGATTTAAAGGTTCACTATTTCCAATTTGATTTAACGTTACTTTTAGCATAACTTCACTGTTTAGGCTTTTTATTGTGCGACCCCATTAATATAATAAGTAGGATTTGTAAAGGTCTTTCCATTAAGTTGTGCTTCAACATCTAATTTAATTTGAGCACCAAGTAAATAGCGATAATGAAGCTCACCAATTTGGCTTGTAAATGCTTTAAGTTTTTCTATATCTAAACTAGCATTTGCATTACCCTTTTTTGCCTCAATAATGAGCATATTATATTTATTTGAACCTCTCTTATGCACAATAATATCAGGATAAAAATTTACTGATACCTTTTCAATTTCTTCAGTTAAATTCCAATTATCTGAATTTAAACTTTCTTTTATCTTTTTTAACTCCTCTATAACCTTCTCTTTAGCCTTCTCAGATACCCACTTTTTTCTTTTAGTATCATTATTATCTATGTCAAGATTATATTCACAGTCTACATCAAAGTCGGGGAGTAATTCTTGAAGATATTCTGCCAGCTTATGCGTTATACTTCTCTCGTGACAATTATGTTTTAATAAATACCAGTCTTTAACATATAACTTTTTCAATGAAGCTTCTAATTTGTCTTTTAATTCTTGAATTGTAATCGTTTCCATGGATTTCTATTTTGTAATCTGTAATAGGTTACCCGTTAACTCTCCACTAAACGCCTTTTGCAACACACTCTTTTTTAACTCTTCTAAATCCTGTAATTTTTTTTCATAAACCGTTTCTAACTTTTTGGTTTGCTCACGTAATGCATCTAGTTTGGAAACTATGGATTGTTGTTCTTTAAGGGATTTTGGAAAATTCAAAAGGACATCCTTTAATGATGAATTAGATATAACAGGTTGAGCTGCTTGTCTAGCATAACTTCTCAAATCTATAAAGTTCAATAAGTAAGTTAGAAAAGCGTCATCAAAATCAAATTTTTTGTCAACTACCTTAAAGGCATTATCCGTTAACCATATTTTTTCGTTAAGGTGTCTTACATTACCACATAATGCACCAACTCTTCCGATGATTACATTACTGCCTTCAAGATTAAAATTATCATGTAATCCCGCTATCCCATTTCCTCCAAAAACAGGATAAATTCCATCATCAGACATCATTTTACTAGTCAAATTGAAACCGCTTTTCATTTTAAAACAGTCTTCTAAACTCTTCTCCTCCCAACCATCACCTTTTTCACTAAAAACCTTTTGTAACTCACTTTCAAACAACTCCTTTACATTTTTTAAATTCTGTTCAGTGTTGGCTTTGGCTTTATCAATAGCGGTAAATGCTTCGTCAAGAATAGCTACTATGCCTTGTTGTTCTTGGAGTGGTGGGATTGGAATTTCAATTAAACCAAGATTTTTTCTTGTTATTCTTTGTCTTGTTGAACCGGTTACTTGCAATTGTACTTTATTAAAATACTCTTTGGATAATGAATAATTTAAAAACCATTTAGGAAATATTTTTTTTTCATTGAATCGAATAATTGTACAGTCAACAGAAGTAATCATCTTCTCCATTGTATCAGGTAAAAGACATGCTCTGCCAACAGGGTCAGGTAATCTTGATACTAAACAATCACCTTCAACAATTTCTGTACATCTTAGCCTTTTAAAAGTATCCTCAGAAATATATCTTGCTTTTTCTCCTCGATCTTTAAAAAAACCATTTCCAACATTTCCAGTTTGAATTAATCTTATTCCTTCGGATGATTGGTCTTTACTTTCAATCCAATCTCCATCAGCGAATAAAGTTGTTAGTTCATTTATTGTTTTTACTTCCCAACCTTGTTTCATAACAATTCCAAAATTGAGTTTAAAATACTATTGGTTTCTTCATCCAACTTTTTCATTTCCTTTAAAATATTTTGTGGTTCGCGCAAAGCGGCTTCTTCTTTTTTGTTAGGATTTTTGGCGCTCAGGTCAAAAGTGTTTGGGTCTAAGTCGGCTACTTTTATACTCCAGGAGTTGTTGCTGTCTGCAAAGTTTTTTTGCAAGTTTACAAACTCGGCTAAATCTTTTTCGTTCAACGGATTGGTTTTACCTAAGTTGCGATCTAGGTTTAATTGGTAAAACCATACTTTATCCGTAGGCATGCCTTTTTCAAAAAACAAGACTACCGTTTTTACTCCGGCACCGGTAAAGGTGCCACCGGGCAAATCTAACACTGTGTGTAAATTACAGTTTTCTAATAGTGTTTTGCGCAAGCTAACAGAGGCATTATCAGTATTGCTCAAAAAAGTGTTTTTAATTACTATACCACCACGACCACCGGCTTTCATCATTTTTACAAAGTGCTGCATAAACAATGAGGCGGTTTCCCCAGTTTTAATAGGGAAGTTTTGTTGTACTTCAGCACGTTCTTTTCCTCCAAAAGGTGGGTTGGCTAAGACCACATCAAAACGGTCTTTGTCTTGTATGTCGGCTAGGTTTTCGGTAAGCGTGTTGGTATGTACAATATTAGGCGCTTCTACACCGTGCAATATCATGTTCATGATACCAATGATATAAGCTAAAGACTTTTTCTCTTTGCCGTAAAAGGTGCTTTTTTGCAAAGTCTCAATATCTGTTGTGCTGAGGTTTTTGCTGCTGCGCATATAGTCAAACGCTTCACACAAGAAACCGGCACTGCCTACTGCACCGTCATATACTTTTTCACCTATTTGTGGGTTTACTACTTTTATTATGGTTCTGATGAGAGGGCGAGGCGTGTAGTATTCACCACCGTTACGCCCTGCATTCCCCATATTTTTAATTTTGTCTTCATACAAATGGCTCATTTCGTGCTTCTCTGCATGAGTACGAAAACGCAATTCATCAATGCGATCTATTACTTCGCGGAGGTTGTAACCACTTTGTATGCGGTTTTTTAACTCGCTAAAGATTTCGCCTATTTTGTATTCAATTGTATCAGCACTATCGGCACTGGTTTTAAACTTTTTGAGGTAATTAAAAAGTTGGTTGTTTACAAAATCGGTCAAGTCATCACCGGTTAAGGCTTTGTGAATATCTATTTTGCCTTTAGTATCTTTGGGCGCAGCCCAAGTATTCCATTTGTATTCCTCGGCAATAATGGGTTGGTAGTTTTTACCGGTGAGCAAAGCGGCATTCTTTTTATCTTCCTCTAAATCGTCTAAGTATTTCAAAAACAACACCCACGAAGTTTGTTCTACATAATCTAATTCGCTTCCACAACCGGCATCTTTATGCAGTATATCGTCAATGTTTTTAAAAGTTTGTTCAAACATGGTTTTATAGTAATTGTAATCTTTCAAACATACCAATTTTCCCAAACATAATCAATCCCCATGAATAGGTAATTTACCTCAACTTATCAACATAAATTTCTTACGATTAGCCTGTTTTTAGGTTGTTTTGGGGGTAAATATACTTTTGTAAAACTTACTGCCTTTACGGTTTTCCTCATTATGCATTAGAATCCCCATAGTGCATAATTTTCAGTAGCGACAAAAATGCACCACAAAATGTGTCATACTTTTCAGTGGCGACAAAAATGAAGCATAAAATGTGTCATATTTTTTAGTAGCGACAAAAATGTGCACAATAAATTCCCCTGTTTTTCCGTTTTAGTAGTCATGCACTTACCCTTTTATG
This sequence comes from Flavobacterium sp., assembly GCF_044373165.1. Taxonomy (GTDB): domain Bacteria; phylum Bacteroidota; class Bacteroidia; order Flavobacteriales; family Flavobacteriaceae; genus Flavobacterium. The sequence continues at coordinate 18,652 of NZ_JBILQL010000041.1, forward strand.
GTTTGACCATTAGGGTACTAACCCATAATCTATGAAGAGAAAATCTCAAGAAATCAAGAGCTTGCTGGGGTTTACCCAGGATGAAATGGCTAAACTTTTAAGGCTTCACCGTACTACCGTGTCCCGTTTTGAGTTGGGCAAAGGTCATCTCCCTCAACGTTCTAAAGTACTGTTGGGCGCCATGCTCAA
>NZ_JBILQL010000042.1:0-18792 GCF_044373165.1 Flavobacterium sp.
GCCTTTCAAAGGTAATGACCTCTTCTGTGTCGTTTTGAAAACGAATCAAAATAAACTCGTCGTCAATTTTTATTTCTTCTTTAGAACCCATAGCGATATTTTTTCGTTTATGATTGGGAAGCGAAATCAAAATGTTATTTAGAATGAGTCTACATAAATTCATTCTGAGCACTTGATTTCATTACAAAATTAAAAGAAATAACGATAAAAAGACGATTGCGTTTAAAAATATCTCTGAGCGACACAAAAAGTTCTTTTAGCGTTACTTTTATAAAATCGATAGCAATAACTTTGTTTCACTTTTAGGGAAAGAGCAATTTATGGAACACGGAAACATATCAAAGCATAGTACTTTTTATGCGGTTGGCTTAAGTTATAAGAAAGCCGATGCCGAAATGAGAGGTAAATTCAGCTTAGATGATAACGCCAAAAGTAACGTTTTGATACAAGCGCAAGCCGAAGGTATTGAAGCACTTATCGTGACATCAACGTGTAATCGTACTGAAATTTACGGTTTCGCCCAACATCCTTTCCAACTCATCAAATTACTTTGTGAAAACAGTCAAGGTACCGTGGAAGATTTCCAAAAGGTAGCTTATGTGTATAAAAACCAAGAAGCCGTTTCCCACATGTTTAGGGTAGGAACCGGTTTAGACAGTCAGATTTTAGGCGATTTTGAAATCATCAGCCAAATCAAATCGGCCTTCGTAGAAAGCAAAAACTGTCAGTTAGCCAATGCTTTTATGGAACGATTGGTGAATGCGGTGATTCAGGCCAGCAAACGCATTAAGAATGAAACCGAGATTTCTTCGGGCGCGACTTCCGTTTCTTTTGCTGCCGTGCGTTACATTTTTAACAATGTAGAAGACATCGCCAACAAAAACATTTTGCTTTTCGGTACCGGAAAAATTGGAAGAAACACTTGTGAAAATTTGGTCAAACATACCAAACACGAGCAAATCACACTTATCAATCGTACCAAAGACAAAGCCGAACGTTTGGCCAGAAAGTTAGATGTAATTGTGAAAGATTATGTCGATTTGCAATTGGAAATTCAAAAAGCGGATGTGTTAGTGGTAGCTACCGGTGCGCAAAACCCAACCGTAGACAAAGCGATTTTGAACTTGAAAAAACCGTTGCTGATTTTGGACCTATCCATCCCGAAAAACGTTAACGAAAATGTTCAGGATGTGAAAGACGTTACCTTGGTTCATATGGATCATTTATCGCAAATGACCGATGAAACATTGGAAAACCGTAAAAAACACATTCCGGCTGCCGAGGCCATCATTGAAGAAATAAAAGACGAATTCATCGCTTGGACCAAGCAACGCAAATTTGCCCCAACCATTCATGCTTTAAAGGAAAAACTCAATTCCATCAAAGACGGTGAGTTAAATGTACAGCGCAAAAAAATAGCCAACTTTGATGAGCAACAAGCCGAATTAATCAGCGCCAGAATCATCCAAAAGATTACCAATCATTTTGCCAATCATTTAAAGGATGACAATACCATGGTGGATGAAAGTATCGAGTGGATAGAGAAAATTTTTCAGATAGAAACCACTTCTAAATAAGATGGCCAAAACAATCAGAATAGGAACTCGCGACAGCGAATTAGCCCTTTGGCAAGCTTACACCGTTCAAAAAAAACTAAACGATTTAGGCTATTCCACCGAAATTGTAGCGGTTAAATCCCAAGGTGATATCATTTTAGACAAACCGCTGTACGAACTCGGCATCACCGGAATTTTTACCAAAACTTTAGACATTGCCATGATCAACGGTGACGTAGATATTGCTGTACATTCTATGAAAGATGTTCCGACTGCCTTACCCATCGGAATCGTACAAGCCGCGGTTTTGCAAAGAGCCAATGTGCTGGATATTTTGGTCCACAAAGGCAACACAGATTTTTTAAACGAAAACGCCACTATAGCCACCGGAAGTTTACGCCGACAAGCACAATGGCTTAACAAATATCCAAATCATACCGTAGTAGACTTACGCGGCAATGTAAATACCCGCATGCAAAAGTTGCAAGACAATGATTGGAGCGGAGCGGTTTTCGCTGCGGCCGGTTTGGAACGAATCAATTTAAAACCGGAAACTTTTGTCAATCTCGATTGGATGATTCCTGCACCGGCTCAAGGCGCTATGGTAGTAGTGGCTATGGGCAATGATGATTATACTATTGATGCTGTTTCACAACTGAATGATATTGAAACCGAAATTTGTACTTATATAGAAAGACAGTTTTTAAGAACCTTAGAAGGCGGTTGTACTGCGCCAATCGGTGCTTTGGCCCAATACAATCAAGATGATGACACCATAGAATTTAACGGATGTTTGCTTTCGTTGGACGGAAAACTAAAAATTGAAATCAGTAAAGCAGTGGATATTTCCCAATGGAAAAAGTTAGGCTTTTATTCGGCACAAGAAATTTTGGAAAGCGGTGGAAGCGAATTGATGGTTGAAATAAAAAAACAACTCAAACACCAAGCGTAAAGATGGAATTCCAAATTCGCATATTGTCAACCAAGAAGCTTACGGACAACCAAAAGCAACTGCTGTTGAGCGCGAATTTTTCAGTTGAAGACGCCGATTTTATCAAAGTAGCGAACAAACAGTTTACCCTTAGCACCATCAATGAATATTTAATTTTCACCAGTCAAAATGCCGTCGAAAGTGTTTTAGAAAATGAAAGAATAGCCGAAATAAAAACCCGAAAGTGTTTTTGTGTAGGCGAAAAAACAAAGGCATTATTAGAACAAAGCGGCTTTGAAGTTATCGCAAGTTCTGATTACGCCTCAGAATTGGCTTCTATTATTTGTAACCAATATTTTAAAAACAGTTTTACGTTCTTTTGCGGGAATTTGAGAAGGGATATATTGCCCGATTCCTTAACATTGGCTCAGGTAGTTTTTGAAGAAATAGAAGTGTATGAAACCGTTTTAACACCACATAAAGCAGCCGATGATTTGAATGCGATTTTATTTTTTAGTCCGTCAGGCGTGCAAAGTTTTTTAAAAACCAATACCATTCGAGATGAAGTTTGTTTTAGCATCGGTGGTACAACTGCTAAAGCGCTGAAAGACATTACCGGCAAAGTGGTCATAGCCAACATGCCCAATATTGAGAGTACCATTATAAAAAGTATAGAATTTTTTAATAAAATATAATTTGGCCACAGCCAAACAGTAATTAAAATTATGATTAAAAACGACTTATTCCTTCGCGCCTTAAACAATGAAACCGTTGAACGGCCACCGGTATGGATGATGCGCCAAGCCGGAAGATATTTACCTGAGTTCAGAGCCTTGCGCGACAAATACGATTTTTTCACCCGTTGCGAAACCCCTGAATTAGCGGCCGAAATCACAGTACAACCTATCCGAATTGTAAAACCGGATGCCGCTATTTTGTTTTCGGATATCTTGGTAGTACCAAGAGCCATGGGAATCCACGTAGAGTTGAAAGACAATTTGGGACCTATTATTCCCAACCCGATTCGCACGATGGAACAAGTCAATCAGGTTTTTGTTCCGAACATACACGAAACTTTAGGCTATGTGATGGACGCCGTAAAATTGACCAAAGAAATGTTGAACGACGAAGTACCATTAATTGGTTTCGCCGGTTCACCATGGACAATCTTCTGCTACGCTGTAGAAGGAAAAGGCTCGAAAAGTTTCGATACTGCCAAAGGATTTTGTTTTTCAAACCCGGTGGCTGCGCATACTTTACTGCAAAAAATCACCGACACCACCATATTATATTTGAAAGAAAAAGTAAAAGCGGGTTGTAACGCCATTCAAATTTTTGATTCTTGGGGCGGCATGTTATCACCGGTTGATTATCAAGAGTTTTCTTGGCAATACATCAACCAAATCGTTGAAGCTTTAGCCGAAGATACCAAAGTAATCGTGTTCGGAAAAGGTTGTTGGTTTGCTTTAAACGACATGGCCAAATCCAAAGCATCTGCACTTGGCGTAGATTGGACGTGTTCGCCAAGAAATGCCCGTTATTTATCCGGTGGAAGAATCACTTTACAAGGCAATTTTGACCCGTCTAGACTTTTGTCGCCTATTCCAACCATCAAAAAAATGGTACACGAAATGATAGACGAATTCGGCAAAGACAATTACATCGTCAACCTTGGCCACGGCATTTTACCTAACATTCCGGTAGATCATGCCAAGGCATTTGTAGAAGCAGTGAAAGAATATAAATAGCTGTCAGCTAACAGCTTTTAGCTAAAAGCTAATAAAATGAAAGATAAATTCTATCAATACATACTTCAACTCCAAGACCAAATCACATCGGCTTTAGAAGCAGTCGATGGCGTTGCGAAATTCCGTGAAGACCTTTGGAAACGACCGGAAGGCGGCGGCGGAAGAACACGCGTAATGGAAAACGGTCAAGTTTTCGAAAAAGGCGGTGTCAACATTTCAGCCGTTCACGGAAAATTACCGGAGACGATGCAAAAAATGTTCGGAGTAGGAGAAGCCGATTTCTTTGCCTGCGGATTGAGTTTAGTCATTCATCCCAAAAGCCCAATGGTGCCAACGGTTCACGCCAATTGGCGCTATTTCGAAATGTATGATGATAACGGAAACGTAATCAATTCTTGGTTCGGTGGCGGACAAGATTTAACGCCGTATTATTTGTTTGAAGAAGATGCGAAACATTTTCACCAAACCTGTAAAACCGCTTGCGATAAGCATAATCCTGAGTTCTATCCGAAATACAAAAAACAATGCGACGCTTATTTTTGGAATGCACACCGAAACGAAGCCCGCGGAATCGGCGGTTTGTTCTTCGATTATTGCAAAGAATCAGAAACCATGAAAATGGAAGATTGGTACCATTTCGTAACCGAAGTCGGCAATAGTTTTTGTGAAGCTTATGTGCCAATTGTCGAAAAAAGAAAAGAGTTGTCTTATTCACCCGAACAAAAAACCTGGCAGGAAATCCGCCGCGGTCGCTATGTCGAATTCAATTTGGTACACGACAAAGGCACGTTATTCGGTCTAAAAACCAACGGTCGCATCGAATCGATTTTGATGAGTTTACCACCACACGTGCAATGGGTTTACGACCATCATCCTAAAGCGGGTAGTGAAGAAGAGAAATTGATTAAGGTATTAACAAACCCGATTGATTGGGTAATTTAGCTGTCAGCTTTTAGCTATTAGCCATCAGATGTAAATGAGATGAGAGATTATAATAAGTTTTCAGTTTGGGAGAAATCACATCAGCTAACTTTAGATGTTTATAAAATGCTGCCAACTTTTCCGAAAGACGAAATGTTTGGTTTGACGAGTCAAATCAAAAGATCTTCATCATCTATCCCAACCAATATTGCAGAAGGTTGTGGCAGAAATTCTGATAAAGATTTTTGTCGATTTCTATACATTTCGTTCGGTTCAGCCAATGAATTAGAATATCAAATATTTTTGAGTATCGAATTAAATTTTCTGGAAAAAGAGCAAGGTCAAATCCTTTTGAAACAAATAGAAGAAGTCAAAAAAATGCTCAACGGATTAATAATAAAATTAAATAACGCTGAAAGCTAATCGCTAACAGCTAAAAGCTAAAAATATGTTCCCATTACAAAGAGGTCGTCGTTTAAGAGTTAACGAATCCATAAGAAGTTTAGTTCGAGAAACCACATTAAGTCCGGCCGACTTTATGTTTCCCATGTTCATAGCAGAAGGTGAAAAATACCAATCAGAGATTGCCTCTATGCCGGGTATTTTTCGTCGTTCAATCGATTTAACGGTGGAAGAAGTCAAAGAACTATTCGCATTAGGCATTCGCGCTGTTAATATCTACGTAAAAGTGGACGAAAGCCTAAAAGACAACACCGGTAAAGAAGCCTGGAATCCCAACGGATTGATGCAACGCGCCATTCGCGAAATCAAAGCCGCTTGTCCGGAAATGATTGTCATGCCTGATGTAGCCTTAGATCCATATTCAATTTATGGCCACGACGGTATCATCGAAAACGGTGATGTGGCTAATGATGCCACCAATGACGCTTTGGTGAAAATGGCGGTTTCTCATGCCCAAGCCGGCGCCGATTTTGTAGCACCAAGCGACATGATGGACGGACGCGTTTTAAGATTGCGCCAAGGTTTAGACGCTGCAGGTTTTCAAAACGTAGGGATTATGAGTTATTCGGCCAAATATGCTTCGGCCTTTTATGGTCCGTTTCGCGATGCGTTGGACAGTGCGCCAAGAGAAGCCGATGTAGTCGTTCCCAAAGACAAAAAGACTTACCAAATGGATTACGCCAACCGCCTCGAAGCCATCAAAGAAGCCTTAATGGACGTTGAAGAAGGTGCTGATATGGTCATGGTCAAACCCGGAATTGCTTATTTGGACATCGTTCGCGAAGTCAAAAACGCCGTGAATGTTCCCGTAACGGTTTTCCATGTTTCCGGAGAATATGCCATGATCAAAGCCGCTTCCGAAAGAGGTTGGCTCGACCACGACAAAATCATGATGGAGCAATTGATGTGTATTAAAAGAGCCGGTGCCAGTTTGATTTCGACCTATTTCGCCAAAGAAGCGGCGATTTTACTGAATCAAAAATAGGAGCGAGTGGCTCGGGATTTATCAGTTATCCATTTTCCCGCTGTCCGCACTACAAGGTAAATACTCCCATCGGGGCTAATTAGGATTTGTATTGAATTTTTGTAAACAATGAAAAGAATATTATTACTCACTTTTATCATAACCTTCACGTCTTGTAAAAAAGAAACCGAAAACAATTACGGTCAACCCAAACAAGACAATACCGCAGTAGCCATTTCCGGTCAGGAATTATTTGAAGGCAAAGGAACCTGCACCGCCTGCCATTTACCCGATCAAAAAGTCATCGGGCCAAGCATTACAGAAATCGCTAAAATCTACCAAGAAAAAAAAGGCAGCATCGTAGCTTTTCTAAAAGAAGAAAGCGAACCCATTGTTGACCCAAGTCAGTACGAGGTGATGAAAACCAACTTCGCCATCACCAAAAAAATGAGCGACGAAGAATTGCAAGCCTTAGAAGATTACATCTATAGTTTCTCAAAATAATTCTTCGCGACCTTCGTGACTTCTTCGTGTGCTTTGTGGTTAAAATAATTATCTTTATCACATGGAAACCGCCTTCATCAAAACACCACTCGGCGTCGCCAAAATTGCCGGCGATGAAAACGGGATTACTGTAATTTCCATTTTAGAAGAAGGCGAAATCACCAATGCCATTCCGGAAGTTTTAAAAGAAGCGATCCAACAACTCCAAGAGTATTTCTAAGATAAAAGAACCGAGTTCAATTTCAAAATGAATCCTTCGGGTACCGAATTCCAACAAAAAGTATGGCAGGAATTATTACGCATTCCGTTTGGCAAAACGATGTCTTATCTCGATTTATCTAAAAAGTTAGGCGATGTCAAAGCCATTCGTGCCGTAGCTTCGGCTAATGGTAAAAACCCTTTGTGGATTGTAGTCCCGTGTCATCGGGTAATTGGCTCTAATGGTTCATTAACCGGTTATGCCGGCGGTTTATGGCGCAAAAAATGGTTGTTAGAGCATGAAAGCCCAACCATACAACAATCACTTTTTTAAGTATTTTTCTTTCATATTTAAAATAAATGTTTACTTTTAAGTCGGTTATTTCTTAAATTTATTATAATGATTGAAAAAATCCCACTCAACAATATACTCTTTCTCGACATCGAAACTGTTCCGGAGGAAGACAACTTCAACGCCTTAGATGAGGAGATGAAACTACTTTGGGAGCAAAAAACGCAATACCAAAGACGCGACGAATACACTCCGGAAGATTTCTATGACCGCGCCGGAATTTGGGCCGAGTTTGGTAAAATCGTTTGTATTTCGGTTGGCTATTTTGCTAACAAAAGCGACATTAGAAATTTTAGGGTGACCTCCTTTTTCGGTGAAGAGAAGAAGATTCTAAAGGATTTCGCCAATTTGTTAGATACCCATTTCAATGGTGCACAACATTTGTTTTGCGGTCATAATGCCAAAGAATTTGATTTTCCGTTTATTGCCCGTCGTATGATCATCAACCAAATTGCCATTCCGAATAAGCTCAATTTGTTTGGAAAAAAACCTTGGGAAATTCCGCATTTAGACACTTTGGAATTGTGGAAGTTTGGCGACTATAAGCATTTTACTTCCTTAAAATTATTGACCAAAATTTTAGGTATTCCTTCACCTAAAGGTGATATCGACGGCAGTCAAGTAGCCCATGTTTTTTATGTGGAAAAAGACATTGATCGCATTGTTACATACTGTGAGAAAGACGTTATTGCAGTGGCACAAATCTTTCTTCGATTGCGTCGCGAAGACATACTAATAGAAGAGGAGATTTTACATGTATAAAAAAAGAGGTCATGTCGACCTCTTTTTTTTAGTTTCTTTTTAGTATGATTTTCTTGGTAATACTCCCGGTGCTATTATCAATTTGAACCAAATAAACACCATCTTGTATGCCTTCCAGTCTAATACTGTTTTCTACTTGATTGGTTGCTTCAGTGTATACCATTCTGCCTTGTAAATCATAAACAGTGAGTGTTGTTTTTTCATTCAAAGAGGGAATAGTAATATTAATAATACCTGAAGTTGGATTAGGATAAACTGTAGCGTTTTGTAGCGGATTATCAGATATATTTAATGCCGAAGCTTGAACTCTACAAATGTTGAGACTGAAATTTGTAATAGCACCACCATCTTCATTATAAGGATCGTTTACACGTAAAATCCAAACACCGTTAGCATTGAGATTGTTCAAAACACTCAAACTTTCCAATGGTCCAATGAGACCACTGATGGCCGGATCACCTACACAAGTTGGAACACCTCCTTCATCGTCATAAGTACAGTTAATATTATTTTCACCAGCACAAGCTTCTTGTTGCAGTGTTATTACTGGACTTCCTATACTGGACGGACCTTCCAAAGTAATCGTCAAATCTTGAACCCAAGTATGATTAATGGCTACATTCACATTAAGATCTCCAATAGTATATCCTCCTGTTACTGTTACAGGGACAAAAGCTTCAGAATTGGCTACTGAGGCAATTGAGGCATTGGTATAATCATTTGCAGTAAAGTTTACATCACAAAATAAATTACCGGTTGTAAAATCATAAAACGGCGCATTGTTTATGGCAATACTTCCACAATTGTTCATTGGGATAACTCTCCAAAAATAACGAGTGGCTTGACTCAAACCATTAATAGTAAATGTGTTCGTGGTAACAAAATTATCTGCTACCGTACTTGAAAAGTTGTTAAATAGCGATACTTGTACATGATAATTTGTAGCATTGGCTTGTGCTGTCCAATTCAGATTTACTGTTGTAGACAAGCCATTTTGTCCGTTAAAGGGAGAGCTCACAACAATAGGTTGAAAATCTGCACTGTAAACACGTAATGACTTGTAGCGAATTTCGCTTTCAGCACCATTAAAACCACGTATTCCAACAAAATATTCACCGGGAGCTACATTCGATAATCCGGAAATTGTCATTGTAACTATTCCATTAGTACTCAATGAGGATGGAGAGAAACTTGCAGTTGCTCCGGCAGGTAATCCAACAGCTGAAAAACTGGTATTACCAACCCCATTCTGAGCATAATTAAAGCTAAATGTAGCATTTTGGGAAGCACAAACAGTAGCGTCTGCAGAATTAGAGTTCAAAGCAAAGGCAGATGTGATTCCGGTTACAATCAATGAATATCTTTGGCTGCCGGTTATTAAATTTCCTTTGTGTGTAACTGTAATTACGTATTCTCCTGCATTAGGAGTATCTATTTTGATTAATTCAACATTGTCAACATTATTGTCTGAATTTCTAACAGCTAGTGAGACAGGATTGGTAAGTTTCCAAGGGTAATAAGTAGTCCCGTTTCTTGTAATTCTGATATCTAAATCGTTAACCAAAACCGGTGTAGGATCATTAGGACCATTTGATCCTGAATTGATGAGACCAGGTAGATCGGTCCAAGTAATAGAGGCTACTAAGGGAGAAGTTCCGTTTGAATTAACAGTCATGATATAAGTTTGACTGTTAGTCAGTTTTTCTTCAGAAATCCAAGAAGTTAGTCCATTATTACTAATGGTTTCAGCGGCTCTTTTAGCATTTAATAATCCCCAGCCGAATGTAGCATCCGGACCAACAAAACCGGCATCATCAGCAGTATGACATGCCAAACCTTTTAAGGTAGCAGCACGCATAAAACCAGTAGTCAAGTTTCTGTAATGTTGTTGTAATAAAATTAATGTTCCGGCCACATTTGGAGAAGCCATAGAGGTTCCAGAAAGCACAGCTGTTGCGGTATTACTCGAGCTAAAGGTTGAGGTTAAGTTGGTACCGTTCCCAGTAATATCCGGCTTTATCCTCATATCATCAGTAGGCCCTTGACTACTCGAGCTATTTATACCTATGAAACCGGATATGTTTCCCGCCGCATCAGTTGATACATCTAAACAATTGGCTACAACCAAGTTGTTTTTAGCAGTTTTATCTCCAACAAGTTTATCATATCCAAAAGCAATAGGATCGCTATTGTCATCGTTGCCACCCTCATTACCTGCTGACATAACAGGCAAAAAGTAAGGGGCGTTGTAGGCTATATCATCCCATTCACCAGCACCAAAAGTGTAAGCTCCAATGTACCAAGAAGGTAATATATTACCATTACTTGTGATAGGAGTACCATAAGAATGGTTAGAAACCAACATTCCCATTTGTGCTTCTGAAATAGCTTCAGCCGCATCATCATTCCAATCGAAAGTAATGGCAGAAGCTTCCGGAGCCATCCCTTTTACAGCAGCCGGATTCGCGCTGGCGATAATAGTACCGGTTACGTGAGTCGCATGACCACTGGCTCCTGTACTGGAATTGTCGCCAATAGTAACCCTTCCGCCAAAAGCAATATGGCTGGATCTTACATTTCCACCATCCCAAACTCTAACGGTCATTCCTTGTCCATTTAAATTTAATCCCATCCCACCGCCACTATTTAGAAAGCTGGCACGAGTAGCCCTTGCGGCATTTACATTCTCTGTTGAATAGTAGATAGGATGTCCATCTGGCGTTAACCGCATTAACTCTAATATGTTACCATCGTCTTTTTTTACAAAAACAGGCCAACCTTTGGCAACAGCTTGTACTTGTGCTTTCTCTTTTTCAGTTTTGGCAATTTTGCGATAATAAGTTTGTTTAGACTTTAATAGCGACAAATCATATTGAGAAGTAATCGTTTTTATTTCTTCAGGAGTTTGTCCGAAAACCGAAGTTGTAAAAAAAGCCAATACCATTAAAGGCAATAAGTGGTATTTCATAGTTTGTTGAAAATAAGCAGTTGATTTAAGCAGACAAATATATATATCTTAGTGAATTACGCTGTGTTTTTAGCATTTAATCATAAAAATTTATAAAATGTTTAATAGTCATCAAACAAATATTGATTGTTGTTGTAATTTTTTAGAAAATGAATTTCACAAACCATAAATAATTTTTTTCTCTGCCTTTTTGAGAAATAGTATATTTACCAAAAAACAAGATTATGGTTTTAAGTAGATTTTGGTTGGCCATCTTTGTAGCATCTATTGCTTTTGTGATTTTTAGTTTATTTGCCGGAGACAGCTATTCTATTGATTACGTTTTAAACGGGAAAAAAGATGATCCTATTCTGATTTCAGAGAAATACTTAAACGAAATTCCAAAGTTTATACAAGACAGTATTCAAAAAAGTGAAGAGCAATCTTTTGTAATCAATCGAGATACCTTAAATGCGGATACAACTTATGTCTACAAAAATAAAACGGTAAAAATCTACAGTGGTGTTCAAAAATCGGATGGTTTGTTGCCCACTTGTAAAAACAGTTTGCTCGATTTAATACTTCCTTTAATTGCTTATTTGGCCTTCTTTTGCGGCTTGATGGAGTTGCTGATAGTTTCCGGCGCCGCTGAAAAATTAGCCAAAAGGCTCAGTCCGGTTTTTGCCAAAGTCTTCCCAACAGTTCCTAAAAACCACGAATCGATATCTTACATGACTTTAAACTTTGCTGCCAATTTCCTCGGATTGGATTCGGCCGCTACACCGTTCGGTTTAAAAGCGATGCAAAGTTTACAGGAAATCAATCCCGAAAAAGACAAAGCCAGTGATGCTCAAATCATGTTTATGTGCTTGCACGCAGCAGGGTTGACACTAATTCCAACTTCAATTATTGGGTATCGCGCCGCCGAAAACGCCGCCAATCCTGCCGATGTTATGTTACCCTGTATCATCACGTCGTTTATCGGAACTATAGCCGCCATGATTATAGTGGGAATTCGCCAAAAAATCAACTTCAAAAGTGCTACTTTAATTGTGGCGTTAATGACTGTAGTTGCCGCTATTGTTGGATTGTTGTTTTATATTAATGGATTAGATTTAGTAGGCAAAAACTTTTTTACAGCCAATCTTTCTGGCTTGATGTTAGTGGCTATTATTGCTTTTACTTTAGTATTTTCTTTTATCAATGAGAAGAAATTTGTAGACAAAAGCACTACTATTTTTGATGCATTTGTGACCGGTGCCAATAACGGACTCCAAACCGGAGTGAAGATTTTCCCTTATGTGATGGGGATGTTGGTCGCTATTTCTTTCTTCAGAAACAGTGGTCTTTTTGAAATCATCAGCAATTGGATTTCGTTTGCTTTTTCGAATATAGGCGTGAGCAAACAAATCACGGATTCGCTGCCGGTAGCCATGTTGAGACCTTTCAGTTCCGGTGGTTCACGTGGGTTTATGATTGATGCCATGCGCAATTTTGGTCCGGATTCGTTTACCGCGCGGTTGAGCTGTATTTTCCAATGCAGTGCCGAAACTACTTTTTATGTAATTGCGGTTTACTTTGGTTCCGTCAACATCAAAAATACCCGTTACACTTTAGGCACCATGCTTTTAGTAGACTTGATTTGTGTGATTACCGCCATTTTTGTGGCGAGTTGGTTTTTTTAAGAAACAACTACACCAATTTAGCAATTATTTAATTTCAGCTGTCACGCACTTTGCGTAACTTTACGCTATTATATTAAAATTACATTATGGACTTCATATACCAAGATCCGTATCCCATTTTAAAAGACGATACGCAATACAAAAAAATCACTTCCGATTTTGTAAAAACAGAACAATTAGGCGATAGAGAAATCCTTACTGTTGACCCTAAAGGATTGGAATTGTTAGCCCAAGAAGCGATGATAGACGTGTCATTCATGCTGCGTACTTCGCATTTGCAGAAATTGGAAAACATCCTAAACGATCCGGAGGCGACCGATAATGACCGATTCGTAGCCTACAACTTATTACAAAATGCAGCAGTTGCAGTAGAAGGTGAGTTGCCGTCTTGTCAAGATACCGGAACAGCGATTGTCTTGGCCAAAAAAGGCGAAAACGTGTTTACCGGTGTAGACGATGCCGAATGGCTTTCGAAAGGAATTTTTAATTCTTATCAAATCAAAAATCTTCGGTATTCTCAAATCGTTCCCATTTCCATGTTTGAAGAAAAAAACTCAGGGTCGAACCTTCCGGCACAAATTGATATTTATGCCAAAAAAGGAGCGAGTTACGAATTTTTGTTCTTAGCCAAAGGAGGTGGAAGCGCCAACAAGACTTTCTTATACCAAAAAACCAAATCGCTCTTGAACGAAAAATCGATGAATGAGTTCGTTCGCGAAAAAATAAAAGATTTAGGTACTTCCGCTTGTCCGCCTTATCACTTGGCTTTAGTAATTGGAGGCACTTCGGCAGAAGCCAACTTGGCCGCGGTTAAAAAAGCCTCAGCCGGTTATTTCGACAACTTACCGACTTCCGGGAATATGGCCGGTCAGGCGTTTCGCGATTTAGAATGGGAGCAAAAAGTATTACAAATTTGCCAAGAAAGTGCCATTGGAGCGCAGTTTGGAGGTAAGTATTTTGCCCACGATGTTCGCGTTATTCGCTTGCCGAGACACGCCGCTTCTTGTCCGGTTGGCTTGGGTGTTTCTTGTTCAGCCGATAGAAATATCAAAGCCAAAATTTCCAAAGACGGGATCTTCTTGGAGCAACTGGAAACCAATCCGCAACAGTTTTTGCCGGCTGTACCACCTCATTTGGAAGCGCCGGTGGAAATTGATTTGAACCGACCGATGAACGAAATCTTAGCTGAGTTAAGCAAATACCCAATCAAAACCCGTTTGAAATTAAACGGAACCGTAATTGTAGCCCGTGATATTGCCCACGCCAAAATCAAAGAACTTTTGGATGCCGGAAAACCAATGCCGGAATACTTTAAAAACCATCCGGTGTATTATGCAGGACCGGCCAAAACCCCGGAAGGTATGCCTTCGGGTAGTTTCGGGCCAACTACTGCTGGTCGAATGGATGTGTATGTAGACGAATTCCAAAGTCACGGCGGTAGCATGATTATGTTGGCCAAAGGCAATCGCAGTAAAGACGTCATGAACGCTTGTAAAAAATACGGTGGTTTCTATTTAGGTTCTATTGGCGGACCGGCAGCTATTTTGGCCAAAGAAAATATTTTGAAAGTAGAAGTGGTGGATTTTGAAGAATTAGGCATGGAAGCTGTTCGCAAAATTACGGTGAAAGATTTCCCCGCGTTTATTATTACCGACGACAAAGGAAACGACTTCTTTAGTTCTTTAAGTACTTAATAAAAAACCAGCAAAATTTTGCTGGTTTTTTTATCTATTAATCAAGGATTGTATCCTAATATTTGATAATTGAATATGATTTATGATTGTTATTTACTTTTACAAGGTAGTTGCCTATTGGTAAATTGTGTATGTTAAAAAATCCTTCAGTATTATTTATTAATTGTTCAAACACCAGTTGACCTAGCATATTATAAATTTTTATTTCTAAAATAATTTCCGAAGATTTGTAATTAAGTATTCCATTTGTTGGGTTGGGATAAAGTAAAAAATTATCTAGTTCAAATGAATTATTGTTCAATGCTTGCGTTACCGTGATTGCAGTTCTCGAACTTTCACAACCGTTAATTGTTTGACTCACATAATATGTTGTGCCGGTCACCAAGACTGTATTTAAGGGCAAAGTTGTCCCGTCAGTTGAGCTACTGTACCACTGCAAGTTTGTTCCATTTACAATTAAATTTGCTAAAGTGTCTCCAATATTAAAGGTTTGATTTGAGTTAGCAATAGGTGCAGCAGCAATAGGATTTAATATAACGCTTGTGCTAGTTACCGAACAACTTCCATTAGAAATAACGCAAGTGTAAATACCCGGCTGTGAAGCTGTATAGCTATTTGAATTGGCGCCAGTTATATTTAAATTATCTTTTTTCCATTGATAGGAATTTGAAGAACCAAAAGGAACCGATATTATTTGAGTTCCACAATAATTAACTGTACCAATAGGTTGTGGAGTAAATGTTGTAGATAATAAGGTTGGATTTGATACTTTAGAACAAGTGGTTGTTGCATCTGTAACTCTAACTGTATATGAGCCAACTGCGGTTGGTAAATGGGTTGCGTTTGTTGCATTTGAAATTGCATTCCCATTCAAAAACCATTGATAACTTAAACCTGTTCCCGTGTTAGCTTGTAATGAAAAGTTGCTCGAGGCACAAACTAAAATTTGTCCTGAAGGAGTTATTGTTGAAGTAGGTTGGGGTTTGAAAATTATATTAATTGAATCGGTATAGGTGCTGTTTTCTAATGTTGCAGTAACAGAAACAATACCCGCTTGAGTTGGTGTAAAAGTTACCGTATTTCCTTGGCTGCCATCAAACCATGTAGGAGTATAACCGTTGGGGCCATTATAGGTTAGCGTAACACTTGACCCTTGGCATATTTCAATAGAATCTCCCTCTTGTATGAGTTGTGCATTTGGATTAGCTCCATAAGGGAAAATAGTTTTCTTAAATAAAGGGCCCCATCTCCCATCTGAATCCTTGGCACGAATATTAAATAAAATTGGACCTGAGGATACATCCCAAGTTGCCTGACTTCTAAAAACTGTTTCTATCGCCTCGTCTAATGCACCATCAAAGGTAATAATTGTAGTTCCTGAACCTTCTCCTGGATCAAAATTACCAAAGAAATATTCGAACTTGGTTAAATTTACTTGACGAAACGAACCGGTAGCTCCGGGTAATATAAAAACTACTTTTTTAAAAGTAGATCCCCATTGATTATTAGCATCTTTAACTCTAATATTAAAGAGAACTGGACCAACAGTAGTTTGATTATTTGAATAATTAGCTATTACACTTTCAACCGCTTCATTAAACGTTCCATCTTCTGCTGTGAGTGCTGTGCCATTACCATTACCTGGGTCAATATTTCCCCAAAAATATTCTGCTGCGGTAATATTTCGATTTTGAGCCAAACTCAACTGACAAAAAACTACAATTAATACAAGTATCTTTTTCATTTGTATTAGTTTTTATGATATCCTTTAGCCTTGATATTTACATTTTGTCCTTCAAACAAATCAGTAGGCATCTCCAAATCAAAAATAAATGCCTTGCTGTTATTTGGATTTGTAGCATTATAATTTAATTGTGAATAAGGACCCCCATTAATCCCTCTGTCATTGATAGTTAAATCAATGTCATAATAATCATGGTTTGGATTACCACCATCTATGTCATTGGTTGGACCGCTTATGTTTGTATAAACTAAACTACCGTTTAAAGTTTGTAAATTAGTAACACCATTATATGACCATTCAAAAAAGCCATTCGCATAAACATTGGGACAATCTGTTGCTGTACTGCTATATGTTGCTTCATTAACAACTGTATTATAGCTACTTCCATATACCAAACATCCAAATGCATTTGGAAAAACTAAAGATGTGTTTCGTCTCGCATAAAGTATACTACCTAAAAATTTATTATTGACAAATTTAAAATTATAAACTAAGCCTACACTTCCTAACTGCAAATAACAACTTACGTCTGGTCCGCATCCTCCCCAATTACTTGATAATTGGAAAAAAGAGGCAAAATATAATTTGCAATTGGAATTAAACACATTATTCATAATATAATTTGTATTGGTTAAAGCTAAAACCCATTTACTTACAAATAGATTTTTTAATGAATTATTTGATAAAATAAACTTATAATTATCATTAAAAATAAAAGTGTCGTTTGTAATAGTATTATTAACAATAAAATTTTTATCCATCGCATTTTGATTTGTTAGTGATTCATCCATTAAATAACAATTTAACATACTATTTGAAACAATGTTTCCAAATCTAAATGTGGCATTACCACTAATAATTGATTTTAAAAGATTTAACTCATAAAAATCATTATCAAATACAACATTTGAAATAGAACATTCTATTATTGAAACTTTTGCTCGATTTGTGGCAATACCATTAGAAATAGGATTTGAACTAATAGAATATATCCCTAAATTAAAACCTATGATTTCCAATTTCATTCCAGAAAATCCAGCAATGTTAATATTTGCATTAAAATTAATAGTTGCTCCAGCTGTTTGTGGAATGATTTTTAAAGATTTATCTATTGTGAGAGTTCCTTCATTATATGTATTGGTAGCCACAATTATTCGGTCACCATTAACCGCAGCATTAACCGCAGAGGTGATAGTTGTAAATAAAGTAGTTCCATTGCCTGAGGATAAATTTGGATCAACAAAACGATCAATAGCAAAAATCGAAGTAAAAGAGAAAAGTGTTAAAAGGGTAAAAATGTTTTTCATATTCTATTTTTTAGTTTGTTTTTCATTTTATTTTTTATGATTACAATACACCAAAGCTTTACACATTCTATTCGTTTTTGGGCATTTTCTTAATCCTAAAGAAAATGATTCGTGCTTAATAATTTGGCTTATGACAATATTTACTGATTGGCAAGTGTCTCTGTAGTTCATAACATTAGGGTGTGAACGAAACCAAACATCCAAAGAATTCGGTTTGGGATGATTTTGGAGTGAAACTTGTGTAGACCCAACAATTAAGTAGTTGAATTTATTCTTTTGGAAATAGTCAACTAAATCCAGAATTGGAATTATTGTGTTGTTGGCATGTGGCAAGGTTATTTCATTCATAAATAATTATAAATAACTTTAAAAACAAAAATACCTCACAACCTCAAAAAAACATTATTTAAAAATTCCTTTATTTGATTAAAAAGTTCTAATTTTGAACTATAAATACATGTTTTTATGATACAACAACCCGAAACCAAGATCAAACAAATACGCGAATTGAAGAATTTTACGCAAGAGTATATGGCTCAAAAGTTAGGGTTATCTACCCGTGCGTATAGTAAAATAGAAACGGGAGAAACGCAGTTGACCATTAATAGGTTGAATGAAATAAGTGAAATTTTAGGTGTTTCCGCCATGGAAGTTTTAGGGTTTGATGAAAAGCAAGTTTTTAATAATTGTAAACAAGATGGTTATATTGGAATTAATCATATCAATATGCCCGAAAAACTCATCCTACAATACGAAGAAACCATACAAGCCCTAAAAGAGCAAATTGCAGTAATGAAATTGTTAATGGGTAAATAAGATTCGTTAATTGTATTTAAATTCAATTATTATTTCAATTTAATGATTACATCTTTTTTAAAGTTGCTATGATTTTTACCGAAACTTTTTCCGAATTTTACAGCCAGGTTAAAGACAGTTTGGCGGATGGTACTTTTGCCAAATTGACCTTGGCCAAAACGATTGGCAACACTGATTTGATGAACATTTATGTGCGTCCGA
>NZ_JBILQL010000043.1:0-18663 GCF_044373165.1 Flavobacterium sp.
CGATAAAAACAAAACCAAACTCGACAAAGTGGTGTGGACGGCCAACGATTTTGGTCCGAAAATAAAAGTCCACCGCAGCATAACCGACGGAGAAGAAGGCCGATTTGTAGCCGGAGAAATTTTTGATCAAAAAATGCGCAACCAAATGATGAACGGTCAGTTTGCCATTTTATACCGAACCAATGCGCAATCTCGAGCTATGGAAGATGCTTTGCGCAAAAGAGATATTCCTTATCGCATTTACGGCGGATTATCGTTCTACCAAAGAAAAGAAATCAAAGACATTTTATGTTACTTGCGATTGGTCATCAATCCGAAAGACGAAGAAGCTTTGGTGCGCGTGATTAATTATCCGGCGCGTGGTATTGGGGATACAACTGTTGAGAAATTAACGGTTGCCGCCAATCACTACAAACGTTCCATTTTTGAAGTCATGGAGCATATTGACAAAATCGATTTGAAACTCAACGCCGGAACCAAGCAAAAGTTGCAGGATTTTGTCACCATGATTAAGAGTTTTCAAGTCATTAACGAACAACAGGATGCTTTTGTGTTAACCGAACACGTGGCCAAAAAAACCGGTTTGATTCAGGAACTCAAGAAAGACGCCACACCCGAAGGGATTGCCCGTATAGAAAATATCGAAACCTTAATGGGCGGTATCAAAGATTTTATTGAAGGGCAGAAGGAAATCGACGGTGCTCGCGGTGCCTTATCCGAATTTTTAGAAGATGTTGCTTTGGCTACTGATTTAGACAATGATACCGGCGATGACGATCGAGTAGCCTTGATGACGATTCACTTGGCGAAAGGACTCGAGTTTCCTTATGTTTTTGTGGTTGGGATGGAAGAAGACTTGTTTCCAAGTGCAATGAGTTTGAATACCCGAAGCGAACTCGAAGAAGAACGCCGTTTGTTTTACGTTGCCTTAACTCGTGCTGAACACCAAGCGTATCTTACTTACGCACAATCTCGTTACCGTTGGGGCAAACTCACCGACGCCGAACCTTCGCGCTTTATTGAAGAAATTGACGACCAATATTTGGAATATATCAATCCTATGGATCGTGGTGGATATACCTATAAGCCGAGCATCGACTTGGATATTTTCGGAGATATTGACAAATCCAAATTGCGATTGTCCAAACCCCTAGCCGGAACTCCGCCAAAAACTTACGGAGAAGAACCGTCTTCCTCGGTAAATATTCGTAAATTGAAACCAGTTTCCGGAAACACTCCGAGTAATACCAACTTGTTTGACAGCAAATTAGCCGTTGGCAATGTAGTGATGCACGAACGTTTCGGAAAAGGTGAAATCATCAATATGGAAGGCGTTGGCGCCGATAGAAAAGCCGAAATCAAGTTTGAAGTTGGCGGCATCAAGAAGTTGTTGTTGCGATTTGCCAAGCTTGACGTTATAGGATAATTATTTTAAATTTTGAATTCTAAATTTTGAATGATTACAAAGATTGATTTATAATTCAAAATTCATAATTTATAATTAAAATTTATGGCCGAATTCATCAAAATATACGAAGACAAGCCCAGTGAAGCCGCCATCAAAAAGGTGGTGGAAGTTTTGCGTGACGGCGGTTTGGTAATTTATCCTACCGACACGGTTTATGGTTTGGGTTGCGATATTACCAATTCGAGAGCCTTAGAACGTATTGCTAAAATTAAGGGTATAAAACTCGAAAAAGCCAATTTTTCGTTTGTGTGTTACGACTTGAGCAATCTTTCGGACTACGTTCGTCAAATAGATACTACTACCTTTAAAATTTTAAAAAGGACACTTCCGGGACCGTATACTTTTATTCTTCCGGGGAATAATGATTTGCCTAAAGAATTTCGCAAAAAGAAAACGGTCGGCATTCGTGTACCGGACAACAACATTGCTCGCGAGATAGTGAAAATGTTGGGCAATCCTATCGTTTCCACTTCTATACACGATGAAGATGAGGTTTTAGAATATTCTACTGATCCTGAATTGATTTTTGAAAAATGGCAAAACAAAGTCGATTTGGTAATTGACGGTGGTTATGGTGACAATATAGGATCAACGATTATCGATTTGTCCGGTTATGAACCTGTTGTTGTTCGTGAAGGAAAAGGAGATCCTGAAATTTTTTAGCATGTTTAAAAGACTATTTCTTTTACTGATTTTACTCTTTGCTTCCGATGTTTTTTCGCAATACATCAAAGGGAAGGTTGTGGATGAAAATAAGCAACCATTGCCATCCGCTACAGTATATTATGAAGGGACAACGATGTCTACATTGACTGATGAGCAAGGAAATTTTATTTTGGTTTATGAGCCAAAAATTAAAAGACCAATTGTAATCAGTTATATGGGATATGTTACAGCCTATGCTGAAACTTACAAAGTGGGAGATCCATTGATGATAATAATGCAGCAAGCTTCTAATTCTTTGAAAGAAGTAGTAATCAAGAAAAGTCGTTTCAGTAGGAAAGAAAAAATGATCATTTTTAAAGAGCGATTTCTAGGAATTTCACCCTTCGGATTAAGAACCGTTATTGAAAATGAAGCCGATATTGAGCTGGAATACGACGAAGAAAAAATGATGTTAAAAGCCTATAGTGACAAACCATTAATTATTATAAATCGTTCATTAGGGTATAAAATCAATTATGAAATGATCGAATTTGAGATTCAATTTAACAAAGTCAGTTTGAATCCTCATGCTATTACCAATAGCTTCTACTCCGGTTATACTCGCTTTGAGGAAATTAAGAGTACGGCATCAGTTAAAAGAAATAGAAAAGAAGCCTACAATGGTTCTCCAATGCATTTTTTTAGGTGTTTGACTAATAACTCATGGGGTAAGGATAGTTTTCAATTGTTTCTTAAAGGGATAATGACCAATCCGATTAATCATTTTACGGTATTGAAAGAAGGAGAGAATTTTAAAGTTTTGATAAAAAAACAAGATTTTCCAGAATTGAAGGACACTAAATTTACAGCGGTTTTGGGTTTATTATATAATAATATAGAACAATCTAGTGTTTATTTTTATTCTGACACCATTGATATTGACTCATATGGAAACTTGTTAAGTACACGTGAAGTGGCATTTTCCGGTGAGATACAATTTAGAAAGTTTGGCGATACATTGCCCATAAACTATGGGTTAGAATAAAAAAAAACACCTTGGATTTCAAGGTGTTTTTTTATTTTTTAGCTTATTGGCCTTTCTGATTTTTCATTTCTTTTTCAATCATTTCGTAGAACTCGTCAATTTTCGGTAAGATTACAATACGAGTTCTTCTGTTGATAGAACGATTGGCGGTAGTATTGTTTTCTACCAACGGAATGAATTCTCCACGTCCGGCGGCAATTAACTGTTTTGGATTCACTTTTAAATCTTTAGTTAAAACCCTTACTATAGCGGTAGAGCGTTTTACACTCAAATCCCAGTTGTCTAAAAGAACCGCATTTCCGGTGAATGGAACATTGTCTGTATGGCCTTCTACCATACATTCAAACGTAGGTTTGTCGTTGATTACTTTGGCTACTTTAGCTAAAACTTCTTTCGCTCTGTCGCTTACTACATAGCTGCCACTTTTAAACAGTAATTTGTCGGCTATTGAGATAAAAACTACGCCTTTGTCCACATTAACTTCAATATCCGGATCGGAAATGCCTACTGAACTTTTTAAACTGGTAACCAAAGCCAATGTTACACTGTCTTTGCGCGTAAGGGCATCTTGCAAACGAGTGATTTTTAAATCCTTTTCTTTTAAGCTTTCCAAAGATTTTTCCAAGTTTTGGGCACCTTTAGAAGTTAACAAAGTCAACTCTTTTTGATTGTTAATCAAATCGGAATTGTTTTGTTTCAGGTATTCATTTTGTTTGGACAACGCCTCTTTTTCGGAAAGACACAAATTTAATTTAACAGTAGTTGAATTCAATAAGTCCTGACATTCTTTATTTTGGGCTTCTAAAGCGGCTATTTTTTTCTTCGTTCCGCAGGAAGTCAGTGTCAAAGTAGCCAATGAAAGGGCAAAAATCGCTTTTCTCATAAGTCTGTGTTTAAAATTTTAACAAAAGTACGACTATTTTAAATTTTGTCAATTAAAGGAATGATAAACTCTTGTTAAAATCAAGGTTCAAAAATCTTGCCGTTTTTGACGAAGTATTGGTAAACGATACTCTTGGATTGGAAATAGTGTTCGCTGTTTTTGGGCGTTCTTTTCTTCAAGGTTTTGTTTATCAGGTTGTAAAAAGCAAAATGAGCCTTTACAATTGCCCAACAATGTTTGAACTTTCCTTTTACAATCAATTGAATTCCGGCCAATCCGTCCAAGCACAAACGTATCAAAAGCAACCAAAACAATTTTCCTTCGGGTAAGTTTTTGGTTAGCATCAACAATGAATTTCTGAAGTTGAGAAAGGTTTTTTTAGGATTGCCTTCGTTTAAGGTTGCGCCGCCCACATGATAAACCACCGATTTTGAGGTGTATTTGGCTTTGTAGCCCAAATTATAGGCGCGCCAACACAAATCGATTTCTTCCTGATGGGCAAAGAAGTCGTCGTCGAAGCCTTTTAGTGTTCTGTAAATTTCTTTTCTAATGAAGAAGCAGGCACCGCTGGCCCAAAATATTTCAACTTCATCATTGTATTGCCCGTGATCTTTTTCAATAGTATCAAAGATTCTTCCTCTACAATAAGGATAGCCGTATTGGTCGATATAACCACCGGCTGCACCGGCATATTCGAAATAGGCTTTGTTTTTGAAATCTAAAATTTTGGGTTGTATGATACCAATATTGGGTTCATTGTCAAAAATGGATAGGATAGGAGTAAGCCAATTTTCAGTCACTTCAATATCAGAATTCACTAAAGCATAATAATCTTCTTCTACTTGTTGCAAAGCCACATTATAGCCTTTGGCAAAACCGTAATTGCCTTCGTTTTTAATGATGGTAATCTGAGGGAATTTGGATTCGATAACTTCTATGGAAGTATCTGATGAAGCATTATCTGCGACATAAATTTGAGCTTCATCAGAATAGGCTACTACCGAAGGTAAAAATTGTTCTAACAACTGTGCTCCGTTCCAGTTTAATATGACAACTGCTATTTTTTTCAAGGTGTTTCAGTATTAAGGTTCATTCGGAATGATGACCGGTTGAATGTTAAGCGCTTTCTTAACCCATTTATCAAGTGCTTCATAATCCGTATTAGCGGCTACTTGTGTTAAAAAAGCTTTGATGGTTTTTGTAGTTCGTGAATTGGGATTTTTACTCATAAACCGTTTGAATTCTGAATTGTTTTCAGGTTCCAAATTGCCTTCCGCATAATCAATAGTCCTGGTGTTTTCCATGCCCATTAAGTAATCATAGCAATATTCTTGATACAATTTAGTTGCGGTTTCCAATAACGGACTTTTCGGATACTGATTGATGAATTTTTCCCAAGTAACTACACGGTCACCCAAATCTTTCGGACTGATTAATATTCCGGCATCGGCGCTGTATAATACGGCGTTTTCTTTGGCCTCATTTTTTAAAAAATACTCGTAGTCATCGGTCACTTTTCCTTTAAACATATTGTAATAGTGATAAGGTTGGTAACGAATTTCAACAAAACCTTCTCCGACTTCCCAAAATTCAAGTTCTGTGTTTTTTAACAAATCCACATTTTGTTGTAAAGAATCGGGAAAAATATATTGGTCTTTTTCGTGTTCGTAGTAGTTGGTATAAATCGCTAAGAAGTCGGCTTCCAATTCGTTAAAATTTTTAATGCGATTTTCCATATTTTCAACGTACTTTTCGTATATTTCATTGCCTTGACTTTTGTTAGTAGCTTTTGACAATTTGTTTAGAAAATATTCCTCAAGATTTCCCATTGACCAAATGGCGTAGTCTACTTTTTTAAGTAAGGTTTCTTTTGTTCCCGAAGTAGTGGTATCTACTGTGGTTTCCGAGTAAACAGTGTCTATTTTTATGGACTCGTTCTTTTTGGGAGTGATTTCTTTTTTACAAGAAATAACCATGAACGGTAAAGCGATTAAGAAGTATGATTTTCTCAGCAGTATCATTTTAAGGAATGTTATTGTTGGTATTCCGGTAGTTCCTTTAGAAAAATATACTTTTCTTCTTCCAGATTCATTTCGCAAAAGTAATGATTTAGTCCGTTGGTTACCATCAAGTAATCGGCATTCAATTTCAGGTTGTAGCGCGCAATTTGGTCGAAGGTTTGTTGGGTAATAGCAACTTCGGGTGCTTTGCATTCAATTAATAAAAACAACTCGCCATTTGGCTTAAAAACTACTATATCATAACGCTTTTTTGTGCCATTGAGGGTAATTGTTTTTTCTGCGTTGATATAGGATTTCGGGTAATTTTTTTCATGCAACAAATATTGAATGGTATGTTGGCGTACCCATTCTTCGGGGGTGAGTATGATAAACTTTTTCCTGATGTCATCAAAAATTGACACTTTATTTTCACTATTTTTGAAGCGAAACGAATAGTCAGGGAAATTCAGTTTTTGCATTTCACGAAGTTACTGTCAATAAAGCAAAATACCAACAATCAAACCAACTTATTTTGGACGAAGTACTCAAGATTATTAACGAAATTAAAGCAGGAAAGATTAAACCCATTTATTTTTTGATGGGAGAAGAACCTTATTATATTGACCGAATTACCGAGTATTTGGAAAATAACTTGTTGACAGAAGATGAAAAAGGGTTTAATCAAGTGGTTCTTTATGGGCGTGATACTACCATAGAGGATATTGTTGCCAATGCCAAAAGGTATCCTATGATGGCCGAAAGACAGGTAGTTATTGTAAAAGAAGCGCAAGATTTGGCGAAGAACATTGACAAATTAGAAGCGTACGCACAAAATCCGCAACCCACTACTGTTTTAGTCTTTGCTTACAAATACAAAACCTTGGATAAAAGGAAAAAAATAACTAAAACGCTTGAAAAACACGGGCTGGTTTACGATAGCAAAAAGATGTATGAAAACCAAGTTGGCCAATGGATCAACAGGGTTTTACAGGGCAGAGGTTACGCTATTGAACCGAAAGCCAATGCCATGTTGGTGGCTTTTTTAGGAAATGATTTGAGCAGAATTGCCAATGAACTCAACAAACTTGAAATTATACTGTCTAAAGGAAGTACCATCACTCCTAATCACATAGAAGAAAACATTGGTTTCAGTAAAGACTTTAATGTATTCGAATTTCGAAAAGCTATTGGAGAAGGCAATAAGACTAAAGCACATCAAATAGCTACATATTTTGCCCAAAATCAAAAAGAAAATCCAATGGTTTTGATCAATGGTCAGGTTTTCTCTTTTTTTTCTGCTTTGTTACAGTACCATGGTTTAAAGGATAAATCTCCCGGGAATGTGGCTAAAACGCTCAAAGTGAATCCGTATTTTGTAAATGATTATATTGAAGCTTCCAAGCGATACCCCATGCGAAAAGTCAGTGGAATAGTAGCTGCTTTGCGGGCTATTGATGTCAAAAGTAAAGGCGTTGGTGCCGCCAATTTGAACGAAGCGGAATTGTATAAGGAAATGTTATTAAGTATCTTTACCTAAATATATGCTGATTTTCCGAAAGTCAAACATCCCATTCGTTAATCTCTCTTTTATGAAAAATATTTTCCTCCTTTGTTTCTTGTGTAGCCTATTGATGGGGAATGCCCAAGAAACCTACATTTACTGCGGTAAATTAATCGACACCCAAAACGGAAAAGTGCTCACCAATAAAACCATAGTGGTGAGTGATAAACTCATCAAAAACATTCAAAATGGTTTTGTGGTACCGGATGACAGTGATACCAAAATAATCGATTTAAAATCGAAAACCGTCATGCCCGGTTGGATTGATATGCACGTACATTTAGAAAGTGAGACAAGTCCGACTGCCTACTTAGAGAGATTTTCGCTTAACGATGCTGATGTTGCTTACAATGCCGAATTTTTGGCTAAAACTACATTAATGGCTGGCTTCACCACCGTAAGAGATTTAGGGGGGTACAGGTGTTAATGTCTCATTAAGAAATGCCATAAATAAGGGATTAGTAGTTGGGCCTCGAATTTTTACTGCAGAAAAATCTATTGCCACTACAGGAGGTCACGCCGATCCGACCAGTGGTTTCAAAAAAGAATTGATGGGTAATCCGGGTCCGAAAGAAGGCGTTATAAATAGTGTTGATGAAGCTAAACAAGCCGTTCGTCAACGTTACAAAAATGGTGCTGATTGGATCAAAATAACTGCGACTGGAGGTGTTTTAAGTGTTGCCAAAAGCGGATCAAATCCTCAATTTACTGAAGAAGAAATTACTGCTATTGTAAGTACAGCCAAAGACTACGGAATGAAAGTCGCCGCTCATGCTCATGGTGATGAAGGCATGCAACGCGCTGTAAAATGCGGTGTTAAAACTATTGAACACGGCACCGAAATGAGTGAAGCCACTATGGATTTAATGATTAAAAACAAGGCTTATTTGGTTCCAACGATAACCGCCGGAAAAGAAGTGGCTGAAAACGCTTTGAAACCTAATTATTATCCTGCTATAGTGGTACCAAAAGCTTTGGCTATCGGTCCGAGAATCCAATCCACTTTTGCTAAAGCCTATAAAAAAGGAGTGCCAATTGCATTCGGAACTGATGCAGGAGTGTTTGAGCACGGTCAAAATGCCAAAGAATTTATTTACATGACCGAAGCGGGGATGCCTTTGATGAAAGCACTTCAAGCGGCAACTATTACTAATGCCATGCTTTTGGATATGGATCAAAAAATTGGGTCTTTAGAACCCGGGTTTCTGGCTGATATCATTGCTACAGAACAAGATCCTTTCGAAGATATCAATACAGTGCTCAATGTAGTGTTTGTGATGAAAGAAGGTGTTGTCTACAAATGACATTACGTTAGAATCTAAACCATTATTCCTGTTATTATTTTATAATTTTTAACGATATTTGTTGTCCGAAAAATTAAAACCACAAAATTATGGCAATGAATAAAAATACAGTGTTAGGCTGGGCAACTTTTATAATGATTATCATGGGTCTAGTTTTAATCGGGCTCGGAGTATACCGCTATGCCGATGTTGCCGGTTGGGGATTTGGTGCCGTTGGAGTTGGTTTCTTAGCCAATGCTTGGGTATTCAGTTCGCTAAAAGGACGCGTGTAATTTTAATTAATGTAATAAATTAACAATCTAAATATATGTCAGATGATAAGAAAGTGATTTTCTCCATGCAACGTGTGAGTAAATCCTATCAAGGTAGCGATAAGCAAGTTTTGAAAAATATCTATTTGAGTTTCTTCTACGGAGCTAAAATCGGAATCCTAGGTTTAAACGGTTCGGGTAAATCTTCTTTATTGCGCATTATTGCCGGAGTAGACAAGAACTATCAAGGAGATGTGGTTTTTCAACCGGGATATACTGTAGGTTATTTGGAACAAGAACCACAACTGGACGAAAGCAAAACCGTGATTGAAGTTGTTCGCGAAGGAGTAGCCGAAACCATGGCCATCTTAGACGAGTTCAACAAAATCAATGATATGTTCGGACTTCCGGAAGTTTATGAAGATGCTGATAAAATGCAGAAACTCATGGACAGACAAGCTGAGCTGCAAGACAAAATAGACGCAGCCGGTGCCTGGGAAATTGACAATAAGTTAGAAGTTGCTATGGACGCACTTCGTACTCCTGACGGCGATATGCCAATCAATGTTTTGTCAGGTGGAGAAAAAAGAAGAGTGGCTTTATGCCGTTTGTTATTACAACAACCGGACGTGTTGTTGTTGGATGAGCCAACCAACCACTTAGACGCAGAGAGTGTACTTTGGTTAGAGCAACATTTAGCCCAATATGCAGGAACCGTAATTGCAGTAACGCACGATCGTTATTTCTTAGACAATGTTGCCGGCTGGATTTTAGAACTTGATAGAGGAGAAGGTATTCCGTGGAAAGGCAATTACTCTTCTTGGCTCGACCAAAAATCAAAACGCTTAGAGCAAGAAGAAAAAGTTGCCTCTAAACGAAGAAAAACATTAGAACGCGAGTTGGAATGGGTGCGTCAAGGTGCCAAAGGCAGACAAACCAAACAAAAAGCACGTCTACAGAATTATGACAAACTTTTAAATGAAGACCAAAAAGCACTCGACGAAAAATTAGAAATTTACATTCCTAACGGACCAAGATTAGGGACCAATGTTATTGAAGCTAAAGGTGTTGCCAAAGCTTTCGGCGACAAATTATTATACGATAACTTAAATTTCACCTTGCCGCAAGCCGGAATTGTTGGTATTATCGGACCTAACGGTGCCGGGAAATCAACCATCTTCCGCATGATTATGGGAGAAGAAAAGCCCGATGCCGGAGAATTTACCATAGGCGATACCGTAAAGATTGCTTATGTAGACCAATCGCATTCTAATATTGATCCGAATAAATCCATTTGGGAAAACTTCTGCGACGGACAAGAGTTGATCATGATGGGTGGAAGACAAGTCAATTCCAGAGCGTATTTGTCTCGTTTCAACTTTGGCGGAAGCGACCAAAATAAAAAAGTAGCCGCACTTTCCGGTGGTGAACGCAATCGCTTGCATTTGGCCATGACTTTAAAAGAAGAAGGAAACGTGTTGCTTTTGGATGAGCCGACTAACGATTTGGACGTAAATACTTTGAGAGCCTTGGAAGAAGGCTTAGAAAATTTTGCCGGATGTGCTGTAGTAATTAGTCACGACCGTTGGTTCTTAGACCGAATTTGTACTCATATCTTAGCGTTCGAAGGTAACTCTGAGGTTTATTACTTTGAAGGAGGTTTCTCTGAATATGAAGAAAACAAGAGGAAAAGATTAGGCGTTGATGCTACTCCGAAACGTATTAAGTATAGAAAGTTAATCAGAAATTAACGAAATACCTTAAAATCCTGAGTAATCAGGATTTTTTTTTGAAAAAAATTCTATATTTGAAACCCTTAACTAACCCAATGAATAAGTACAAAACAATTAGTTTGCTTTTGTGGCTGTTGTTTTCATTTGTTTCTATCCATGCTCAAGAACTTGAAACTGAAAAAACAGCTGTAGAAAAACTACTCAATTTGGCTGTTGTCGATTTTGGTGAAGCCAAGTATGATGGTGCTTTAGAGTACTCTAAACAAGCCTTGGTCAAATCTTTCACCATTAACGATAATTTGTTAATTGCGCAATCTTACAATACCATTGGAGCTATTTTTAATGAGTGTTCCGAAACAGCTAAAGCCATTGAATTTTATAATAAAGCATTGCTATACACCAAAAAAGTGAACAATGATAAAATGTTCAATTGGATTTACAGCAATCTCGGCAGTGTTTATTATTTCAATCAAATCGACGTTGCTAAAGGAATTAATTATTATAAAAAAGCTTTATTCTACGCAGTAAAAATTAAGGACACAGCCCAAATTCAGTACACCAAACTCAATTTAGCCAGTGCTTATTTCGCTAATGATGAATACCAGTTAGGCAATCAACAAATTAATGCAATCAAAACCCAAATTTTAGCAAGTGATGACGAAGAAGCTAAAATGTCATTATATCTTTTATTAGGTATTTATGCCAGCAATAATAATGAAAAAGAAAAAGGGGAAACTTATTTCATCACCGCTAAAAACATAGCCGAAAAAAACGGTTTCGATGCTTTCTTAGTAAATATTTACGAAAATTTTGTCCGACATTATAAAAAACATAACGATGTTGGACAAACAAAGCTGTACCAATATAAATTAGATTCTCTCAATAAAATTGTCTATTCAGAAGAGAAAATCGACAACTTGAAAAAGGCTGCGAATCAAATCGAATTGCAAGAGTATAAAATACAATTGGAAAAGATTGAATCCGAAAATGAAAGACACCAAAAAAGTCTGAAAGAATCCAAACTTATAGTTATTCTTTTTATTATTATCTTAATCATTTTACTATTGTTGTTGCTAACATTGTATAAAAATGTGAAGCTCAGAGAACAAGCCAATCTAGAGTTAACCCTGGCCAATGAAGCTTTTAAAGAAGCCAAGGAAAAAGCAGAAGAAGCGTCTCAATTAAAATCACAGTTTGTTTCTACCATTACCCACGAATTGCGAACACCTTTGTATGGTGTTATCGGAATTACCAATATTATCACAGATGAACACAGGGAATTGGCCAACAGTCCGCACCTGAAATCACTTAAATTTTCGGCTAAATATTTATTGTCGTTAGTGAATGATATTCTTCAAATCAATAAAATTGAAGAGAAGAGAGTTGTTCTCGAGAACTTGATTTTCAATCTTACCGATGAAATCACTACCATTCACAATTCTGTTGAATACATAGCCGACAAAAATAACGACAAACTAACGGTAGAAATTGATACTGCCATACCTGAGTTTTTAATTGGAGATAAATTACGACTTTCTCAAATCATCATGAACTTGGTGAGCAATGCCCTAAAATTTACCAAGAACGGCGAAGTGGCTTTAACGGCCGATTTGAAAAAAGTGGTAGACAAAACCTATTACATCGAGTTTAAAGTCAGAGACACCGGTATCGGAATCGCCAAAGAAGACCAGGAAAAAATCTTTGATAAGTTTGTTCAAATTGAACGAAAAGAAGAAGATTATCAAGGCACCGGATTAGGGTTGTCTATAGTCTCTCGTTTGGTTAAATTGTTCAACAGCGAAATTCATTTAGAGAGCGAAGAAAACGTAGGGACCACTTTTACGTTTACCATCGGTTTTGAATATGATGAAGAAAAATCGAAAGAAATTATCAACAATATAGAAGTTGATTTATCCGATAGTCATTTGTACAATATCTTGGTAGTTGAAGACAATAAAATCAACCAGATGGTGACCAAAAAGATTATCCAAAACAGCAATATGAGTTGTACAATAGTGGATGACGGTTATGCTGCTATAGTTGCCCTGGAACGGGAAAGATTTGATTTAATCTTAATGGACATCAATATGCCGTTAATTAACGGTTTTGATACTACCAGAAAAATCAGAGAGAAAGGCATTAAAATTCCGGTTATTGCTTTAACGGCTTTCGACAAACAAGAAGTTACCGAAGAGGCTATTTCAGCCGGAATGAACGATATTATGGTCAAACCTTTTGAACCTTCAAAGCTGTTTCAGGTGATTAACAATAATGTGAAAAATAGAGAAAGCGTTGATTAATACCAACGCTTTTTATTTTTTTTGGAAGCTTCCGATTTTCTCGATTTGTTTTCACCATTCGGTTTCTTATTATTTCTCAAATCGGGTTTAGCGTCGGGATTAGGTGTGGCTTCTTTCCATGGAAACGGATGGTCTTTCATGGTTTTTACATTCACCTTAATCAGTTTCAAAATGTCTTTCCAATAGACTTCTTCATCTTTTCCGCAAAAGGAAATCGAGATACCGCCATTACCCGCGCGACCGGTTCGGCCAATTCTATGTACATAGGTTTCCGGAATATTCGGCAAATCAAAATTGATGACATAAGGCAAACTTTCAATATCAATGCCTCGTGCTGCAATATCTGTAGCGACTAAAACCGAAATGTCTTTACTCTTGAATTGGTCTAATACTCGCTGACGTGCGGTTTGCGATTTGTCGCCGTGAATGGCTTCTGCATTGACACCGTTTTTCTTCAAGGCTTTTACCACATTGTCGGCACCGTGTTTGGTTCGAACAAAAACCAATACGTTGCTCAAATTTTCATTGCGTATCAAATGGTATAACAAACCCCGTTTGTTTTCTTTATCTACAAAATACACCTGTTGTTCGATAATTTCAGCGGTTGAGGAAACCGGCGTTACCGAAACATATTCGGGTTTATTTAAAAAAGTATCCGCCAATTCGCGTATCGCCATCGGCATAGTGGCTGAAAACAATAAAGTTTGACGATTGCTAGGGACCAATTTTACAATTTTTCGAACATCATTGATAAAACCCATATCGAGCATCAAATCTGATTCGTCTAAAACCAAGAAATGCAAATGGTCAAAATCTAAAAAGCCTTGTTTGTGCAAGTCCAAAAGCCTTCCCGGAGTAGCGATCAAAATGTCAACGCCTTTTTTCAATTGGTCTACTTGCGGTACTTGTGAAACGCCACCAAAAAGAGTAAGTTGTCTTAAATTAGTGTATTTTCCATAGGTGTCAAAACTTTCCCCAATTTGAACGGCTAATTCTCTAGTAGGCGTAACCACCAAGCAACGAATTTGTTTGGTTTTTTTGGATGAACCTACCATGCGGTGAAGGTGATGTATAATTGGAATGGCAAAAGCAGCGGTTTTCCCGGTACCGGTTTGGGCACAGCCTACCAAGTCTTTTCCGGCCAAAACAATAGGAATGGCTTTTTCTTGGATAGGTGTAGGGTTGGTGTATCCTTCTTCAAAGACAGCTCTTTGAATACTATTGGATAATGATAAATCTTCGAATAACATATAATTTGCTTACGATTAAGTGTAAGCCGCAGCAAAGATAGGGTTAATTAATTATGAATGATGAATTACGAATTATGAATTACCAATTACGAATTCACCTTTAAAGAAGTTCTTTTCTGGCTTTGATAAAATCGGTTACCAAATAGCCGATGAGTTTTCCGATTAAATGATTGTTTTTCTCTTCTCCTAAATCGGGTGCGCCTTCACAAATGTGTAGGTAAGCAGCGTTTTTATTTTTGCCGAAGAAAGAAACAAATTGACGCAATTCTTCTATCGAGAAACCACTCATAGTCATCGCACTACTGGCAATGTTAGGCAAAGCATCTAAATCTATTTCTATGCCGTAGGAATCGTTTTTGATAAAGTCGTAAGCCGTATTTAACTCCTGTTGGAAGTTTTTTTGTTGTCTCACTTTGATTTCATCGTAAGTATTGTAATGCACCCGATCTTCCATTTTTTTCAGTATGTCGAGTACGTTTTTAGAGGTATAATTTTCGTGCAAACCAAAGATGAAATACTTTTTCAAAAAACCTTCTTCATAAGCATAGGAAAAGCCGTTGCCGCTGTGTCTGCCTTCTAAAATTCTGAAATCTGAATGCGCATCAAAATTGACAGCATTGATGGGTTTACCCAATCCTAAAGCTGTGCCTTTGATATTTCCGTAAGCATTGTTATGTCCGCCGCCAATAATAATGGGCGTTTTGCCACATTTGAAAATAGAAGTTATCACGTGAACAACTTCTTTATCAATCCTTTCCACTAAAGTGCTCAGCAATTTCCGGTCGGTTGTTTTGTGAAAATCCAAGTCTTTGGCTTCTTCCATTTCTTTGGAGATGTCAATTTTGCCTAAAACCACAATTTGGCTGCCTTTACAAAATCGATTGTGTTGGATATTGGCGATACTGCTGATAGCACTTTGCCAAGCAGATGCTGCGCCGGGACGACCAAAATTAGCCCTGATACCCACATCTTCCGGAATTCCGAGTAAGACATATTTGGCTTCACAGTTTTTAAGAAAGGTCATGCAGTTTTCTCCTTTTGGGATGGTCAGCATTTTTTCGCCAAATTTTACTTCGCCACTTCGGTGGTTAGTAACTTTAGCCAAATCGGTTATAGTAAAAGGAATGATACGCTCCATTTTGGTGTTAAAAATTTCTCAAAAATATAATATAATGGGGAATTACACGTTACTCTGTTAAATATTATTACTTTTGCTCTAATTAAATCTATAACCTATGGAAAATCAAAATGGTAACTCTAAATTAAAAGCAATTATTGCCATATTGGCTATTTTATTGGTGGGAAGTTTGATTTATATCTTCAAACTGACTTCTGATGCTAAAGAACTTCAAACGGTAGTTACAACTACAAAATCTAAAAAAGAAGACGTTTTAAAAGATTTAGCAGAATTGCAATCAACGTATGATGCGGCTATTGCCGAAAACACTTCAATGTCTGATGAACTAATTGCTGAAAGAGAGAAAGTAGCGAAGTTAATCGCAGATTTAAAAGCCTCTAAAGGTGATAATGCATCTTTGAGAAAATACAAAGAACAGTATAAAGCTTTAGAGCAAAAGATGCGAAATCTTATGCAAGAAGTTGAAGTATTGAAAGCGCAGAATCAAACTTTGACAACTAATCTAGACAGTACAAAAGTGGTTTTAGAAGATTCTAAAAAATACAATCAGGTTTTGGTGGGTCAAAATGAAGAATTGGCAAAAACAGTTGAAAAAGGCCAAAAGTTATCGGTAACCAATTTAAAAACGGCTGCTTATAAACAAAGAAGTTCCGGCAAACAAATTGAAACCGACAAAGCCAGCAGAGCCGATTTACTTCAAATTAGTTTTACTATTGCCGAGAACAAAATCGCCAAATCAGGAGATAAAGTATACTATGTTCAAGTAATTGATGCTAAAAACAATGTATTAGGAGACAAAGCCACAATTTCTTTCGGCGATACTTCATTAACTTACAGTTTTACAACAACTGTAAAATACGAGAACAAAACGGTTGATGTGAAAGAGCAATTACCGGGTAAAGACTTTGCTAAAGGTACTTACTTTGTAAACGTATTTGATAAAGGCGAATTGGTTTCTAAAAGTAGTTTCTCTTTGAGATAATTAATTCCAATATATTTCTATTAAAGTCCTTCGCCACTCGGAGGACTTTTTTATTGGATTGCTTTTCCGTTGAGCCATACTTGTTCAATCGGATTACTTCCGAAAGCATACGGAATCTCATAGAAAGAATGCAGTGGTTTGGTGATGATCAAATTCGCTTTTTTCCCTACAGTGATGCTTCCATGTGTAGCGGATAATCCCATGGCATAAGCACCATTAATGGTAGCCGCATTAATAGCTTCTTCGGGTGTCATTTTCATTTTGATGCAAGCGGTGGCTACTACAAAGTTCATGTTCCCCGAAGGTGTAGTACCCGGATTGAAATCGGTAGCCAAAGCCAAGGGTAATCCGGCGTTCATCATTTGACGAGCCGGCGTATAAGGAATACTGATAAAGAACGAACAGCTGGGTAAAGCCACCGGCATAGTTTCGGAGTTTTTTAACGCTTCAATATCTGCATCAGTTACAATTTCCAAATGATCTACCGAAAGTGCTTTATGCTTTACACAAGCTTCAATTCCGTTGATAGCTGTAAATTGGTTCACATGAATTTTGGCTGGCAATCCGTAATGTTTTCCGGCTTCCATAATGCGTTCGGTTTCGGCTACCGAAAAATAACCGGTTTCCAAAAAGGCATCAATATAATCTGCCAGGTTTTCTTCAACTATTTTGGGCAACATCTCATTGATTATCAAGTCGAGATAAGCCGAATGATTTTCTTTGTATTCCATTGGGAAAGCATGTGCACCAAGGAAAGTCGATTTAATAGCAACCGGGTAATCTTGCGCTAATTTTTTGATGACACGCAGCATTTTCAATTCGCCTTCCACGGTTAGACCGTAGCCTGATTTGATTTCGATGGCTCCAGTTCCTAGTTGGATTACTTCTTCCAAACGCTTTTTCGATTGGTCATAAATTTCGGCTTCCGTAGCTTCATTCAATCGTTTGGCCGAATTTAAAATACCGCCACCGCGATTGGCAATTTCTTCATAGGATAATCCATTAATACGATCAACAAATTCCTGTTCTCGATTGCCTGCATAAACAATATGGGTATGACTGTCACACCAAGAAGGAAGTACTATTTTGCCTTTTGCATCGATAGTGTTATCCGGATTTAGTTTCGGACAATCCTCCATGCTTCCGAAGGCCGCAATCGTCTCATCTTTTATCAACAGAAAGGCATTTTTTATAGTGGGTAAAACGGCCATATCACTACCGGAAACCTTATTAATTGAGGTTTCTCGAACTTGCAGTAATTCTTTGATATTAATAATAAGCGTTTGCATGCGTTGATTTTTGGTAAAAATAGTTTGAAAAAACTAAATATGCTTAATTTTAAACAAATTTAGAATCCGTGAGAAAAATTAAATACAAAAAAGGCAGAAAAGTACAGCCGACTTTTTTAGACTATACCGGCGTTCACAAGCAAATCAAAACAGAGATGCAATTGTTTGTATATGACACCAACGATTTGACCGAGTTTAATGAATTTTCAACGGCGCAATTAGGAAAATGTTTTGCCTCAAATAAAGTCAATTGGCTCAATATTCACGGTCTAAATGATACGGATGTTATCAAATCGATTGGTGAATTTTTGAAGGTGGACAATTTCATGTTAGGCGATATTTTAAATACGACCAAACGCACCAAATTGGATGAGTATCACGACGTGTTGTTTTTTAACATCAAGTCGCTTTTACCAATTGAAAACAGCGATAATATTAATGTGGAGCAAATTAGTTTCTTGTTGAAAAATGATATATTGGTTTCTTTTCAAGAGAAGCGAAGCGATTTTTTTACCCATATTCGAGAACGAATCAGAACCCATTCAGGCATCGTTCGAGATAAGAAATCCGATTACTTATTGTATTTGTTGCTCGATGCTATTATGGAGAATTTTTACATCACCATAGAAAACGAAGAAGATCGGGTGGAAGACTTGATTAATCTTTCTAAAACCAACAGTAATCCGCAGATATTAGAGCAAATAGAAAAACATCGGGACAACTTCAATTTCTTAAAACGTTCGATAATTCCTTTACGCGATTCTTTGTACTCCATCAAAAGCATCAAAGAAGATAATGTTTTCAATACTATAGA
>NZ_JBILQL010000044.1:0-18590 GCF_044373165.1 Flavobacterium sp.
ACCGTCAAATAACATTTATCGGAATAGACCTGGTTGGAAGTTTCGCTTTCACGAATTGGCATCATGCCTTCATAACTGATATAACGGGTAATAAAAGCACCGGCAATGATAAAAATAAAAGACAAATGCAGTAATAAGGTCACCCATTTTTCTTTTTTATACAATTGGTATCGTTTGATGTTGCCAATGAAATTAATCATAAAAAACAGCATGATGGCTTCAAACCACCAAGCATTGTAAATTATTATTCGAGCGGTATCGGTGTTGTATTGGCTTTCTATAAAAGTTCCGGCGGCCATTGCGGCAGCAAAAGCAATAAATAAGAAAGCCATTAAACGAGTGGAAGACAGAAAAGAGTATAGTTTTTTTTCCATGAGTTGGAATTGTGATTTTTAAAAAAGCGATACAAAAATAGCGTAAATAAATAGATATCTGATTGATAAATTTGGGGTTTTAATACATTTTTAAGACTTGTGTATTTCTTTAATTTAAAATAGAGAATCTAATGGTAATTTTCGATAATTTTGTCCCATGATTCAAGTGTCTGTCATTGGTTCGGGGAATGTTGCCCATCATTTGGTAAAAGCTTTCAGTGAAACTTCGGAAGTTGAGATAATCCAGGTATTGGCCAGGAATAAAGGCGCGTTATCGGAATTGTTATCGCCGGAACAACTAATTTCAGATTGGTCGTTATTAAAAAAAGTCGATGTAATCATTATTGCCGTGACAGACGAGGCCATAGCAACGGTTTCGAATCAAATTCCGTTCAACAATCAATTGGTTGTCCATACTTCCGGCAGTGTTGGCTTATCAACTTTAAACAAGAACAATCGTCGGGGTGTTTTTTATCCGTTGCAAACTTTCTCCAAAGCAAAAGCAGTCTATTATAAAACGGTTCCTATTTGTCTTGAAGCGGAGTTGGCAGAAGATTATCAAGTATTGCAAAATTTAGCCCAATCGATTTCACAAAACATTTACACCGTAAATTCCGAACAAAGAAAAGCCTTGCATACAGCCGCGGTTTTTGTGTCAAATTTTGTCAATCATTTGTACCAAATGGGAAATGAAATTTGCTTGAAAAACAAGCTGTCATTCGATATTTTAAAACCATTAATACAGGAAACGGCCCAAAAAATTCTAACGCTTTCTCCGGCTGAAGCACAAACCGGTCCGGCCAAAAGAAATGATACCGAAACCATCAACAAACACTTGTTGTTTTTGACCGATGAAAACCAAAAAGAAATCTATAAATTGCTAACCAAATCTATAATCGATCATGAAAAAAAGTTATAAAGAAATCATGAATCACATCACCACTTTCATCTTTGATGTGGATGGTGTTTTAACCGATAGTTCCGTTCATGTTACTCCCACCGGAGAAATGCTGAGAATTATGAACATTAGAGATGGTTTTGCCATGAAAGCGGCTGTAGAAAGCGGCTATCATGTTTGTATCATTTCGGGCGGAAGCAACGAAGGGGTTCGCATTCGATTGAAAAATTTAGGAATTACCGATATCCATTTGGCTTCGCCGGATAAAGTAGCTACTTTTAAAGAATACACCGAATTGTATAACATCAAACCGGAAGAAGTATTGTATATGGGTGATGACATTCCGGATTTTCACGTGATGCAATTAGTGGGTTTGCCAACCTGTCCGCAAGATGCCAGTCCGGAAATCAAAGCCATATCCAAATACATTTCACACAAAAACGGCGGCAAAGGTGCCGTTCGCGAAGTGATTGAACAAGTCATGAAAGCCCAAAACAAATGGCACATGTACTATAACGGAAAACACGATTAAACGCCTAAAACAGCTTTACAAAAAATGAACATCTTAAAACTTATACGATACCAAAATCTTTTGCTAATTGTTTTGTTGCAACTGGTTTTCAGATACGGTTTCTTAAAATACCAAAACATACCGCTAACTTTAACTGATTGGCAATATGGATTGTTGGTTTTAGCTACGGTGTTGATTGCGGCTGCCGGTTATATTATCAACGATATTATGGATCAGGAAACCGACTTGACCAATAAACCCAATCAAGTAATTATAGGTAAAGGTATTTCTGAAGCTACGGCCTATAATTGGTATTTCGGCCTCAATATTGCCGGTATGTTGATAGGATACTATTTGGCCGATTTTGTGAACAAAACTTCCTTCTTTGGGATTTTTATCATCAGTTCGGCACTCCTTTACTTGTACGCAAACAGTTTAAAACAAATGGCTGTTATCGGTAATATGGTGGTGGCTTTGATTTTAGCTTTATCGGTAATTGTTATCGGAATGTTTGATATCATCCCGTTGTTTCCTTATGTAGGTTTGGAGCAATCGGCTAAAATGAAAGTGATATTATCAATACTTTTAGATTATGCCGTGTTTGCCTTTATCATAAATTTTATCCGAGAAATAGTTAAAGACGCCCAAGACATAGAAGGTGATAACTTAGAAGGAATGAGGACTTTACCGGTAATCATCGGAATAACCAAAACCACTAAAGTTGTTTTTACCATTGGATTGTTAGCAGTGTTATTATTGCTTTGGTACATCAACGATAATTTAATGGAAAACCAACTTTATCCCACCGTAGTCTATAGCCTCATTACCGTAGTTGGCCCAATGGTTTTCTTTTTGATTAAAATATGGAATGCTAAGGAAAAAAAAGATTTTCAATTGCTGAGTAAAGTGTTGAAATACATCATCTTTTTCGGAATTATGTCTATTTTAGTCCTTACTTACAATATTAAATTAAATGGATAATAACCGTTGTGCCTATAAGATTATTTTAGCTTCGGGTTCGCCTCGTAGGCAACAGTTTTTGAAGGACTTGGATTTAGACTTCGAAATCAGATTGAAAGAAGTGGAAGAAATTTATCCTGATCACCTTCAAGGGGTTGAGATAACCAACTTTTTAGCCAAACTCAAAGCCAATGCTTTTGAAGGTACATTGGCTGATAATGAAATCCTAATCACAAGCGACACTATTGTTTGGTTTGAAAATAAAGCTTTGGGAAAACCCAAAGACTATAATGACGCTTTTACAATGCTCAAAGCCATGTCGGGCAAAACCCATGAGGTAATTACTTCGGTTTGCTTCAAAACCCAACAAAAAACCGATACGCTTTTTGAAGTGACTAAAGTTACTTTCAACAAACTTACCGAAGATGTAATTCGCTACTATTTGGATCATTACAAACCTTTTGATAAAGCCGGAGCCTACGGAATTCAGGAATGGATTGGACTAATAGGCATTGCCAAAATTGAAGGTTCTTACACCAATGTTGTTGGTTTACCAACAGACAAAGTTTACGAGTATTTAACAAACTTATAGCTCAAGCTTATGCGTTTTTTTGAATTGTACACTAAAGAATTGTTTGCCACCGGTTTGGTTGTCGTAACTATAATTTTATTACGCGTTATAGTTACCAAAGCCGTCAAAAGGTATTCAAAATCCCATACCGGAATTGAAAAAAGAACCAATTTGGTTATAAAGTATATTCATTTGCTGATTAATATTTTGGCGATTATTTCCCTGATTGTCATTTGGGGTGTTCAAAAAAACGACATCATGATTACACTTTCCTCCATTGCTACTGTGGTTGGTGTTGCCATGTTTGCCCAATGGTCTATTTTAAGCAACATTACATCGGGTGTAATTCTTTTCTTTTCGTTTCCGTTTAAAATTGGAGATATCATCAAAGTACATGACAAAGACTTTCCTTTCGAAGGTGAAATCATCGATATCAATGCCTTTCACACCGATTTGATATCCAAAGACGGTGAACATTTGGTTTATCCCAATAACCTTTTACTCCAAAAAGGAATTTCCATAATAAAACCAAAATACGAAGACCAAGAGTTTACTGATTAGGGATTTCTAAATTAATTCCGGAGATTAATGTTAATCTTTTGGTAAACTTTACTTTAAGCACATTGCTTAGCATTGTTTTTAGGTTAGCTTGTAACTAATTAGTAATTTAATCTTATCGATTATGAAAACAATGAAATTAGTACTGCTTAACATTATGTTGGCAATTGCATGGAACACTGAGGCTCAAGTATCGGTAAATGTAAATGTTGGTAAGCCTCCGGCTTGGGCGCGGAATGCACCGGCTGAAGTGCATTACTACTACCTGCCTGATATACAAGTGTATTATGATGTACCCGCTAGAAGGTATATTTATTTGAGAAACGGCAAATGGTTTAGATCCGCTGCTTTACCGGCTCATTACAGAAGTTACGACTTATACAGAGGAAAAACTATTTATTTAACCAATTACAATGGAAATCGCCCCTACTCTTACTTTAAAACCCACAAAGTAAAATACAAAGGCAACGGAAACTGGAAAAGAAATAGCAACAACGGTCAAGGAAAATTTAAAAACCATCCCGGAAAAGGCCACGGAAACGGTAAAGGAAAAGACTAAACAATACTTAAGGCGAGATTTAAACTTCGCCTTTTTTTTATAAAGTTTTAATTATCAATCATTTAAAATAATAAAATTCTTATTTAACAGACTTTTAAGTGTATTTCATCGATAAAATTTTCTTTTAAAAGATAATTATTGTATACCTTTGTGACAAATTGTTGATAACTGTTTTTTGTTAACCCCAAATTTACAAAATCATGAAGACGCTTAAAATACTATTATTAGTGTTGGGTTTACTTCTGACTACCCAAACTTTCGCTCAGAATACTCCTTTAAAAAAGGAGAGTTTGCCAATTGACAAAAAAACAAATTGTTACATTCGTTACCACTACTTCCCTAACCTGCAAGCTTATTTTGATAATCTGCAAATGGTTTACTATTTTAAAGACAAAGGTGAATGGAAAACCGCAACCGAATTGCCCGTAAATTATGGTGGTTATTCACTTTACAACAAAGCTCGTGTCGTTATTGATGATTATGATGATGATAGACCATACGATAATTTGAGTGTCCACAAAAAGAAATTTCCTTACAACTCTAAAGGTCGATTCGCCAATAACACTACAGAATCTTCGGATTAAGTTGTAGTGTTCTTCTTTTGTTAAAAACTAATTAAATAAAACGCTGTCTTTTATTTAATGTTTATATTTGAAGCTATTGCCATAATGACAACCAATGCAAAAGCTTTACACTCTATTATTCACATCTTTTCTTTTCGTAACCCAGTCTGTTTGGGCGCAACAACCTACAAAACCTACTTCGGTTGAGATTTACCATCAAATACAAAAATTAAACTTTTTAGCTTCTGTCCTTTACATCGCTGCGCATCCCGATGATGAAAATACACGGTTGATTTCCTACTTATCCAATGATAAAAAAGCCAGAACGGCCTATCTCTCGCTCACTCGTGGTGATGGAGGTCAAAACCTAATCGGCCCGGAATTAAGAGAGTTGTTAGGAGTAATCCGAACGCAAGAACTCATTGAAGCCAGAAAAATTGATGGCGGAGAACAATTTTTTACCCGTGCCAACGATTTTGGATTTTCCAAAAACCCGACCGAAACACTCCAAATTTGGGATAAAAATCAAGTCCTCAGTGATGTGGTTTGGGCTATCAGAAAGTTCCAACCCGATATCATTATCAACCGTTTCGATCATCGATCACCGGGAACAACTCACGGTCATCACACCGCTTCAG
The DNA here is from genome assembly GCF_044373165.1 of Flavobacterium sp. Taxonomy (GTDB): domain Bacteria; phylum Bacteroidota; class Bacteroidia; order Flavobacteriales; family Flavobacteriaceae; genus Flavobacterium. Next base: position 5,633 of record NZ_JBILQL010000044.1, read on the forward strand.
CCATGTTAAGTTTAGAAGCTTATGATTTGGCTAATAAGGCCAATCAATTTCCGGAACAACTGCAATACGCATCCACTTGGCAACCCAAAAGAGTGTTTTTCAATACATCGTGGTGGTTTTACGGCAGTCGTGAAAAATTTGAAGCAGCAGACAAAACCAATTTGGTGAATTTGAAAATCGGAACTTATTACCAAACGATGGGTAAGTCCAATCAGGAAATTGCTGCTTTGAGCAGAAGTCGACACCAATCACAAGGTTTTGGTTCAACAGGAACTCGTGGTGAAGAAGACGAATACTTAGAATTTTTAAAAGGCGAAATGCCAAAAGACAAAACCAATTTATTTGAAGGTATAGACACCACATGGAATCGCCTCAAAGGAGGAAAAGCCATTGGAGATATTTTATACGCGGTAGAAAAAAACTTCGATTTCAAAAATCCGGCAGCCAGTGTTGCAGATTTGGTAAAGGCTTACAACTTAATTCAAGAATTGGAAGACCAACATTGGAAATCGGTCAAATCAGAAGAAATCAAAAAAATTATTGCGGCATGTACCGGCTTGTATTTGGAAGCCGTAGCTGAGGTACAAGAAATTACTCCGGGAAGTACTTTAAAAGTGAAATGGGAAGCCATCAATCGCAGTGCAGTGGCCATGAGTTTGAATGCAGTACAATCGTCTCCAAGCACTATGACCACTCAGGAAATTACAGTTTTGTCCAATAATAAAATGATTTCAAAAACCGGGGAAATTGAACTTCCCGGCGACGTAGATTACACCAATCCTTATTGGTTAAACCAAGCCGGAACGAATGGCATGTATAGGGTTGATCAACAAGAAAAAATCGGCCTTCCCGATGTAATGCGACAAATAAAATTATCTTTCAATATAGGGATCAACAATGTTACCATTCCTTACGAACGGAATGTTATTTACAAATACAACGATGATGTTAAAGGTGAAGTGTATCAGCCATTAGATATTGTTCCGATAGCTACTTCTGCTATAGCGGAGAAAGTATATATTTTTAACAACGACCGAAGCAAAACCGTAACCGTTAAAATCAAAGCCGGAAAAGACAACGTTAACGGCAATACTAAATTAGAAGTACCGCAAAACTGGAAAGTAACCCCGACTGAAATTCCGTTTACCATCGATAAAAAAGGACAAGAAGTTTTAGCGGTTTTCAACGTTACACCTTCCTCTGACGCTTCTGAAATCAGCATTAAAAGTGTGGTGACTGTCAACAATCAAACCTTCGACAAAGAAAAAATCGACATCAATTACTCACACATCTACAAACAGCTGGTTTTAAAAACGGCCGAAGCCAAAGCCATTCGCTTGAAAATCAAAACCAAAAACGAAAAAATCGCTTACATCATGGGCGCCGGCGATGAAGTACCGAAAAGCTTAACACAAATGGGCTATGAAGTTACAATACTGAAACCTGAAGAAATTACCACTGAGCGATTGAACAATTTTGATGTAGTGATGACGGGAATCCGTGCCTATAATGTGGTTAATGCTTTGGCATACAAACAGCGTTTGCTTTTAGATTTTGTGCAAAACGGCAAAACCATGATTGTACAATACAATACTTTGGACGATTTGGTGACCAAAGACCTATCGCCTTTCCCGCTGAAAATTTCCCGTGACAGAGTGACCGAAGAAAATGCTGAAGTGCGATTTTTAGCGCCCAATCATCCCGTGCTTAATTATCCGAATAAAATAACCGCTGACGACTTCAAGGGTTGGAAACAAGAACAAGGTTTGTATTATCCAAGCGAATGGGATGCCAACTACACGCCTATACTTTCGGCCAATGACCAAGGAGAAAAACCTAAAAACGGCGCCTTATTGGTGGCCAAATACGGCAAAGGAAATTACGTTTATACCGGACTGAGTTTTTTTAGAGAGTTGCCCGAAGGTGTATCCGGTGCCTTTCGATTGTTAGCCAACATCATAGCTTTAGGAAAATAATATGGAAACAGAAAATAAAGACCGCTGGAAAAACAGTTACACTTGGGTTTTGGTAGCCAATGCCATTTACATTTTAATCTTTTTTTTACTAATGCAATTATTTTACTAAGATGCAAAAGCTCGATTGGATAGTTTTATCGGTAACCTTATTATTTATTGTGATTTATGGTGTTTACAAAACCAAAGGCAGTAAAAATGTAGAAGATTATATTTTGGGCAACAAAGAAACGCCTTGGTGGACCGTCGGATTATCAGTCATGGCAACCCAAGCCAGTGCCATCACGTTTCTCTCTACTCCCGGACAAGCGTATCATGACGGAATGGGATTTGTGCAGTTCTATTTCGGATTGCCTATCGCTATGGTGGTGATTTCAATGACGTTTATTCCAATTTATCACCGACTTAAAGTTTTTACCGCTTACGAATATCTCGAGCAACGCTTCGATCTTAAAACCCGCTCATTTACTGCTGTCTTATTTTTAATCCAAAGAGGTTTAGGAACTGGTTTAACCATTTATGCACCTTCCATCATTTTGTCATCTATTTTGGGTTGGAATCTCACACTACTCAACATCATCATCGGAATTTTGGTCATCATTTACACCTTCGCAGGCGGAACCAAAGCGGTAAACGTTACGCAGAAACAACAGATGTTTATCATCATGAGCGGTATGTTTATCACCTTCTTTTTGATTTTGCATTTATTGCCTAACGACATGACTTTTTCCAATGCGATGCACATTGCCGGTGCCAACGATAAAATGAATATCCTCGATTTTTCTATCGACCCTGAAAATCGTTATACTTTTTGGAGTGGTATTACCGGTGGTTTCTTTTTGATGTTGTCGTATTTCGGCACCGATCAATCTCAAGTTGGGCGCTACTTATCCGGTAAATCAGACCGAGAAAGTCAGATGGGATTAATCATGAACGGCTTTTTAAAAGTACCGATGCAGTTTTTTATTCTTTTAACCGGAGTGATGGTTTTTGTGTTTTTTCAGTTTAATCCGGTGCCGTTGCATTTTAATCCAATTAACAAAGATGCCGTAGAAAAATCAATTTATGCTGAAGAATACAACGCTTTGGAAAAACAACTGACTCAATTGTCGGAAGAGAAAAAAGAATTTAACCTGCTGTATATAGATCACCTAAATCAAAATTACGACAATCCGATATTGAGAAACAAATTGATTTCATTATCGGCTAAAGAAAAAGATTTGCACGAACAAGCCAAAGAAATCATTGCCAAAGTGGATAATAAAGCCGAGACAAACGATAAGGATTATGTGTTTATCTATTTTATTCTAAACTACCTGCCTTCCGGTTTAATTGGATTGTTATTGGCTGTAATTTTATCTGCTGCTATGTCCTCTTCTGCTTCCGGATTAACCGCTTTAGCTTCGACCACAGCTATTGACATTTATAAGCGAAATATCAAAACTGAAAAGTCTGAAAAACACTTTGTGGATGCCACCAGATATTTTACACTACTTTGGGGAGTTATTGCTATTCTATTTGCTTGTGTCGGAACTTTATTTGAAAATCTAATACAGCTGGTTAACATAGTTGGCTCCATCTTTTATGGAACTGTTTTGGGGGTTTTCTTGGTTGGTTTTTACATCAAATACGTTAAAGCCAATGCCATTTTTTACGGTGCAGTTATCAGTCAAACCACCATCTTTTTCATCTATTATTATACTATTCACATTTATCCAACCGGTCAGGAAAAATTGGGTTATTTGTGGCTTAACTTTATAGGGGCTTCGCTCACCATCGTCATTTCAATATTATTACAAACCTTGGCCAAAGGAAAACAAAAAATCACAGCATAAAAAAACCACGAATTGTAATAATTCGTGGTTTGTTATATAAGTTTGGCAAAATTATTTTTTACCCCATTCTTTGATGCTGTCGTTATTCATCTTAACATAATCCGAATTGTTGGCTTTTTCAGCTCCGGCTAATGATAATTTGGCAGTTTCAATAGCTCCCGATTTATTACCCATTTTAGCTTGGATTAACGATTTCAATCTTAAGTGCCAAAACGGAACTTCTTCCGGTGACTTAGCCATAGATACTGCTTTATTTACATACTCTAAAGCTTTGTTCAAGTCGCCTTCTGATTGGTATAAATATTGAGCCGATGAAAAATAGTCACCTGCAGTCGGACCGGCTAAAACTTTATTAATGCTGGCCATAGCAGCTTTTTGGGTTGGCACTTCAAACTTCACTGAAATCATAGTTTTTTCCCATGAAATATCTAAAGTTGCGCTATCGTTGGTTAAGTTGTTAATGGCTATGGTAAAAGTTTCAACATTGTTGCCTAATGCAATCGGATCTACATTTGTTTTGTAAGCAACTTTATTTTCATCCCAATTCTCAGGAGTTCCCCAATTATCAGTATCTGTATAGAATATTACTTCCCACATGTCTGCCTTAGGTGTAGTAAAAATAGCGTACTTCCCTTTTTTTAATGTTGCTCCTTTGATTACTACATCTTCACTAAAAGTAACCATTGAATTTTGATTGGCTCCGGTTCTCCAAAGTCTGCCAAACGGCACTAAATCGCCAAAAACCGGTCTGCCTTTAGCACTTGGTCTGGAGTATTCGACAGTAACATCTGTCAATCCAACTACCTGATTTAAAGTGGATTTAGGACTCGGTTGTGGTGTTTTAACTTGGGCTTCAATAGTGAAGTTGGCTATCAATACAACCAACGCTAAAATAATTTTTCTCATGATGTTTTATTTTGTTTGTTCAAAATTACAAATTGTAAGCCTTTCAAATGTTAATTAAAACTTAAATGAAATCATTTTTGTTTAATGTTTTGCGTTTACTATTAAACAATTTGTATTTTTACCAAAAATATTTTCTATGAAAATTTACACTTTACATACCAAACAAAATCTGCCTATCACTTTAGAGGAAGCTTGGTCATTTTTATCTGATCCTAAAAACTTAAAAACCATTACTCCACATTATATGGGTTTTAAAACGCTTTCGGGTGATGACAGGCCAATGTTTCCCGGTCAAATTATCCAATATATAGTAACGCCTGTTTTGGGTATTCCGATGAAATGGGTGACCGAAATTACACATGTAGTTGACAAACAATATTTTGTAGATGAACAACGTTTCGGACCTTACGCCTTGTGGCATCACAAACATTTTTTGAAAGCAATCCCCGGTGGTGTGGAAATGGAAGATATAGTAGATTACAAAGTCCCAATGGGTATATTAGGTCAATTGGTGCATCCCTTTTTGGTCAAACCAAAACTGAAAGAAATATTCGATTATCGTCATAAAAAATTAACTGAATTATTTGGGGAATACAAAGTACAATAACATGAAAAACATACTTTTAATTGGCGGTTCTTACGGGATAGGATTAGCCATCGCTAAAGAATTACAATATGAAAACAAAGTCTACATTGCTTCTAGATCCAATGAGGCGATTTCCGACATGAACATCACGCACATTCCTTTTGATGCCACATCAGACACTTTGGATGTATCACTTTTGCCGAATGTTTTAGACGGATTTGTGTATTGTCCGGGCAGTATCAACTTAAGACCGTTTCGAGGTTTAAAACCTGAAGCATTTGAAAGTGATTTGCAAATCAATTTCATTAGTATGATTAAAGTGTTACAAAGTGTGTTACCCAATCTGTCAGCTTCAAACCAATCGAGTATTGTTTTATTCAGTTCGGTAGCGGCCGGAATGGGAATGCCTTTTCATACCAGTGTAGCAGCGTCCAAAGGTGCTATTGAAGGCTTTGCTAAAGCCTTAGCAGCCGAATATGCTCCAAAAATCAGAGTCAACGTTATTGCTCCTTCTTTAACCGATACACCGTTGGCTGAAAAATTCTTGAGCAACGAAGAGAAAAAAGAAAAATCAGCACAACGCCATCCACTCAAAAGAGTAGGCACTTCCGAAGACATGGCCAAAACCGCAAGATTCCTACTCAGTGAGGACAGTTCATGGGTTTCCGGACAAGTGTTTCATGTAGATGGTGGCATGTCGACTTTGTTGGTCAACAATTAAAGTTTAGCGTTTTTCAATATTGTTTGAGGTTGTTTGATCAAATCGACTACCTTAAACCTATAAACAAAATTAAACTAATGAACATATTCTGGTTTAGACGCGATTTGCGATTAGAGGATAATACCGGACTTTATCATGCGCTGCAAAGTGATGATGAGGTTTTGCCGGTTTTTATCTTTGATGAAAATATATTGTCGCAATTGCCGAAAGACGATGCGCGAGTGACTTTTATTCATGATCAGCTCAATAAGATTCAAAATCAGTTGAAGAAACTCGGAAAATCATTAGCGGTTTTTTACGGCGATCCTTTTGAAGTTTACAATAGGATATTAGCCGAAAACAACATCAAAACAGTCTACACCAATCACGATTATGAACCCTATGCCAGAAAACGCGACTTAGAACTGTTTCAACTTTTTAAAGAATACAATGTTGTATTCAAAACCAGCAAAGACCAAGTCATTTTTGAAAAAAGCGAGGTGGTTAAAGACGATGGTACGCCTTATGTAGTGTATACGCCTTATGCTAATAAATGGAAAGAAAACTTTAAAAAAATCGCTTTAACCCAATACGATTCTGAGGCTCACATAAACAAAATTGCCCTTCACTCCTATCCTTTTTTGAGTCTGAAAGACATTGGATTCAAACGCTCAGATATTCAGGTAACTCCTTTTGATGTGTCCGATACATTGATTGATAATTACGAAGCTACCCGAAACTTTCCGGCCATGAACAAAACGTCATACCTCGGAATCTATTTGCGTTTCGGAGCCGTTTCGATTCGAAAAATGGTTGCCAAAGCATTGGAAAGCCGTAACGAAACTTTTCTCAAAGAACTGATTTGGCGTGAGTTTTTTATGCAAATCCTATGGCATTTTCCACATACCGTTAACAAAAGTTTCAAATCCAAATACGACGAGATTCAATGGGATAACAATGAGCTTTTATTCCAACAATGGTGCGAAGGAAAAACCGGTTATCCTTTTGTAGATGCCGGAATGCGAGAGCTCAACACCACCGGACACATGCACAATCGGGTTCGAATGATAGTCGCGAGTTTCTTGTGCAAACACTTGCTTATTGATTGGCGTTGGGGCGAAGCTTATTTTGCCCAAAAACTATTGGATTACGAACAAGCCAGTAACGTTGGGAATTGGCAATGGGCGGCCGGAAGTGGTGTAGATGCTGCACCGTATTTCAGAATATTCAATCCAACCGAACAAATCAAGAAGTTTGACAAAGATTTGGTTTACATTAAAAAATGGATACCTGAGATCAATTCGTTAGACTATCCGCAACCCATAGTTGACCACAAAGCGGCACGTGAAAAATGTTTGACTGTGTATAAAGAAGCTGTCGGCTGATGAACATCGTATGGTTTAAAAGAGATTTGCGTTTGCACGATAACGAAGCACTAAACCGTGCCTTAGAAGCTTCGGGCAGAGTATTATTACTCTATATACTAGAACCATCACTGCAAAACGATCCGCATTACAGCCAAAGGCATTTCGATTTTATCAAACAATCATTGGAAGAATTGCAATCTGAACTACTGCCATACCACACCCAAATTCTAATTGTGGAAGAAGAAGCGGTTACCGTTTTTAATAAATTAATCGAACTTATTCCCATTCGAGGGATTTACACTCATCAGGAAACCGGCATTAAAGCTACTTACGATCGCGATTTAGCTGTTGCTGAAATATTAAAAGAACACGGTATTCCTTGGCTTGAATTCATCACTAACGGAGTAATTCGTGGTTTACAAAATCGCAAACACTGGAAAGAAGATTGGTACGATTTTATGGAAAAATCCTGCTTTCCGTTTAAAGCTGACAACAGAAGTTTTATCAAATACCGAGAGTTAGAAGAAATTGAAAATTATTTTGCTATACAGAATTTAAAAACCGAAAAAAACACGTTATTTCAAAAAGGCGGAACCAAAACAGCCTTGCGTTACTTGAATTCATTTGTAGAAGAGCGAGTAGAAAATTACAGTCGGCATATCTCCAAACCTGAAGCAGCTCGAAAAGGTTGTAGTCGGCTTTCACCTTATATAGCTTGGGGAAACTTATCCGTTCGTCAGGTTTACCAAGCTTCCCTTCTCAAAGCGAAAACCGGAAAATACAAACGTCAGATGGCCAATTTTATGTCTCGTTTGCGTTGGCAAGCGCATTTTATACAGAAGTTTGAAATGGAATGCGACATGGAATTTGTTGCAGTTAACAAAGGGTATCGACAACTTCAGCAAACCGTCCGAGAGGATTGGCATATCGCTTGGACAACAGGAAAAACCGGTGTTCCTATTGTAGATGCTTGCATGCGCTGCCTGAACACTAACGGTTATTTGAATTTCAGAATGAGGGCTTTGGTGGTTTCTTTTTATACCCATCATTTGTTTCAGCCTTGGCAAAATTGCAGTCCGCATTTAGCGCGTCAGTTTCTCGATTTCGAACCCGGTATACATTATCCGCAAATTCAAATGCAGGCCGGAGTAACCGGAATCAATACATTGCGTGTTTACAATCCGGTTAAAAATTCTTTGGAACACGATTCGGAAGGAGAATTTATCAAAAAATGGGTACCCGAATTGGCTTCTTTACCTATTCTATTTGTACATGAACCTTGGAAATTAACCCCAATTGAGCAGGTTTTTCACGATTTTATGCCGGGCAAAAATTATCCGTTGCCTATAGTTAACTTGGAAGAAGCTCGAAAAAAATCATCCGATTTCTTTTGGGGCATGCGGAAAGACACTGCCGTAAAAATTGATAGTAAGCGTGTTTTAGAAAAACACACTTTGCCGGATAGAGAATAAGTTTATTTTACGGGTTTAATCTTTTTGATATAGTCGAAATTCAATTCATTGAAATGTTTGATGATTACATCGGCTTTTGAATAATCCTGCATTTTCGAGTGAAAACTGTCGTAACCTATACAATAAATTCCGGCTGCTTTGGCTGCTAAAATTCCGTTAGTACTGTCTTCTATAACGATGCAACTTTCAACAGGTGTTTGCGCTAAAAAAGCAGCGTGTTGAAAAATAGCCGGATGTGGTTTCGACTTCGGAAAATCTTCACCTGAAACAATGTGAGTAAAATAGCGGTGTAATCCAAATCGATTGAAAATTCTGTTAATTGTAACGGTGGCCGATGAGGATGCTAAAACCAACTGCATGCCATTGCGGTGCAAGTCTTTGATTAAATCTTCAACGCCATCTAATAAATACAAATCCTCTTTGTGATCAAAAGCCTCGTTGAAAAGTTCGCGTTTGGTTTGTACCAATGTTTGCACATCCTCTTGTAAATTAAATTCGGCTTTCAATCGCTCAAAAATATTTTTGGTTGAATTTCCGGTGAAAGAAGCATACATTTCGGGTGTAATGCTTATCCCCAATTGCTTAAAATGTTGGTTGTAGGCAAAATGATGTACCGGTTCGGTATCTACAATTACGCCATCCATGTCGAAGATTACGGTTTGTATCATGATAAGGTGCTAAGGTACTGTGGTTTTGGGCTAAACAAGATCAGGCGTTTTTAGACAATTGTATTAAAAAATAAAAGAGTGGACCAAAAAGCATTACAAACAACAAAAGTAAAAACCATTTCCCCAAAACATCCGGCCATGATAAAGCTATTTGAACAGTTTTGTAATCTAACAACCAAAAAATGAGCAGTACAAACACTTTCAAAACACGAATCATTCGAGTCATTATGCGGTATTGCACTTCGGCATTCTCTGCTGTAATCGTTACGGAATAATTCATTTTATGCGGAAAACGACTAAAAAAGGTCAACATCAAATACAAAACCGTTGACACTATGGGTAATCCTAAAATAGCCGTTTTAGGGCCAAAACCATCGGGTTCACCACCACCGCCAAAATGTGTGGGAATGGTTTCGGGCAAAATTGGAAAATAGTAAATTGTAAAAATCCAAAAACCTAGCAGTATAAGCAGTCCAAGTACTTCAACACTTTGGTCAAAAAAAGTCAAGGGCAACTTTAAAGTAGGTCTTTCTGAGCTAGTCATTTTTAGGCTCTTTTTTCAGCAAATATTTCACAACTGTCTCGGCAGCATGCAACCCAAACAAGCATGGCATCCAACTATTAGTACCGTAAAACGATTTTTTAAAATTGGTTCCGTCGGTCATTTTAACACTGCTTTCGTCGGGTCTTTCATAAGAATACACCACTTTTACGCCACTCGAAATGCCTTCTTTTTTGAGTCGCTTGCGAACTACTTTGGCTAATGGACAATAATCGGTTTTGCGAATATCGGTTACTTTGACTTTGGACGCTTCATATTTTCCGCCTGCGCCCATGTTGCTGATTACTTTTACGCCTTTTCTTTTGGCTGCCATAATCAAATTCAGTTTCGGAGTTACACTGTCAATGCAATCAAGTACATAATCAAAATCGGAGGTAACAATTTCTTTAGCCCTTTCGGGAGACAAAAATTCTTGTACAGGAGTTAAATTCAACTCGGGATTGATATCCAACAAACGAGTAGCCATCAAGGTTACTTTGGGCAAACCAACTGTAGAATGCAAGGCCGGCAATTGTCGATTGATGTTCGTAATATCTACCACATCACCATCTACTATAGTCATATTGCCTACTCCGGCACGGGCCAAAAACTCAGCCGCAAACGAACCTACGCCACCCAATCCAACAACCAATACATTGGCATTTTTTAAACGATTTAATCCTTCTTCTTTAAATAATAGTTCAGCTCTTTCTTGCCACTTTGCCATTGTAATACAGAATTGCGATTTTAACGGGGCAAAAATAAGGAAAAATCAGGACTGAATAAATCAGAAATGCTCATGAAAAATTAGAACTATTTCTTGAAAACTTTACTCCAATTATTTTCCACTAAGATTTTCAATTCGGATAGCTTTAGATTTTTGACAATTGATGCTTTTTCATACACTTCCCTCAGGGTTTCTTCGATGGTATCGGTTTCCAAAAAAAATCTATCATTTGGAACCGATTGAAAGACTGAAGCCAAATCGGGATTGCGCAACAAATATTTGCCAAAAGACAAATAAAATCCACAATCCAACAACTGTTTGGCGGTTTGTTCGTTTTTAGAAAAGCCATGTAAAATAACCGGCACAGAAATATTGCGTTTTTTATGAATGGCGATTAACTCTTGGTAAGCCGCCACCAAATGCAACACTAGAGGTTTTTGATACTTTTCGGCTAGAGTGATTTGTTTTTCAAAAACTTCCGTTTGTAAAGCCATCGGAATTTCGATTCGCTTGTCTAAACCACATTCTCCAAGCGCTAAACATTCGGGCAATGGCAACTTTTCTTCAATCATTTTCAAATCGCTCGCCAACCGGCTTTCCTCTATGTACCATGGATGAATACCAATGGAAAAATGCGGAATGCCTGCCACAAATTCCCACGGGTATTGGTTGACTAATTCAATTGTATTGGCGTCGTTAGTATACTTGTGAGTATGTAAATTGTATAAAGACATCAATCGTGGAATTTTTTAACGCCGGCCAAAATTTCAATGTCTAAGTCATTTTCCAAAGGGACAATCGGACACGAATACTTATAATTATAAGCGCAATACGGGTTGTAAGCCTTATTGAAATCGATGATTACCGTTTTGGTTTTAGGAATGCGCATATCAATATAACGACCACCTATATAGCTTTCTTTACCACAAGTCAAATCGGAAAAAGGCAAAAACAAATAATCTTCATAGCCGTCCTTTTTACTCAACTCAATATTCTGATATAAATTGAGTTTGAATTCTTTTCCGTCAATCTGGAATAACAGCTCACCGTATTTCTTGTATTCAGGCAACCTTGTGGTAGACGTTTTCATTTTAAACACTTTCTCTTTAGGCGTTCTCACAAACTTGGCTTCTACTATAAACGTGTCACTAATCGGATAAAAATCGAGCGCTTTAAACCCTTTGAAATCTTCATCAGTAAGCGGACTTTCCTCTCGGGTAGCAAATTCCCTATTAAGGTTGTCTTGAAATTCTTGGGCTGTTTCTTGTGACATCAATAAAGAAAATTGAAAGAATACGAAAAGGAAAACTAATTTTTTCATGGTCACTTTTTAACAAAAATAGCACAAAAAATGTTGGCAAACTCAAAAACTTACTTACGCTTAAACGATGGAACTTTGTAACTTTACCAGCTCACCCGAGGCATTGCCGACTTGGTTGGAGCGCAGCGGAGAAAATCAATCCACATGATCAAAACTGCTTTCCAACGCTATATCGATAACTTCAAAGGTTTTTCCAGAGAGATTTGGATTTTAACCTTGATTACTTTTATCAATCGAGCCGGAACAATGGTACTGCCATTTTTGTCTAAATATTTAAAAGAAGATTTAGGATTCAGTTACGGACAAGTCGGATGGATTATGGTTTGTTTCGGTATCGGTTCCATGCTTGGTTCATGGTTGGGCGGAAAACTCTCGGATAAAATCGGCTTTTATAAAATCATGATTTTCAGCTTACTCACTAGTGGTTTACTGTTTTTCGTGATTCAGTTCATTACCAGTTTTATCGGACTTTGCCTCAGTATGTTTTTAATTATGACGGTAGCTGATATGTACCGACCGGCGATGTTTGTTTCCATTGGCGCTTATGCCAAACCCGAAAACAGAACCCGAGCGTTGACCTTAGTTCGTTTGGCTATTAACTTGGGCTTTGCGGCCGGACCGGCTTTAGGTGGATTGATTATAATGAATATTGGCTACAACGGACTGTTTTGGGCAGACGGGATTACTTGTATTGTAGCCATTCTTATCTTTTGGGTCAAAGTAAAAGAAAAGAAAAAATCGGCTTTCACCGACAAAGAGCATCCGGGAGAAATATTAACGCACTCGGTTTTTAAAGACAAACCTTTTTGGCTGTTTTTGTTTACTTGCTTGGTTTCCGGTATCTTGTTTTTTCAAGTCTTTA
>NZ_JBILQL010000045.1:0-18388 GCF_044373165.1 Flavobacterium sp.
GCTTCACCGCACTACCGTGTCCCGTTTTGAGTTGGGCAAAGGTCATCTCCCTCAACGTTCTAAAGTACTGTTGGGCGCCATGCTCAAATACATCCAATCGCCCGAAGCCAAGGCTCAACTGCCCGCAACGCTGGAAGAACAACAGGCACAGGAGGCCGTAACGCTTCAAAAACTGATTAAGGAAAACGAATACCAGTACGAGCGACTGAGCCGGAAACTGATTAAGGCACAGGCCAACTATGCTTATAACGAAAAAGCCACGAAGCTCTTGTATTTCCTAAGGGAACACGCCGCAGAACTGCCCGAAGTATCTCCGGATGTGTTGCCTCTTTTGGAGAATAGGGTGAAAGCTTCGCTCCAAAAACAAAGCAAAGCCGATGTGTTAGCTTTGGAACTGCAGGTCGATTTATTGGTGTATCAAAAAATGCTTTTGGAACGGAAACAGGACCAAATTGGGGCTAACGGCAATGAGAATAATGCTTCGCAAGTGTAACCACTAAGAGCACTAAGAAGGCACAAAGCACAGTAAGCCTTAGTGAACTTCGAGTTAAAACAAACCCTTTTCCAGCTAGCGTATTGGAACACGGATAACACAGATAAACACAGATAAAAAAATCCGTGAAAATCTGTTTAATCCCTGTAATCTGTGTGCTAAAAATCGAACCACTAATTACATGAAATCTTAGTGAACTTCGAGTTAAAATAAACCCTTTTTCCAGCTAGCGTATTGGAACACGGATAAAACGGATATTACGGATAAACACAGATAAAAAAATCCGTGAGAATCTGTTTAATCCGTGTAATCTGTGTGCTAAAAAATCGAACCACTAATTACATAAAATCTTAGTGAGCTTTGCGGTTAAATTCAGTGTTCAGTGTTCAGTAGGCAGTTATCCCTTATCCCTTTTTTACTTAGGTATTGTAGAGCACATTGTAAATCAGCGCTGTCGGGTTAGCAGCATACTTTGTTGTTATTGTGACTGTAACCATTTTATTAATTGTTCGGGGTCAGCGATACTCCAAGAAATAGGATGTTTTATATTATTAGGTTGTCTGTATCCTTTGTCTGTTGTTGTGACTAAAACAGCATTGGTATTTCCCAATCTCTGCAACTCATTAATCATCGCCGAATGGTCTGTAATATTATTATAGGAGATGTCGTAACCTCGTTCTTTTAATCCCCATTGAATATCAGGTTCACAGATTAGCATTATAGGTGTTTTAATCAAGTTTTTTATTGCTGTTTGTGTTGTGTCAGAAAATGAATAAGGAGAATTGGTATAAAAATTTTCTATTGCAGTTTTTGGTGTGCCCTTCATTTCTTTCTCAATTCTTTCTATCATATAAAAAACTTCTTGGTTTATTTTATCAGGATTTGATAGTCTAACAACTCTTTGGGCTGCATTATAATACCGTTCCCAATCAAGAGGTGAGGCTATTGCAAAAACGGCTTTTGGTTTTATGGCATAGTTGTTTTGAATAGATAACTCAGCATATTTTACGGCACAAGTTCCACCAATGGAAAACCCACCTATGAAAAAGTCTTTGTCTTTTAATTGGTATTTACTTACCACAACTTCTATTATTTCTTTTAACGATTGATGAGAAGGAGAATCACTTCCAAAGAAAGAAGAACCTGTCTTTAGAATTGGAATAATAGTTAATATACCATTTTGTGAAGCATATTTTGGTAGGTCTGTTTGTAGTAAAACATCTTTAGGTGAATTTATAAATGCGTCTAACAAAATCATATATGACTTCACTATGTCATTTTCTGGAAAAACCGCAACATACATATTCGTTGTGCTGTCATTAGCATTTAAGTAAACTGTCTCGATTCTCTGTCCATAAGAAACTATTGAAACAAAAAGCACCAGTAGGATAGTATTAATTTTCTTCATAGTTGAATGTCGTTTAAGCTTGCTGCTACCGGATTGCAGCTCGCAACAGCTGAGTCGATTTATTACTGTTGATTACAAATATAAACTCCTTTTTGAATTTTAATAGACCTCAAGTTAGTGGGCACGGATTCCTTAGACAGTCGCTTTGCTCGTGTGTAAATCCGCGCCAACGGTTTTTTTATTCATTTTTTACCCTCGTGGAATGAAGCATGTCTAATTTCCAGCCGTTTTCTGTTAAAATGGCGGTGGCACTTTCCAGCCAATACGCTTTTCTGATTATTTTATTATCAACCGTAAATTCCGCTTGGTTTTTGTAGGCAATCCATGCCGTTCCATTGGAGACTTTAACATCAATAATTTCAATTGTGTTTACTCGGGTAGGCATCGGTTTTTTAAGGATCGCTTTGTCTAAATATTGGGCAATAGTGTCATTATTCCATACTTCGCCATTTTCCAAAAGCAGAAAATCCTTGGTGTAAAATTTATTGATGTTTTTAGAATTTAATTCAGACCATATTTCGTCAAAAGATTTAATAATTAATGCTTTTAACTGCGATTCTTCAGGTTTAAGGGCACTTTGTCCAAAGGATATCGCTGTAAAACAGAGCCCCAAAATGATAGTATTGATTTTTTTCATTTTTCTTTTAAAAATTGCGTTAACTCTTGAATTCTATAATCTGCTTAAAACAACTGCGAATTCATAGGTAAGGACCATACAATCACCCATTTATTGCTTATATCTCAAACTTACAAAATTCCCCACCACCAACCAATTCCCATCAATAGGGATTATAAATCAAGTTATTAACATAAAATTCTTATCAATAGACCATCCTTCACAGTCAATCTCTGTGTCACAAGTCCTCACAAAAAAACCACCCACTTTCGCGAATGGTTTTTTACTTCGTACTTCGTACTTTTCACTTCGTACTTAATTATGAATTGCATCACAACAATGGTGCTCCATAAAACTCTCTGTTTCTTCGTGCCAAGGGAAAGCGGCGTTGTATTTGCTGTTTTCCCAATAGAATTTTTTACGGGCTTTAGGTTCGTTGCCTTCTTCGTTCATAGTATCGGCATTGTACATTCTACCATTGGCAATAGTATAGCGCAACGAGTTCGAGTTTTGAATGTTCTCCAACGGATTCTTATCTAAAACCAAAATATCTGCCAATTTACCTACTTCCAAGGAACCGATGTCTTTTCCGGCGCCTATATAGTTAGCAGCATTGATGGTGGCGGTTTTTAAGGTTTCTAAATTGCTCATGCCGCCTTGATTGATGCTCCACAATTCCCAATGCGCTCCCAAACCTTGCAATTGTCCGTGCGCACCCATATTGACTTTGACACCGTTATCAGCCAAAGCTTTTACAGATTTAGCAGTTAGGATATGGTCGTTTTCATATTCTTCTTCAGGTGCCATAGTGCGGAAACGTGCGCGTGAATCGATGATGCCTCTTGGCGTGAATTGCAGCAATTTTTTGTCTTCATAGACTTTGGTTTTTTGGTACCAATAATATTCGGCATTCAAACCTCCGTAATTTACAATCAAAGTAGGCGTGTAACCGACACCGCTTTTGCCCCAAAGTTCCAAAACATCTTTATAAACCGGAGTAATCGGAATGTTGTGTTCTACGCCGGTATGACCGTCAATCACCATGGTCATGTTATGGAAAAAGTTCGAACCGCCTTCGGGTACTACGTTAATACCTTCTTCACGAGCGGCTTGCAATACTTGTTGGCGTTGGTCGCGTCTTGGTTGGTTATAACTTTTTACTGATAAGGCACCGAATGCTTTGGTGCGTTTGATAGAAAATCGGGCATCCTCTAGGTCATTTACTACCGCTTTAAAATCGCCATCGGCACCATATAAAATAAATCCGGTTGAATAAATCCGTGGGCCAACAATAGCACCACTCTTTACCATCTCCGAAAGGGTGAATATCGATTCGGTATTGGAAGACGGATCGTGAGAAGTGGTTACGCCATAAGCCAAATTAGCATAAAATTGCCAATTTTGTTGGGTGGTCAGTCCATAACGGAAAGCACCTACGTGTGCGTGAGCATCAACCATTCCGGGTATTAAGGTTTTTCCGGTTAAGTCGTATACGCGAGCGTCGGCAGGAACGGTTACTTCGGTAGCTGTACCTAAGGCTTCAATGCGATTTTGGTTGATGATAAGCGTGCCTTTTTCTATGACTTTATCACCGTTCATTGTGATGATTCGGGCATTGGTTAAGGCCAACTTACCTTTGGGTTTGTCTGCTTTGGCGATTAAACCGATTTTGGTACCGTTGTCGGTTGGTTTTTGCACTTTTTCGGGCGAACCGGGCAAGAACGTAAAGCGGTCTTTGATATCGTTTACATAATAATTATCGCCAAGTGTCCACATTACTTTTTGGCTGTTAGCGGCCCAATGCAAATTAATTCCGGCATCTTTCGACAATTCAGATACAGGAACGGCAGTAGTTTTATTGTCTAAATCGGCTTCCTGACCGTTCATATTTAAGGGTGCTACATAGGCTTTGTGCAAATGCATAAAAGCAATCCATTGGTTATCAGGGCTAGGCACTAATCTATTGGCGTATTTGGCTTTGACATGTGTTCTTTCGTCTTTACCATTCAAATCCACGCTCTTCAATTCTTTGGTCAAACTACCGAAAAACACACCGCCGGTTTGGAAAAATATGCGGTTACCGTCTTTGGTAAACAATGGGTATTCGCCATTAGAGCCAATAAATTTGGCTTTACCACCGATACTGCTCATAGTGTAAAGTCCGGGTTTTTTTGCAAAAGATAATCCTTGGTCCAAGTTGCCGTCTTCTTTTCTATACACTATGGTTTTGCCATCGGGTGATAGGGAAGGTGTTCTGTATATTCCTTTTTCGTTAGTGAGTTTTATCGAATTTTTGCCGTCTAAACCAATTCTTCTGATACTGCCCAATTCGGTATCATTCCAAGTTACATAAACAATACTTTTGCTGTCGGCAGTAAAAGAGGGTTCGGCTTCAAAATCGGTTCCACCGGTTAAACGTTTCGGAGTTCCATTAGGCAATGCTTTAGTCCATATATAGCCCAAAGCTCTGAAAGCTAAAGTTTTTCCATCCGGTGAAGTTACCGCATCGCGTATCATTTTCACTGTAAATTCATCATCGGCAATAGGGGTATTGAAATGCACTCTGTCGGCCACTTCAATCGCCACATCCACAGTAAACGGAATATTAGTTACACTTAAAGTTTTGGTATTGATTTTATTGATTTTACCACCAAACCAAATAATAACCTCTTCGTTATTCGGCATCCAATTGAAATTAGGATATACCCCAAATAAAGCCCAAGCGGTTTGTTGGTCTTTGTCGAGTTTGTCAAACACCGGCCATTCTTCTCCGGTTTCTAAATCGTGTAAGTATAAAACCGTGCTGGTTCCGATTCTTTTGATGAAAGCTAATTTCTTTCCATCGGGAGACACTTGAGGTCTTGCTGCGCCACCCGGTCCGCCGGTAATGGTTTCAATTTTTCCGGTTTCGAATTCGTAGCGTTTAATGACGTAAATTTCGTTGTGCGGATCTTTGTTGTATTGGAAATAACCGCCAGGATAAATATCTTCGCTAAAGTACAGGTATTTTCCGTCTTTGGAAATATTAGGCTCATTAACGTCTTGTTGGTCGTTTTTGCGTTTGGTTAATTGTACGCCGCTTCCGCCACTGATATGGTATTGCCACATTTCACCGGCACCGGCAGAACGTTGGGAGGTAAAGTTTTTACGGCCTACCAAATAATTCCCGTCAGGCATCCAAGCCGGATTGCTCATCAGCCGGAAATCTTCTTTAGAAATTTGTTTGGCATTACTACCATCGGCATTCATTATCCAAAGGTTATCGCCACCACCGGCATCGCTGGTAAAAGCAATTTTCTTCCCATCCGGACTAAAACGGGGTTGGATTTCAAATGGAATACCCGAACGCAATACTTTGGCTTTGCCACCGGAAATCGACATGGTATAAATATCGCCCAACAAATCGAAAACGATAGTCGTTCCGTCCGGACTGACATCTAAGTTCATCCAAGTGCCTTCGGAAGTGGTGAAGTTTTGGGTTTTGTAATTAAAAGTATCACCGGGTTTGGCAACCTCCCATTTTGGGGTTTCGGTTTTTTCTTGTGCATTGGCTATGCTGAAAGTTACTGCAATAAGTAATAAAGAAATTTTTCTGTATATCATGAGTTGTTGTTTGTACTTCAATGCATAAAAGTAATTAAATAAATGGACAAGTTAAAAAGGAAAAGGGATAAGAAACTAAAACTTTTTCCTTATCCCTTTTCTTTAAACCCTTACGAATTCAACCGGTTCAGTTTACTGTTCTTGTAACCGTATAAGAAATAAACGATTAGACCTATCACCAACCAAATACCAAACCATTGCCAGTTGGATACGGCCATTCCGGTTAATAAATAACAACAAGAAACTAATCCTAATAAAGGAATCAAGGACAAGTTTTTGAGAAAAGCCAATACCGCCATTACTAAACATAAAATGATAAACACTACCATAGGAGCGTTTTCGGCAAAAAAGTTGTCAGAATAACTAAAGGTTTTCGGGAAGAATGTCGGTAAAAAGTATTGCACCGCCCCAAACGCACCCAAACAAATCAAAGGAAAAATATACTTCGAATTGATATACGGAATTCTGAACTTTCCTTTGGTAGCGCGTTCGGCCAATTCGGCTTCACTTTGAGGAGACAACATCAACACACCACCACAAACTAATACAAAAGCAAATAAAGTTCCGATACTGGTAAAATCGAGTACAAAGTTTTCATCGGTAAAGAAAATCGGAATGCCTACCACCAATCCGGTCACTATGGTTGCGAATCCGGGGGTTTTGTGTTTAGGGTGAATTTCGGAAAATTTCTTTGGCATTAATCCGTCTCGACTCATGGTCATCCAAATTCGCGGTTGTCCCATTTGGAAAACCAACATCACACTGGTCATGGCCACAACTGCGGCGATAGATACAATAAATAACATCCATTTTACACCTTTCAAAGCAAAGATTTCTGCTAACGGATCGCTCACGCCCAACAAATCATATTTTACCATACCAGTCAATACCAAAGCGAGAATGATGTAGACAATTGTACAAATCACTAAGGAATAAATCATACCGCGAGGCAAATCGCGTTGTGGGTTTTTGCTTTCTTCGGCTAGGGTTGACACCGCATCAAATCCAATGTAAGCAAAGAAAACAGCGGAAACACCGGCCATTACACCACCAAATCCATTAGGCATAAACGGTGTCCAGTTATCGATGTCAACATACATTGCCCCTACAATAATGACTAAAATGATAATGGCTAATTTGATGTATACCATCGCATTGCTGAAGTTTTTAGATTCTTTGGTACCTTTATAAACCAAATAAGTAATCAGCACATTAATCACTACAGCCGGTAAATCAAAAATGATTCTTAATCCGCCAAGTGTTGGTGCGGTATTCCAAGCCGTCAAGCCTTCTCCGGGTTTATTGGCTAATAAAGCATCTTGAGCGGATTTGTAATTTATAGTCAACCATTCGGGTAAATGGATGTGGAAACTTTCCAGTAAATTGGTAAAATAACCACTCCAAGAAAATGCAATGTAAATGTTGCCGATGGAGTATTCCATCAATAGAGCCCAACCGATTATCCAAGCAAATAATTCTCCGAAAGAGACATAGGCATAAGTGTAAGCACTACCGGAAACCGGCACACGAGAGGCAAATTCTGCATAGCACATAGCCGTAAAGCCACAAGCGATAGCGCAAATGATGTACAAAATCACCACGCCAGGACCGCCTGAAAAACAAGCGTTTCCTATTGCACTAAAGGTTCCGCCACCTATGATGGCCGCTATTCCAAAAAAGGTTAAGTCTTTTACGGTAAGGACTTTGTTTAAACCCGAATGTTCTCCGTCGCCACCTTCTTTTAAAATTACAGACGTCGATTTTTTTCGGAACAGGTTGGATAATGACATAGTTTTGGTTGCGTTATGTTAAGTAAAAAACAAATATAAGATAAGATAACAAAAATCATGTTTTTAATCTTATTTTTTAAATACGTTTGTCTCGAATTTTGGATAAAGCCAAAGGCATTGAATCAATTAAAAAAATATAATCAAAGGTGCTTTTTTTAAAAAGAGTAACGGAGTACCTTTGCCCCTCGAAAAAAATAACATTTAATCCATACACATTATGTCATTAGTAGGTAAAAAATTCCCAAACATTTCGGTAGATGCCATCTCACACAAAGGAGAAAATTTAAGAATCAACGTGCTTGAAGAAGCGACCCAAAACAACAAGAAAGTGCTTTTATTTTGGTACCCGAAAGATTTCACTTTTGTATGCCCGACTGAATTACACGCTTTCCAAACCGCTATTGGTGAGTTTGAAAACAGAAACACCATCGTTATCGGTGCTTCTTGTGATACCAATGAAGTGCACTTTGCCTGGTTGAATACGCCAAAAAATAACGGTGGAATACAAGGGGTTACTTATCCTTTAATTGCCGATACTACCAGAAATTTATCAGCTGCGTTAGATATTTTAGACGCCGAATGGGTTTATAATGCGGAGTTGAATGACGAAATATTAGAAGGTTCTAACGTGACTTTCAGAGCTACTTATTTAATAGATGAAACCGGTAAAATATTCCACGAAAGTGTAAACGATATGCCATTGGGAAGAAATGTAAACGAGTTTTTAAGACTGATTGATGCTTACACTCACGTGCAAACTGTCGGTGAAGTTTGTCCGGCCAATTGGAATAAAGGACAAGAAGCTATGACTGCTGACCGTTTGAGCACCGCTGCTTATTTAAGTCAAAATTAATTAGACCCTGAATAATACAAGAACGTCCCGATTATTCGGGACGTTTTTTTATGGTGTAAAAACCGATTTGTAATTGTGCCAATACCGCCAAATCAGAAACAAATTACCTAAGAAAAGGGCAGCGGCAATAGGTAAAGTTTCGGGCGACATGAAATAATTGATCAATAAAATATTCAAGGTCACCGGAAGAATAACAATATTAGCCAAAGTCACAAATTTTCCGGTTACATACGACAAACCACATAATAATTCAACCGCTTTGGCTAACGGAATCAAATAAACTGAAGCGACCAATCCGGTATTAAACGCTTTAAAATTTCCGGTGGCTTCGGTTTCGGGAGCTAATTTCAAAAAGAAACTGATAGAGGCAAACAGTAAAAAGAGTCCGATTAAGACTCGGATAATTGTGGTGGCTAATTTCATATTTTTTACAGTTTTGAGTTGTTCTATCAAAGTTAGTTAAAAAAGTTACGGTAGATAGTTTTTGAGGTAATTATTTCATTGCCAATTATTTGTGTCTTATCTGACCGAAAAAGAAAATCATCTTTTTTTATTGTATTTTTGGAATTCTAAAAGTACACTCGTTGAGAACCGTTGTCACTAAAAAAATAAACAAGACTTCTTTATTTAAAAATCAATTACTGAATTGGGCACAACAATTCAACGAGGTCGTTTTTTTAGATGCTAACCACTATCACCAACAATACTCGAGTTATGACTGTATTTTAGCGGTTGATGCTTTTACTTCAGTAAAGACCGATTATGTCAATGCATTTGAGGATTTAAAACAATACCAACAACAAACTAAAGATTGGTTGTTCGGTTATCTTTCTTATGATTTAAAAAACGATACAGAAGATTTGACTTCCGGCAATTTTGACGGTTTGGATTTTCCCGATTTGTTTTTCTTCCAACCCAAAAAGTTGTTTTTGCTGAAAGAAAATGTTTTGGAGATTCAGTATTTACGTTTGTGCGACGACGAAATCGAATCCGATTTTGAAGACATATTTACTTACCGACAACCGACAACCGACAACCGACAACCAACCATACAACAACGCATTGCTAAAGAAAGCTATTTGGAGAAAGTAACCGAAATGCTTTCCCACATCCATCGCGGAGATATTTACGAAGCCAATTTTTGTATGGAATTTTATGCCGAAAACGCTTGTATTGAACCGGTGGACATTTATTTTAAGTTGAATGCCATTTCTCATCCGCCGTTTGCGACATACTTCAAGCACAACCATCAGTATTTGCTTTGTGCTTCGCCGGAACGTTATCTGCGGAAAGAAGGGAACAAAGTCATTTCTCAACCCATCAAAGGAACCGCCAAACGCCATTCGGATAAAGAGTTGGATGAACAATCTAAATCCGACTTGGCTCAAAATCCCAAAGAACGTTCCGAAAATATCATGATCGTCGACTTGGTTCGCAACGATTTATCACACACGGCTACCAAAGGTTCTGTTGTGGTAGAAGAATTATGCGGTATTTATTCTTTCGAGCAGGTGCATCAAATGATTTCTACAGTAGTTGCTACAGTAGAAAATTCAACTTCACCTATAGCAATTTTAAAAAGCACTTTTCCCATGGGCAGCATGACCGGAGCGCCTAAAATTTCCGCCATGAAAATCATCGAGGATTTAGAAGAAACCAAACGCGGTTTGTACAGCGGTGCCGTTGGTTATTTTACGCCTAACAACGACTTCGATTTCAATGTAGTAATCCGAAGTATTTTATACAATGCGCAAAACAAGTATTTGTCTTTTTCGGTAGGAAGTGCCATTACTTCGCAAGCCGATCCGGAACAAGAATACGAGGAGTGTTTGTTGAAAGCTAAGGCGATGTTCGAGGTTTTAAGTAAATAAATATGCAGTTGGAATTACTTTCGAAATAATGATTTAAATATTTTTACATTTACAATTAGTCATTAATTACTTTTAAAATGAAAAAAAATCTAACCATATTGCTGGTGCTCTTCTGTCAGTATATTTTTTCCCAGGAGCAACCGGTCAACCTCTTTAAATTAAATTTTTGTCCATTAACGTTAGATGATTTAAGAAAAATGGATCCTGAAATAAAACTGGTGGCAATTGATCAAAAAGATTTTTGCAAAGAATATGCTACTGAAGACGGTAATCCGGAAATTAAATTTGGCTATAAAAGCAGATTATTTCCCGGTGTTAGATTCTATGAACCAAAAAATGGTCAAAATGTAATTCAAAAGATACATTTAACCAAAGAATTTAAAGGGTACTTGCCGGACGGAAAATATATAGAAATGAAAGCTTTAACCGTTTCAAAAATGCTTACTATGTATACTGCGCGAATTGAGATGACACCCAATAAGTGTTTTCGTTATTATGAAATGATTAAAGATGATGGAAGTGATATTGTTTTGAAAATTTACAAGACAAACACAGTGATTCAAGATGTTAGCCAAGTAATCAATCAGGAACAGTTGACACAATCAATTGATGTTTTTTTTGAATGTTCTTATAATCATGTAAATGAAAATCTAAAACCACTTTACATTATTGACGGAAAAGAAACTTCAGAAAAAGAGTATATGGCTTTGGATTCCGACAGAATTAAGTCGGTTAATGTAATCAAAGGAAATAATGCTGAAATAAAATATGGCATAAAAGCAAAAAACGGTGCCATAGAAATAAAAACGAAGTAGATTACTACCTTTGAATATGCTGTCAAAATTCCAAAACCACCTGAATACAAACCTTTCCTTTCTTAAAGGGAAAAAGTTGTTATTGGCTGTAAGCGGCGGTATCGATAGTATGGTTTTGGTCAATTTATGCCATCAATTCCAACTTGATTTTACCATAGCGCATTGTAATTTTCAATTGCGTGGCGAAGAAAGCAACGAAGATGAAAATTTTGTAAAACTCCAAATGGAGAAATTCCAAATACCAATCTTTACAGAGCGCTTCGACACCAAAGCTTTTGCCGAAAAAAATAAGCTTTCCATTCAGGTCGTGGCCCGAAACCTGCGCTACGAATGGTTTTATACGCTGTTAGCCAACCATAATTTCGATTATATTTTAACTGCGCATCATCTCGATGACAGTTTAGAGACTTTCTTAATCAATTTCACCCGCGGTTCCGGTATTGAAGGTTTAATAGGCATTCCGGAACAAAACGATAAGATTGTCCGACCGCTGTTGGTTTTCTCTCAAAAAGAAATTGCAACTTATGCTGCCGAAAATAACATTCCATGGCGTGAAGACAGCAGCAACGCATCGGATAAATACCTGCGTAACAAGTTGCGTCATGACGTGATTCCGGTTTTAAAAGCACTCAATCCGAGTTTGTTGGCTTCTTTTAACAATACGATTACCCATTTGAAACAAACCCAATCTTTAGCAGAAGACGCAGTTAAGAGTTTGTATCAAAAAGTGGTCAATGAAGAGGATAATCATGCCGTAATCGACCTTGATAAGTTGCTGAAATACCGAAATTACAAAGCCTATTTGTACGAATGGCTGCAACCTTTCGGCTTTTCGGATTGGACAGCCGTATACGATTTGTTGGTGGCACAATCGGGTAAGCAAGTCTTGTCGGATTCCCATATTTTACTGAAAAACAGAAATGTTTTGCTATTATTTACCAAGCAAACCAGAGTGAGTGAGGAAATGTATTGGATTCCAAAAGACCAAGCCGAAGTTAAAGTTCCCTTAAAAATGAGCTTTTGTAACGTAAGTGACATTTCGAATCAATCGAGTAATGTTATCTTTGTCGATGAAGATTTGCTGCAGTTTCCTTTAACCTTAAGACGTTGGCAAGAAGGTGATGTTATCCAACCTTCAGGTATGAGCGGGAAAAAGAAATTGAGTAAGTTTTTCAAAGACGAAAAATATTCTCTTTTGGATAAAGCTAACGTTTGGTTGCTTTGTTCCGATGATAAAATTGTTTGGATAGTAGGGAAAAGACCCGATGAAAGGTTTATAGCTACAGCCAACACCACCAAAATTTTAAAAATTAATTACGAAGCCTAATGAAGAAAGTACTTTTTTTGCTTTTCAGTTTTTTTACACTACTCACTGCTCAAGGCCAAATGGTCAATCCTGTAAAATGGACGAGCCGTGTAGAGAAAATCAGTGACACCGAATTCAATTTGGTTATGGAAGCCAAAATCGACGACGAATGGCACGTTTACTCTCAGTTTACTCCGGAAAACGGACCGCTGCCCGCAGAATTCAAGTTCAAAGACGCGAAAGGCAATTATGAACTCATCGGGAAAGTCAAAGAAAGTCCGTATAAAAAACAATACAACGATGTTTTTGAAGTAGACGAATATTACTTCGAAAAGAAAGCGACCTTCATCCAAAAAATCAAGGCAATCAATCCGAAAATCACCACCATCAAAGCTTCGGTTGATTACCAAGTTTGTAAAGAAGTGTGTATCAATCAAGACAATACGTTTACGTTTCAATTGCCTAAAATCACTATAGCTGAGACTGTAGTTACTCCTGAAGTTAAGGATACTGTTAGCGTAAATACAATAAAAGATGCCACACAAGAATCAGCTCCAAACAAAACAACTACACTGTTAAAATCCAAACCGGAAGAACAAAAAGGGCTGTGGACTATTTTTATTTTGGCCTTTTTAGGTGGTTTTGCCGCTTTGTTAACCCCTTGTGTGTTTCCAATGATTCCGATGACGGTGAGCTTCTTTACCAAACAAAGTAAAAACAAAGCCGAAGGCAAAAGAAACGCCATTTTATACGGTTTGTCAATCATTATTATATATGTTATTTTAGGCTCGCTTGTTACGGCCGTTTTTGGTTCGGATGCTTTGAATGCGTTATCGACTAACGTTTGGTTTAATTTGATATTTTTCTTCTTATTAATCTTTTTCGCCGCTTCCTTCTTGGGTGCTTTCGAAATTGTATTGCCGAATTCTTGGGCTAACAAAGTCGACCGCCAAGCGGATAGAGGCGGATTTATTGGGATTTTATTCATGGCTTTGGCCTTGGCTATTGTTTCGTTTTCTTGTACCGGACCCATCATTGGAACGCTTCTAGTAGAAGCAGCTTCCAAAGGTGGATTGGCACCAATCGTGGGAATGGTTGGTTTTTCCTTAGCCTTAGCGTTGCCGTTCATGTTGTTTGCCATGTTCCCGGGTTGGATGAATTCGTTACCCAAATCGGGTGGTTGGTTGAATACCGTAAAAGTCTCGTTAGGCTTTTTAGAATTGGCTTTGGCCTTTAAATTTTTGTCTAAAGCAGATTTGGTGACCCAATCTCATTGGCTGCCGAGAGAATTATTCTTAGCCATATGGATAGCCGTTTTCGGAGCTTGGGCGTTGTATTTGTTTGGGAAAATTACCTTGCCACACGACAGTCAGTTATCACATATTTCAGTTGGTCGATTGTTTATGGCGTTGTTGGTGACTTCCTTTACCTTTTACTTAATTCCCGGTTTATGGGGTGCGCCTTTAAAAGTGCTTTCCGGTTTCCCACCGCCTTTGTACTACAGTGAAAGTCCTGATGGTGTTGGCGGAAGTGCTGCTGTAGTAGATACCGGCGAAAAGCTTCCTGAACATACCAAAAAGATATCCCACGGTTTAATCACCTTTTTAGACTACGAAGCCGGTATGGCGTATGCTAAGAAAGTAAACAAGCCTGTATTACTTGATTTTACCGGTCACGGTTGTGAAAACTGCCGAAAAATGGAAGATTATGTATGGTCGGATAAAGAAGTACTAAATATTCTTAAAAACGATTTAGTGTTGATTTCTTTGTATGTAGACGAGAAAAAAGAATTGCCGGAAAACGAAAAATACGTTTCCAAACAAACCGGAAAAGAGATTGAAACAGTTGGGAATAAATGGAGTGATTTTCAAATTACCCGTTACCAAACCAATACACAACCGCAATATTTAATCCTCGACTTAGAAGGCAATACCATTTCCGACGGTTCTACGAGTTATGATCCTGAAGTGGAAAAATACAAGGATTGGTTGCTCGACGGCATAGCCAAATTCAAATAATTAAAAATCCCGATGCAGTCGGGATTTTTGTTTTTTATAGCTTTTCTGACGCAACTTAAATGCTTTTTGACTATCTTCACTGTAAACCTAATCAATATGAAAAAAATCCTTTCCTTGTTTTTACTGCTTTTTTTAGCGGTAAATTTTTCCTCCTGTGAGTCAAACGATGGCGGAAATCAGAATTCAGGCCCGAATGACGAAACCTTTTCTCAAAACTTCGGAAATGAAGTCAGCCGAGATTTTATTGGGCAAGTAGTTGATACCAATAACGATCCTATACAAGGGGTAACCATTAAAATTGGTTCCTCAACGACACAAACCGATGTTAATGGTGTTTTTATGCTCAATGGTGCCAATGTAAATCAACGATTCGCTTTCATCAAAGCCACAAAATCAGGATACATTGACGGTTCGCGCTCGATGGTGCCTACTACAGGAAAAAACAATGTCAAAATCATGTTGTTGCCCAATTCTCCTATAGAAACTATTCAATCGGGTGTCAATAGCGAAGTGTCTATTTATTCGGGAACCAAAGTGGTTTTTGATGGTGCTTTTCAAGATGCTAATGGCAACAATTATAACGGTGCGGTTCAAGTTTCCATGTTTCATTTAACACCAACAGATGAAAACATTAACCAATTGATGCCCGGTATGTTGTACGCACAAACTGAGACAAATCAACAAGCGGTTTTAGAAACTTTCGGAATGATTAATGTGGAATTGCGTGGCAGTGGCGGACAAAAATTAAATCTTAAAGAAGGACATACCGCCGAAATTACTATGCGAATCGATGACAGCCAATTGGCAACAGCACCTAATACCATTCCTTTATGGCATTTTGATGAAGAGAAAGGCTATTGGAAACAAGAGGGTGTTGCTACAAAAGTAGGGAACAAATACGTGGGTGAAGTATCGCATTTTTCTTGGTGGAATTGTGATGTGCTATTTCCGGTAGTTACCTTAACAGTCACTGTAGTAGATGCTAATGGCAACGGAATCTCAAACGTTGGCGTTGGATTAATTGCTAATGGAAATACTTGGCCGGTAATGGGTTACACTAACAACAATGGTCAAGTTTCAGGCTTGGTTCCGTCCAATCAAACCATGGTTCTGAATGTTTATCCGGATTACTACAGTTGTAATTCAAGCAATGTTATTTACACCACTTCTATAGGACCCTTTACTGCCAATACAACTTTGCCAAACATTGTGATCAATAATTCTCCAACGACTATTAGCTCCAATGTAGTTGGAAATTTAGTAAAATGTAACAATACCAATGTCACAAACGGATACGTAATCTTAAACAGAGCCGGAGGTTACTCTGTTTCACCTGTAACCAATGGCGCTTTCAGCTTTAATGAAATTTATTGTCCAAGTAATACTCAGTTCACTTTAAAAGGATTTGATTTGGATAATCTTCAGCAAACGGATTCTATCGCTTATAATTTTACAGCGCCAATTACTACTATTGGAAATCTCCAGGCTTGTACCGCTGTCGATGAATTTATTTCTTACCAAATTGACGGTGGTTCTCCGGTGTTTTTTATTCAGCAAGTAAGTGGCGGTACAACATCTCAGGGAACAATTAATCAGAATAGTTTATACCTCAATGCTTCCTCAACAACAGGAGGTTTATATATTTGGGGTAATACCAATGTTCCTGGAGTATATACTACAGCCCAATTTTCTATGGAAGGCAATGGAGTAGGTTATATAGCATCAACTACAACCAATACTATTCAGTTTAATTTAAATCAGGTGGGTGCTATTGGTCAATATATCGATATGACTTTCAGCGGCACTTTTACAGATAGTACGGGATTGCATACCTTAACCGGTGTGGCTCACGTTATACGAGATAATTAATTTATAACAATTACCATAAAAAAGCCCCGAATTTTTCGGGGCTTTTTTTATCCTAAAATCTCACTGACTTCACTTTTCAAAAAGGCGAGTGCCACATTGGTGGCGACTTCATCCTGCAATAAGTTGCTCAGGATTTTTTCTCTCAATTCATCGGCACTTTTTACGGTATCATCAGCAGTGGCTTTCCGTATGTTTTGAATAATGGTGTTTTTAGCGGTTATAATCATCGTCCAACAGTCATCGGATATATACACTTGCTGTGTCAAATTGTGTTCAAATTCTTGCTCGATGTGTCGAATGATGAGGTTTTGGTACTCTTCTTTATTCGTCCCTAAAGGCGCTACACGAATCAGCAACTTAGCCGGATTAATGCGCTCTAAAAACAAAGCCATTCTTTCATAAGCCTGCAATCGCAAAGGCAACGCTTGTTTTTGATTTTCTTTTTGCAACAACCAACGGCGCGTATGTTGTTGGTCTTTGAAATAACTGTCAAACAAATAATACGCCACACCACCGGTTACCAGCGACGGAACAGTATACATCAGTAACTCAAGTATTTTATCTGCATTCATAGGGATATCGACTAAAAATTGTTGACAAATATAATAGAAATACGCCATATACTGTATTGCAATTCAACAGAAGTAACCTTAAATTTGTTCCTTACGATTATTAGCCTTAGTGCCTCAGAACCTTAGCAACTTAGTACCTGAAATGCAACAATACATTGCCCAACTCAACGAAGCCCAACAAGCACCGGTTTTTCAAAAAGACGGTCCGATGATTATTATAGCCGGCGCCGGTTCGGGTAAAACGCGGGTGTTGACGGTTCGTATATCTTATTTGATGAGTTTAGGAGTGGATGCTTTTAATATTTTGGCCCTAACCTTTACTAACAAAGCCGCACGCGAAATGAAAAAGCGTATTTCGGATATTGTTGGGAATAACGAAGCCAAGAACCTTTGGATGGGAACCTTTCACTCGGTGTTTGCTAAAATATTGCGTATTGAAGCGGAAAAACTCGGTTATCCGTCGAATTTTACCATTTATGATACCCAAGACAGTGTGCGATTGATTTCGGCCATCATCAAAGAAATGCAATTGGACAAGGACATTTACAAACCCAAACAAGTTTACGGTCGGATTTCTTCATACAAAAACTCTTTAATTACGGTTAAAGCCTATTTCAATAATCCTGAGTTGATGGAAGCCGATGCCATGAGCAAAAAGCCACGCATGGGTGAAATTTACCAGCAATATGTAGAACGTTGCTTCAAAAGCGGTGCTATGGATTTTGACGATTTGTTGCTTAAAACTAACGAATTGTTGAATCGTTTTCCGGATGTTTTGGCCAAATACCAGGATAGATTCCGATATATTTTAGTCGATGAGTACCAAGACACCAACCATTCGCAATACTTAATTGTAAGGGCTTTGTCAGACAGGTTCCAAAATATTTGTGTGGTAGGCGATGATGCTCAGAGTATTTATGCTTTTCGTGGTGCCAACATCAATAATATTCTGAATTTCCAAAAAGATTACGACAACGTAAAAACCTATCGATTGGAGCAAAACTACCGTTCTACCAAGAACATAGTAGAAGCGGCCAATTCGATTATCGATAAAAACAAAACCAAACTCGACAAAGTGGTGTGGACGGCCAACGATTTTGGTCCGAAAATAAAAGTCCACCGCAGCATAACCGACGGAGAAGAAGGCCGATTTGTAGCCGGAGAAATTTTTGAT
>NZ_JBILQL010000148.1:0-4464 GCF_044373165.1 Flavobacterium sp.
AATGCCACTTTTACTTATACTGACTCAACGACCGGTTGTTTCGAGACATCTTCCACAATTAATGTTAAAGAAGCACCTCAAATCACAGTTCAGCCTACAGCTACCCAAACAGTTTGTTCAGGAAGTTCGGCAAGTATCTCTGTTACCGCTACCGGAGCAGGATTAAGTTATCAATGGTACAAAGGCAGTACTCCTTTAACCAATGGTGGTAACTTCTTCGGAACAAACTCGGCCACGCTTACCATCAATCCGATTGACTTGTCAGATGCTTCTACAGACTATTACTGTCTCATTAGCGGTGATTGTTCTCCATCTGTAACATCTGATTCAGCTTCTCTCATTGTCAATGAAGCTATATCAATTATAACGCAACCCATTGCTACACAAACCTATTGTAACGGCAGCAATGTTTCTATCTCTACAAGTGCTTCAGGTACAGGATTAACTTACCAATGGTTTAGAGGTTTAAATCCTTTAACTGACGGCGGTTCAATTTCTGGAGCCAATACCAATACCTTAACCATAAACACCGCATCGGTAAGTGATTCAGGGAATGATTATTACTGCATTGTTAGCGGTTTAGCCCCTTGTAACTCTGTAAACAGTAATTTTTCAGAAATTATTATCACTGAAAATCCTAGCTTTACTAATCAACCGGTTGCCAGCCAAACAGTTTGTGCCGGAAGTAATGTTACCTTTTCAGTAGCAGCCAGCGGTGGAAGTTTAACTTACCAATGGTATAATGACACTACTCCTTTAACAGATAACGCTACAGTGAGCGGCAGTAATAGTGCTACACTAACTTTAAGCAATATTAGTTTAGCAGATGTTTCTACTAAGTACAATTGTCATGTAACCAACAGTTGTGGTGCCATTATCTCTAACTATTCGGCTTTATCCATAAATGAAACCCCAAGTATTCTGAATAATAACCTGACCGTTTGTAGTGGAGAAAGCTTCTCTTTTACACCGGCTAACGGAGTTCCCTCCTCTTTAAATGTAGTACCTTCAGGAACTACTTACTCTTGGTCAGCACCTGTTGTTACCGGAGGAATGACAGGAGGAACAGCACAAAGTGGTCAAACTGTAATTAGTGATGTATTTGTAAACAATACTAATTCCGTTCAAACAGCTATATATACCATTACTCCAATAGTAGGAACTTGTCCCGGCAATACATTTGAATTGGTAATCAATGTAAATCCGGAACCTTACGTGAATAACGCTATTTTTTACGTTTGTAGTGGGGAAAATATTAATTTTTTACCAACCGATGGCAATGGCAACATAGTTCCTGTTGGCTCAACCTTCTCCTGGGGATTGCCTTCAACCTCTGGAGGAATAACCGGTGCGAATGCTCAAATTAATGCAGCCTCATTTAATCAAACTTTGATAAACACTACCAATGGAGTCCAAACCGCAACCTACAACATTGCAGTAAATTATGGAACATGTGTTGGCAATACCTTTACCGTAACTTTCTTTATCAATCCAAAGCCAATTGTATCCGCTGCTCCGATAACTCAAACCATTTGTTCGGGAGAAAATATTACCGATGTAACACTTTCAACAGTCTTTGTAGTGTCTGAAGAAGTGGAATTCCATTGGACGCGTGACAATACAACAAATGTTACCGGGATGCCATCTGAATATGATGATGATACAATTTATGGCTCTTTAACAAACCACACAAACACACCACAAACGACTACTTTCTCGGTTATTGCAACTACTGAAGAAGGCTGTAATTCTGATCCCTATTTGGTGACTGTTTTGGTTAATCCAACGATTGTTGTATCGGCTACACCGAGTAACCAAACCGTTTGTTCAGGAAACGCAATCAATCCAATTATATTAAGTAATCCTAACAATGTTAGCGGAGTAACTTATTCTTGGTCGAGAAGCAATACTTTAAATTTAACCGGAATTCCGGATAATGGCACAGGTAATACTATATCCGGCTCAATTACTAATAACAATAATACTGTTCAAACAACTACCATAAGCATAATTGCTTCTGCTAATGGTTGTCAATCAGTAGTCTCTAATATTACCATCACAGTTAGTCCTAAACCAACAGTTACAGGCTCTCCTTCTACTCAAACCTTATGTGGCAGTAACACAATTACTCCTATAGTTTTGAGCAGTGCCAGCGGAATCTCAGGCACTACTTACAGTTGGACAAGAGATAACGCTGTGACTGTTACCGGCATCAGCGGATCAGGAACAGGCACTTCAATATCGGGAGTTTTAAACAACAATACCTCTAGTAACCAAACCGTTACTTTTACATTAACCGCTAGTGCTAACGGATGTGCTTCAGATAATACAACAACTGAAGTGATAGTGTTACCAAGACCTCTTTTAGCAGCAACTCCAAGCACACAAACTATTTGTAACAATACCGCCATAAGCCCAATTAACTTAAGTAGTGCCAATAACTTACCGGGCACCTCTTTTTCTTGGACCAGAAACAATACTACAAATTTGACTGGTATATCGAGTTCGGGTAGCGGTAATTCAATTACAGGTGTTTTGGTAAATACTACCGCTGTTAGCCAAACAACAACCTTTACTATTACTGTTACAGCCGGAAATGGTTGTTCAAACACAACAACTGTAACTGTAACTGTTTATGCACCGCTTACTGCACCAGTAATTAGTGCTTCACAAACCGTTTGCGAATTTTCAACTCCGGCAGCTTTAACCCTATCGACAACTCCTACAGGAGGTTCAGGAGTTTATACTTATCAATGGCAGAGCAGTCCGGACAATGTTAATTTTACCAATATTGCCGGTGCTACCAATAGTACCTATCAGCCACCATTCTTAAATAATGGAGCTAATGATGTTTTTTATAAATTGATAGTAAACAATACCTGTGGAAGTGTTACAAGTAACGAGGTATTTGTGGAGGTTGTTAGCAACATCGGATTTACATTTGGTTTAAATAATGTTCCAACCACAGCATTATGTCCTGCAACATCATTTACGCCTCAAATATCATCTTTACACTTATCTACCTCCTCCGTTCGATTTAATTGGACTGCTGACCCGAATTTTATATTACCAAGCTCCGGAGGTCCGGTTGGTACCACGGGAGCCGCAATCTTCATTTTCAGAACCTCAACCGGAAATATTGGTCCTTTGACCGCACAAAATAATACGAACGCTACAGTAACCACGCAAATTACTATTACACCAAGTGTTTACAATTTCCCGGGGCCTCCGTCCGGAGCATTTTTATGTAGCACATCGCCACAAATACTAAATGTAACTATCAGACCCAGACCAGTGGCCTCTGCTGTAGCCCTGGAAAACACTATTTGTAATGGAAGTGGTGCCAACATACAAGTAACTGGAAACATCACTGATGCTAACATGACTTTCTCATGGACTCGCAACAACACGACCAATGTTACAGGAACTAATTCCGGAACTTCAGGAAATATTGCCCCGGGCAGTATATTTACTATTGCCAATGCACTGACTAACAACTCGGCTAACGTTCAAAATGTAACTTTTACCATTACACCATCTTCAAATGGATGTACCGGAAGTCCTGTTACAGTAACTATCAGTATTGCTCCAACAGTTACATCAGGAACAATAGCAGCCAATCAAACTATTTGTTCCGGTGGCGACCCGGTAGCATTCACTCAAGCCGTTGCAGCAACCGGCTCAAACTTGACTTACCAATGGCAAAGCAGCACAGATAATATTACTTTTACCAACATTACAGGAGCTACTTCAGTCACTTATGATGCTGGTACATTAACCCAAACAACTTGGTTCAGAAGAATTACAATTTCAACTGTAAATGGTAAAGAATGTTATGCAACCTCTAACACCATCCAAGTGAATGTCAACAGTATTAATCCGGGATCAATATCCGGAAATCAAACTATTTGTTTCGGTGGAGACCCATTGGCTTTTACTGAAGTAAATGCCACCGGAGGCGGAACCATCTCCTACCAATGGCAAAGTAATACGACCGGCTGCAGCGGTAGCTGGACCAACATAGCCGGAGCTAATTCAGCTACTTACGATGCTCCTTCGGGAGTAACGGCAACTACTTACTACCGCAGAATGGCAACTTCTTTACTTAATAGCGTTGCTTGTTCAGATTACAGCAATTGTATTGCTGTTACTGTAAACGAAGTAACCGGAGGTGTTATTGCAGACAATCAAACCTTATGTGGTAATAACCCTGCAGCTTTTAGTGTAATTGCTCCTTCAACAGGTTCGGGTACTTTAACCTACCAATGGCAAAGAAGCACCACCGGTTGTTCAGGACCATGGACTACAATCTCAGGCGCTACAGGTGCTACTTATGATGCGCCTTCCGGATTAGTAGCAACCACTTACTATCAACGCATAACCATTTCTACATTGAATGGTGTGCAATGTTCTGCAGAGAGTAATTGTGTAACCGTAACTGTCAATCCTGTTACCGGAGGCGCA
>NZ_JBILQL010000046.1:0-18171 GCF_044373165.1 Flavobacterium sp.
TTATTGCTCGATTATCTCGAAAAAAAATAACGTTCTTAACATAGATTACGACACTGCCTACATTAGATTTTAATTGGTAAACTCAACACTAACAAATTAGAATGAGCAAATCGTCGCTACTAAAGCACGCCGCTATATCGCGGATCCTTGAACAGCGAGTTAGCTCAAAACTTGTCTTTACGAGTTTATGCATTCACCTAATGTAGGCTTTTTTTATAGATAAATACTAACTAAACATGGAAATTACTTTTATTATAATTGCATTGATTGGCGGAGTTGCCGGCGGATTCGGGATAGCAAAGTTCCTGGAGAAAAGCAATGTCTCCAATATGATTAAAAATGCCAAAAAAGAGGCCAGCAGCATTTTGAGAGATGCCAATATTGAGGCTGAAAATATCAAAAAAGACAAACTACTTCAAGCCAAAGAGAAGTTTTTGGAATTAAAATCGGAACACGAAAAAGAGATTTTAAACAAAGACAAAAAAATTGCCGAAGTTGAAAAAAGAACACGCGACAAAGAGTCTCAAGTATCCAGTGAATTGGCCAAAGCTAAAAAAGTCAACGACGATTATGAGGCCAAAACCAAAGAATACGAATCTAAAATAGAATTGCTCGATAAGAAGCATCAGGAATTGGAAAGACTTCACAAAAGTCAGGTAGAACAATTGGAAGTGATTTCCGGTTTGTCGGCCGAAGATGCGCGTGAGCAATTGGTGGAAAGTTTGAAAGCCGAAGCCAAAACCAAAGCCATGTCGCACATCCAAGACACTATAGAAGAAGCCAAACTTACCGCGCAACAAGAAGCCAAAAAAGTAATCATCAACACTATCCAACGTGTAGGAACTGAGGAAGCGGTTGAAAATTGTGTTTCAGTATTTAATATTGAATCTGATGACGTAAAAGGTAGAATCATCGGTCGTGAAGGAAGAAACATCCGTGCTTTAGAAGCTGCAACCGGTGTTGAGATCATCGTTGACGATACTCCGGAAGCCATCATCTTGTCTTGTTTTGATCCGGTGAGAAGAGAAATCGCTCGTTTGTCATTACACAAATTGGTAACCGATGGCAGAATTCATCCGGCCAGAATTGAAGAAGTAGTAGCCAAAACTACCAAACAAATCGAAGAAGAAATTGCTGAAGTAGGAAAACGCACGGTAATCGACTTAGGAATTCACGGATTACATCCGGAATTGATTAAAGTGGTTGGTCGTATGAAATACCGTTCGTCTTACGGACAAAACCTGCTACAACACTCGCGTGAAGTAGCTAAATTGTGTGGTATTATGGCCGCAGAATTAGGATTGAATGTCAAGTTGGCCAAACGTGCCGGTTTGTTACACGATATAGGAAAAGTGCCTGATACCGAAAGTGATTTACCACACGCTTTATTAGGAATGCAATGGGCCGAAAAATACGGCGAAAAAGAAGAAGTTTGCAACGCCATCGGAGCGCACCATGACGAGATTGAAATGAAATATTTAATTTCACCGATCATCCAAGTTTGTGATGCGATTTCAGGAGCACGACCGGGCGCTCGTCGTCAGGTATTGGATTCCTACATCCAACGTTTGAAAGACTTGGAAAATATCGCCTTCGGATTCAACGGTGTGAAAAACGCTTATGCCATTCAAGCCGGACGTGAGCTGCGTGTAATTGTAGAAAGCGAAAAAGTAAGCGACGAAATGGCAGCTAATTTATCGTTTGAGATTTCCCAAAAAATCCAAACTGAGATGACTTATCCTGGTCAAGTAAAAATTACGGTAATTCGCGAAACCCGAGCGGTGAACATCGCAAAATAATAAATTTGAAAATCTAAAAAGGCGACCTTAACAGTCGCCTTTTTTATTGGAAAATATCTTTAATTAATTCACCTGTTACCGGTTTAGTATGGTATTTTTTTATTTCTTCTTTGAAGTATTCCGCTTTATTGATGTCATCTGAATTATTGGAAGAGCTAATTACATGAATGGCCACTTCTTTAGTCAGTTCCTTTTTTATGATTCTGAACTCTTCCAAAAACTGCCAACCGTCTAATACCGGCATGTTGATATCTAACAAAATCAAATCAGGTGGATTTTCTCCTTTACTCATTAATGATTTTAAACCATTTAACGCTTCAAATCCGTTTTCAAAAAAACTCGGAATAGCACTGATTTGGTTGCTTTTCAGCAGTTTATTAATAATGAAATGATGTATTTTATCATCATCCACGACAAAAATTTGGTTAATTTTCATGGGAAAAACAGCTTGGGGTTATTGTTGTTTGACAGGGCAAAAATAACTAAAAAATCGGCTAACTACATTTTTCTCGGATGAAATGTATGCATAATTTGTGTTAAATGTTTGCGATCCAAGTGAACATAAATTTCGGTTGTTGTAATAGATTCATGTCCTAACATCATTTGAATGGAACGCAAATCGGCGCCGTTTTCTAACAAATGCGTAGCAAATGAATGTCTTAAAGTATGCGGACTGATATTCTTTTGCAAATTAATTTGAACTGCTAAAGATTTGATAATGGTAAAAACCATCGCTCTGGTCAATTGCTTCCCTCTTCGATTTAAAAACAAAGTATCTTCATGACCTTTGGCTATGGCTAAATGATTGCGAATGGCATTCTTATACGACTCAATATAACGTTGTGTATTAAGCGCAATCGGGACAAAACGTTGCTTGTTTCCTTTTCCTGTGATTTTGATAAAACCCTCTTCGAAAAACAAATCGGAGATTTTAAGCGAAACCAATTCGGAAACCCGCAAACCGCAGCTGTATAAAGTTTCTAAAATTGCTCTGTTTCTTTCCCCTTCAGGTGTTGACAAATCAATTGCGGCAATCAAATTATCGATATCTTCCAAACTAAGAGTATCGGGTAACTTTCTGCCTATTTTGGGAGATTCTATCAATTCCATCGGACTGTCTGCACGGTAATCTTCGAATATCAAATACGAAAAAAAACTTTTGAGTCCGGAGATAATTCTCGCTTGAGAACGAGCATTGACTTCCTTAGAAACCGAATAAATGAATTGCTGAATGGTTTCTTCGTTTATTTTTTCGGGGGAAATACTGATGTTATTTTCCATCAAAAAAGAACACAATCGCTCTAAATCAAAGGTATAATTGGCAATGGTATTCTTAGACAAACCCCGCTCAATTTTGAGATACGATTGAAAACTTTTGATATAAGGATTCCAGTTCATTATACAAAGAAACGAAATGTAAGGGTATAAAAAAACCTCTCGAAATCGAGAGGTTTTAAAAAAGTGATATATGGTATTAAAAATTACACCCTAATGAAACAGACAATACTCTGCTTGTTACTTTGCTGTCAGTACCCGGCTCACTTTCACCAATATTAGACAATCCTAAATTGTAGCGAACATTGATGACTGCGCGTTTTGAAATATTATATCCGGCACCTAAATTAAATCCAAAATCCACACTTTTAAATGCTTCCTCTATATTTTGAGTATCCGAACCAAAGCCAATTACATTCACTTTTAATTTAGCTGAAGTCAAAAAACCAATTTGAGGACCGGCTTCTAAGAAAAATTTACTTTCCGGATAGTACTTAAACATCAAAGGAATATTAATGTAGGACAATTTAAAAGTGTTTTCTGTATCATATAAATTCCCTGAACCATCGTCAAAAAGAAAATCAAATTTGGCTCCTTGCATCGAATACAAAAGCTCCGGTTGAATAGCGAATTTCTTGTTTAACATAATTTCAGCATAACCTCCAATGTGAAAATTCGCGATAGAACTGGTACTTGGAAATCCTGCCTCATCAACATTGAGATTGGCAATATTCAAACCACCTTTTACTCCATACTTTACGCCTTGAGCTTGCAACGAACTGAAACTCACCAGTGCCACAAGGGCTACAATAAACTTTTTCATTATTAAACATTTAAATTAGCTTGCGAAAGTAGTATTTTATTCACGCTTTTTAAAATTTTAAACAAAAAAAACCTCTCGAAGTCGAGAGGTTTTTAAAATATAATCTTTTGTGTAGATTAGAATCTGTATCCTAAACCAACGTTTAAAGATGACATACCGGCATCAGCACCGTCAATATCAGAAATGTTAGCCAAACCTAAGTTATATCTAGCGTCAAAGAATAAACCTGACTCTAACTCATAACCTGCACCAATAGCTAAACCGTAATCTAAAGATTTAGTTAAATCTTTAACAGCTCCACCACCAGCAACAAAACCGAATTGTGGACCAGCGTGTAAACTGAAACTATCAGCTACATAATATTTAGCTAAAACTGGGATTCTGATGAAATCAAGGTTTCCTTCAGTCTCACCATTACCTTCCATAGAGTACAATAACTCTGGTTGTACGTGGAATTTTTCAGAAACAGCGAAATCTACTAAACCTCCAATGTAGAAGCTTGATCTTGCATCTCCACCATCAAAATCACCAGTGAAGTTAGAGCTTAAATAACCAGCTTTAACACCAAATTTCATGTCGCTAGAACCACTTTTCTTGTCTTGTGCATTTGCGAAAGATACAGCAAACACAGCAGCCATAGTTAAAATAATTTTTTTCATGTTTGTTTAATTTTAAAATTAATATAGGCAAAGTTAAAAGTTTAGATTAATAGGAATAATCAGGGGAATTTGACTTATTAACAAGGTTGTTAACAATTTTTGAATTAAAAAATACTGATGTCCAACACTTTATAAAAAAAGAATTGAAATTTGGTTTTTTTTAACAACTCAAAAACAACGTCTAGATAGCAGTTTTTTCTTTATTCTTTGAATCTTTTATTGAATCGACAATAAAACAACACAATCACCGTTTATACTATAGATTGATTGTAAACTCTAAACTATATATATTCTATGAAAAAAGTGATTGTTTTGTTAGCTGTACTGGGCTGCGTGGCTAGTTTGAAGGCTCAAACACTGAAGTTCGGTTTAAAGGCCGGTGCCAACTTTGCCAATTTAGAAGGCAACAACGTAGAAGGTTCCACTTACACCAGTTTTCATTTTGGTGCCTTAATGGAAATTAAGTTATTGGAAAACTTATCGCTCCAACCGGAATTGGTTTATTCTTCTCAAGGAACCAAAATTGATGAAGCGGCATTCGACGACATTAATTACAATTATATTACGGTACCGGTTTTGGCTAAATTTTATTTGACCAAAAACAAGTTGAGCTTTGAGGCCGGTCCGCAATTTTCTTTCTTAGTCAATGAAAATGTAGCAGCCCAATTTGAAGGTGAAACTTTTGATTTTGGTTTGGCCGGCGGATTAGGCTACAACATTACCGACCATTTTTTAATTCAGGCAAGATATGTGGCCGGTTTAACTGAAGCCAATAAAAATGCTGAAGTCAAAAACAGAACCATTCAACTCTCTTTAGGCTATCGCTTCTGATAAAAGAAAAGTTTAGCCCCAAACCGTTGTCCGTTCGACAACGGTTTTTTATTTTTACTCAAAAATCATCTCATGAAAATCATTATCATCAATGGCCCGAATCTAAATTTATTGGGTAAACGCGAACCCGATGTTTACGGAGCAACCTCATTTGAAGACTATTTTGTAAGCTTACAACAAATTTACCCAACGATAGATTTAAGCTATTACCAAAGCAATGTAGAAGGAGAACTCATCACTAAAATTCAGGAAGCGGGATTTTCATATGATGGCATTATTTTAAACGCAGCGGCATACACTCATACTTCAGTTGGCATAGGCGATGCTGTTAAAGCTATCATAACGCCGGTTATTGAAGTTCATATTTCTAATACATTTGCCCGAGAGTCATTCCGTCATCAATCGTTCATCTCACCCAACGCTAAAGGAATTGTAATTGGTTTTGGATTGAAAAGTTACGAATTGGCTCTGCAATCTTTTTTATAAAACACTTGAACTATGGCAAAAAAACTATTCTACGCCCTTACCTTGTTATGTTCTTTTATTTCAATTGCCCAAGTACGCGGAAAAGTCACCGACGAAAAAGGAAACCCGCTGCCTTTTGTAAACATCTTTGAAGAAAACACCTATAACGGAACTACTACCAACGAACAAGGTCGATTTGAAATCAACATCAAAACGCCGGGCAGTCACACCTTATTGTTTCAGTACTTAGGCTACAAAACCGCTAAACAAGTGGTGACTTTAGACAAAACTCCTTTAGAAATAGAGGTTGTAATGATGGAAGAAAACATCATCTTAAACGAAGTAGTCATTAACCCAAAAGACAATCCGGCCAACGAAATCATAAGAAACGCCATTAAAAACAAAAAAAGTAACGCTGCCAAAACCGCACGCTACACGGCCGATTTTTATTCCAGAGGGATTTTCAGAGTGAAAAATTTACCCAAAACCATACTTGGTCAAAAGTTGGATTTTTTTGATGAAGTAATCGATTCTACCCGCAGCGGTATATTATACCTTTCGGAAACGGTATCAAAAATCACTTTCCAAAAACCCGATAAAATGAAGGAGGAAATTGTGGCTTCAAAAGTAAGCGGCAACGACAACGGCTTTAGTTTTAACAATGCGTCATCGGCCAATTTCGACTTTTACGACAACTATTTAGAGTTTGACGCCAATGTAGTTTCGCCTATAGCCGATAATGCTTTCAATTATTACCGCTACCAATTTGAAGGTTCGTTCTTTACTGAGAACCGCCAACAAATCAATAAAATCAAAATAATCCCGCGCCGGGAAACCGAACCGGTAATGTCGGGCTACATTTATATAGTAGAAGACACTTATGCCATTTATGCCGTGGATGTCAGCTTTACCGGAACACAAATCCAAAATCCGGCAATGAACACCCTGACATTAAAACAAAACTTCAGTTACAACAACACCACTAAAGTTTGGGCCAAAAACACCCAAACCCTAGATTTTGATGCCGGTATGTTTGGCATCAACATTTCGGGCAGGTTTACCTATGTATACACCAATTTTACTTTCCCTGAAAAATTTGAAAAGAAAACCTTCAAAGCCGAAGTCATCAAATTTGAAGAAAACGCCAATAAAAAAGACAATAGTTTTTGGGAAACCATCCGACCGGTTCCGTTAACCGGAGAAGAAACTACCGACTATCTGAAAAAAGATGCGTTACAGGAAAAGAAAAAGTCGAAAGCCTATTTGGATTCGATAGACGCCAAAAAAAACAAATTTGGTTTTTCCGATATTTTAAACGGTTACAGCTACTCCAATTCGTTTAAAAAATGGTCCGTCAATTACAATGGTCCATTATTAAACACCTCTTTCAATACCGTACAGGGTTGGAATTCGAGTATAGGTTTGTCTTATTTCAAAAGAAACGAAGACAAAAACACCTACTACCAATTTGGGTCTTCCCTAGCCTATGGTTTCTCAGACGAACGATTCAGACCTACCGCCTATTTTTCTTCGAAACTGAGTAATATCAGTAAAACGTATTTGTCGGTTTATGGCGGTAATTCGGTGAACCAATTCAACCGTGAAGAACCAATTTCTAAACTGTCCAATACCATAAGTAGCTTATTTTTCAAAAATAATTTCATGAAAGTGTACGAGAAAAACTTTATCGCAACCAACTTTTCTCGAGAAATTTTCAACGGCTTGGACATGAGTTTTGGTTTGGAATATGCCGAAAGAAAACCGCTGTTCAATACTACTGATTATGCCTTAATCAAATCAGAAGACCAATACACTTCTAATCATCCTTTGTTGCCATTGGATGAAACCGCAGCTATCATTGACCGCCATAATTTGGTTAAGATGAACATTGGCGCACGCATCAAATTCGGACAACAATATATTACTCGCCCTGATGGCAAATACAACTTGGGCAACTATAAATATCCTTTGATTTCTTTGAACTACGAAAAAGGTTTAGCCGGTAATGAAAGCAATTACAATTACGATAAAATCTCGGCACGCCTTCAATACTCTTTGACCTTGAAAAATAAGGGTGAAATCGATTTGAATTCAAAAGCCGGAAAATTTTTCAATGCCGACGGAATTTCATTTGTGGATTTCCAACACTTTAACGGCAATCAAACGCATGTGGTTATAGGAAATTCTTATACGAATCAATTCAACCTACTGCCTTACTATGATGCCAGTACCAACGACAGCTATTGGGAAACACACTTGGAATATAACGATAAAGGGTTTATTATGAATAAAATTCCATTGTTGAATTTGCTGAAATCTAAATTAGTATTGGGATTCAAAAACCTTTCCATTCCTAATCGCAATCCGTATCAAGAATTTTCTGCCGGGTTAAGTAACTTAGGTT
This sequence comes from Flavobacterium sp., assembly GCF_044373165.1. Lineage (GTDB taxonomy): Bacteria > Bacteroidota > Bacteroidia > Flavobacteriales > Flavobacteriaceae > Flavobacterium. The sequence continues at coordinate 8,257 of NZ_JBILQL010000046.1, forward strand.
TTGGCAAGTACAGAATCTTAAGAATCGATTACGTTCGCTCATATCAAAATGGTTATCAAGGCGATGGCGTAATGTTTGGGTTGAACTTTTAAGCTAAAAACACATCATAGCCAAAACGAAGTAACGTCAATATCACTACAAAAAGGAAAAACTTTCTAATGAAGGTGTTTCCTTTTTTTATGGCCAATTTGGCGCCAATCCAACCGCCAAGTGCATTGCAAAAAGCCATTGGAATTGCAAAAGTCCAAATGATTTTTCCTTTTAAAACGAATAAACAAATCGAACCAAAGTTGGTCGCGAGATTGACCATTTTAGCATTCGCGGAAGCGTGAAGAAAATCAAAACCTAAAATAGAAACAAAGCCCAATACCAAAAAACTTCCGGTTCCCGGACCAATAAATCCGTCATAGAAACCAACCAAAACACTAATGATAACGGCATAAATGATTTGTTTTTTAGTCGAATGGTCTTTCTCTTGGTGTTGTCCGAAATTTTTCTTTTTAAACGTATAAATCGCTAAACCGATTAAAATAAAAAAAAGCAATGGTTTCATAAAATCATTGCTGACCACATTCAACAGTGCCGAACCTAAGAAAGCCGAACAAAAAGCCAAAAGGGCCATAATGGAGAGCAGTTTCCAATTTATCTTCACCTTCTTCAAATATTGAAAAGCCGCAAAACTCGTCCCGCTAAAAGCCGGGATTTTAAGTGACCCAATGATACTCGCCACCGATAAATGGGGCATCAAAATCATCGCTACCGGTGTTTGGATCAAACCGCCGCCGCCAACAATAGCATCGACAAATCCGGCAAAGAAAGAAGCAATGCAAAGCAGAACGATGATATAAGTTTCCATAAGCTCAAAATGAAAAGAGGCACAATTTGCGCCTCTATTTTCTATACTCTTTTCTCTAATTTCTTAAATTAAATACGAACAATATTAGCTCCTAAAGCTCGAAGTCTTTCGTCAATTCTTTCGTAACCTCTATCGATTTGCTCAATGTTTTGAATGGTGGAAGTTCCTTTGGCCGAAAGCGCTGCAATCAACAATGAAATTCCCGCTCGAATATCAGGCGAAGACATTACTGTCGCTTTCAATTGCGATTGGAAATTGTGTCCCATGACCACCGCTCGGTGCGGATCACACAACATGATTTTAGCACCCATATCAATCAATTTATCCACAAAGAACAAACGGCTTTCAAACATTTTTTGGTGAATCAAAACATCACCATTGGCTTGAGTAGCTACGACTAAAACAATGCTCAACAAATCCGGTGTAAAGCCCGGCCAAGGCGCATCGGCTATGGTTAAGATAGAACCGTCGATATCGGTTTTCACGGTATAGCCTTTGGTATGAGCCGGAATATATATATCGTCCCCTTTACGCTCTAAAGTAATCCCCAATTTTCTGAATACACTCGGGATTACGCCTAAGTTATCCCAGCTAACGTTCTTGATAGTGATTTCACTACGTGTCATAGCAGCCAATCCAATCCACGAACCAATTTCAATCATGTCCGGTAAGATTCGATGTTCACATCCGCCTAATTTTTCAACCCCTTCTATAGTTAACAAATTTGACCCAACACCGGAGATTTTGGCCCCCATAGAGTTCAACATTTTACACAATTGTTGCAAATATGGTTCGCAAGCCGCGTTGTATATCGTGGTGGTTCCTTCAGCTAAAACAGCGGCCATTACGATATTGGCCGTTCCGGTAACCGAAGCTTCGTCAAGCAACATATAAGTTCCTTTTAAACGGGTTTTGGTTTCTACGCCATAAAAGTGATCTTCTCTTTCGTAACGGAACTTAGCGCCCAAATTGATAAACCCTTCAAAGTGGGTATCCAATCTTCTTCTGCCAATTTTATCACCACCCGGTTTCGGAATGTATCCGCAACCAAAACGGGCCAATAGTGGACCAACTATCATAATGGAACCTCTTAAACTACCGCCTTCTTTTTTAAAGGCTTCGGTTTTTAAATAATCTACATTCACTTCATCGGCTTGAAAAGTGTAATCGCCCGGACCGTTTTTTTGAATTTTCACACCCAAATTCCCCAACAAAACAATCAGTTTATTGACATCGATAATGTCTGGAATATTGGTTACTCTTACCTTTTCCGAGGTTAATAATGCCGGACACAAAACTTGTAAAGCTTCATTTTTGGCTCCTTGTGGTTGTACATCTCCTTTTAACTGGATACCACCTTCTATTTTAAATGTTCCCATATTTTTTATTGTCGGTTGTCGGTTGTTGGTTGTCGGTTGTTAGATATAACAGACAACTGATAACGGACAACTATTTCTGATTGTTATTCTTAATAAACGGTTTCTTCCCGTTTTTATTCTTGTTTTGTTTGTTATTGTTTTGTTGGGGTTGGTTTTTGTTGGACATCTTTTTGTTGGTACGCATCAAATCATTTGTTGTCAACAATTCTTCGGTACTTTGCAACAAGTTCAGTCTTCCGTCTGACAATTCATATAAATGCTCAAAAATCACGGTATCGGTTACCGTGTCTTTGTTCCAACTCAAATAGGATTTCTTCATGTGATTGGCAATCACTTTGACCAAAGCATTTTTCATCTCGCCGTCTTCCCAACTGTTGGCCACATCAATCATGTATTTGATATTGTTGCCGTAAAAACGATATTTCGGATTTTTTTGCGGGTAAGGCAAACGCTCGGGCTTTAAGTTGATTACATCACGCGTTGGAATTGGATAAGGCGAATCAACATCCAATCTAAAATCGGACATGATAAAAATCTGATCCCACAATTTGTGTTGAAAATCGGGTACGTCTCGCAAGTGCGGATTCAAACTACCCATAACCTGAATAATGTATTTAGCCGCTTTGTTGCGCTCTTCCCTATCCGAAATCAGCGTAGCTTGGTCAATCAATTTCTGTAAATGACGTCCATATTCAGGAATAATCAAATGCGGTCTCTCGGCATTGTATTCCAAATGGCAAACCACATCGTTGGCATTCTCTTTAATATATTTTTCCGCCATCATAATGAAATTATTCCTTCTATATTAGAAACTTCAATGTATTTTTCCACTACACTTTCAGGGCTTTCCATCATCACGTTAACCGAAAGGCTGGTGTATTTTCCTGTTTTAGATTGCGTGGTTTGTATTACCGCACCCAAATTGTCAAAAGCATTTTCCACTTCTTCAATCTTTTTGGGATCAGTCGGCACAATAAATTTATATAAATATTCTGTGGGCCATGTTGAAGTATTGTTCAACTCTTCTCGCAATCGGGTATAAAATTCTTCTGTTTTCTTATCCATTCATCAAAAAATAAAAGCAAATATACAGTATTGATTTCAGATTTCGGAGAAGAATTCTATTGGTTTATTTTATTTTTTTGAACGAAAGGTTCGGGCTGTTTCAGCAAACCGTATTCCCGCTTTCCGCCTCGTTTACAACGAGACTCCAATCGGGGTTATTAGAAAAACTTTTAGAACTTTTGGCCGCGACCGAAATAAAAACTTCAAACACTTTTAATATTCTGTTTTGTTTCAATAAATTTGCCCCTTATTGCTAAAAATTTTGAAAAAGGAACTCATAGTTATAACCGGCGGTCCGGGCACCGGAAAAACCACCATCATCGATACACTAATCGAACAAGGTTATGCGTGTTTCCCCGAAATTTCAAGACAAGTAACTTTAGAAGCCAAAAAACAAGGCATCGAACAATTGTTCCTCGAAAAACCATTACTCTTTAGCGAGCTATTGCTGGAAGGCCGAAGAAAACAACACCAACAAGCCACTGAAGACGTAGCTGAGTTGGTTTTCTTAGACCGAGGCATCCCCGATATTTTGGCCTATATGCATTACATAGGCGATAGTTATCCGGCGTTTTTTGACCATGCCTGTAGAGAGCATGTGTACTCCAAAATTTTTGTGCTTCCGCCTTGGGAAGAAATCTACGAAAGCGACGAGGCGCGTTACGAAAACTTTGAGCAAGCCAAACTCATCTTCGCCCATCTTTTGGAAACCTATCAAAAATATGGCTACGAACTCATCGAAGTCCCGCGGGGAACCGTTGAAGAGCGCATTCATTATATTTTGAGTCAATTGGCCTAAATACATTTTTTGTATAACTGCACTCCAATACTTTTTTATACATTTGGATTAGTTTGTAATTCCTCCTTCACAATTGACCCGTCACAATTTGAATACAGCCTTAGAAATACTTCAAAAATACTGGAAACACGATGCTTTTCGCGAACCCCAAGAAGCCATTATCGCTTCGGTTTTGGAAAGCAAAGACACTTTTGCCTTGATGCCGACCGGTGGTGGAAAATCGATTTGTTTCCAAGTGCCCGGCATGATGATGGAAGGCATTTGTTTGGTGATTTCTCCGCTGATTGCTTTGATGAAAGACCAAGTCCGAAATTTGCAAAACAAAGGCATTAAAGCCATCGCTTTAACCGGCGGTATTCGACAAGATGAAATTATTGATTTGCTCGACAACTGTCAATACGGCAATTACAAATTTCTCTATTTATCTCCGGAACGTTTGCAAAATGATTGGATTTTAGAGCGCATTAAAAACCTGCCTGTAAACCTAATCGCTATTGACGAAGCGCATTGTGTATCCCAATGGGGACATGATTTCAGACCGGCTTATTTGAAGATTGTTAAACTTAAAGAATGCTTTCCGAAAGTACCTTTTTTGGCTTTGACCGCTTCGGCAACAACACTAGTAAAGGAAGACATTATTACACAATTGCAACTCAAAAATCCGCAAATTTTTACCAAATCATTCTATAGGGAAAACATTGCATACATGGTTTTTGAAACCGAAGACAAATTGCATTTGTTGGAACAAATTTTACATAAAAATCCTCAGCCTTCCATTGCTTATGTCACCAATCGGAAGTCGTGTTTAGCAACCGCCAAACAATTGGAGAGTTTAGGTTTTACCGCTACATTTTACCACGGCGGATTATCGGCTAAAGACAAAGAAAAAAACATGCAACTTTGGATGGAAGAAAAAGTTCAGGTTATGGTAGCAACCAATGCTTTCGGAATGGGCATAGACAAGGCCAATGTCAAAACCATCGTCCATTTGCATTTGCCTCAAAACTTAGAAAACTATTACCAAGAAGCCGGTCGTGCCGGAAGAAACGGAGACAAAGCTTTTGCTGTTTTATTGAACAACCCTTCGGATGTGATTCATGCCGAAGCACAATTTCTAGGCATTTTACCCGAAAAAGCTTTTTTGAATTTGGTTTTTTCAAAATTGTGCAACTATTTCCAAATAGCTTATGGTGAGGGAATTGACGAACAGTTCAGTTTCAATTTGAATCACTTTTGCACCAAATACAATTTCCCTATAGTAAAAACATACAACAGTTTACAATTCCTGGATCGACAAGGCATTATTACTTTGTCTCAGGAATTTTCTGAAAAAATCACTTTACAATTTATTATTCCTTCCAAAGAAGTAATTCGGTACATGAGTTTGAATCCGAATGATGAAGAAGTACTGTTGACCATATTGCGAACATATCCGGGAATTTATGAAATGCCGACAGCCTTCAATATATCATTGATAGCCAAAAAATCCAATCATGATGAAACCGAAGTCAATTTACTTTTAGAAAAATTAAAAGAGAAAAACATCATTGAAATGAAGGCAAAGAACAATGATGCTACCATTACTTTTAACGAAGTACGAGAGGACGAGCGCACTATCAATAGGGTTTCAAAATATTTAGAAGCACAAAACAAGTTGAAAACAGAGCAACTTCGGTCGGTTTTGCACTATTGCCAAGACCAAAAAACTTGCAAGAGTAAAGTGTTGATGGCCTATTTCGGAGAAAGCCAGAAAGAAGATTGCGGTATATGCTCCTATTGTATCGGCAAAAACAAAAAGAAACTGCATCCGGAATCGGTTTCCGAAAAAATTTTAGAAATATTAAAATTACAGGATTTCAACTCGAGAGATATTCAAAAACTAACCAAACTTCCAAAAGACGATGTTATCTTTGCCCTTCAAAAGTTGTTAGAAGAAGAAAGCATTTGCATTAAATCGAATAATTTATACTCCTTGAAATAAGTATGGAAAAGTTACGCATCGTTTTTATGGGCACTCCGGAGTTTGCCGTTGGCATATTGGATACTATAATAAAAAACAATTATGAGGTTGTAGGTGTAATCACAGCGGCAGACAAACCGGCCGGTCGCGGTCAAAAGTTGAAATATTCCGCTGTAAAAGAATATGCTTTGGAGCACAATCTAACACTGTTGCAACCTACCAATTTAAAAGACGAAACTTTCCTGGCTGCATTAAAAAGTTTGAACGCCAACCTACAAGTAGTGGTTGCTTTTAGAATGTTGCCCGAAGTGGTTTGGCGTATGCCAAAATTGGGAACATTCAATCTTCACGCTTCTTTATTGCCAAATTATCGTGGTGCAGCACCAATTAATTGGGCTATTATTAATGGGGAAACCAAAACCGGTGTGACTACTTTCTTTATAGATGACAAGATTGATACCGGCGCTATGATAATGAGCAAAGAAACAGCTATAAATACAGAAGAGAATGCCGGTGAACTTCATGATAAATTAATGGCGCTTGGAAGCGGTACTGTTATTGAGACTTTGGCTTTGATAGAAAAAGGTATGGTTACAACAACTATACAAGTAGACCATGCTGAGATTAAAACAGCTTATAAGCTCAACAAAGAAAACTGTAAAATTGATTGGCAAAAATCGGCTTCGGAGATTCACAATTTAATTCGTGGACTTTCACCTTATCCTACTGCATGGTGCATTTTTAAAGACAATGGCGAAGCATGGAATGTAAAACTGTATGAAGTAAAAATAATTTCGGAAGTACATACCTTTAACATTGGTCAAATTATCACCACTAAGAAAGAAATAAAAGTTGCAGTAAAGGACGGGTTGATTCAAATTATAAGTCTTCAATTACCGGGAAAGAAAAAGATGTTGGCTTTCGAACTCTTAAACGGCGTGTCATTTTCTGAAAAAGCACAAGCAGAATAGGCTCTGCCACCGTTTTTTGATGAAAAAAATCGATTAAAAGCAACGGTTTATCAACAAAAACTTCAAGTTATCAACAAAACCTTGAAAAAAACGTCAAATCGCTTGTGTGGTAAGGAATTCCTATTAAATTTGTTACCATTAACAAAATGTTTAACCAACAATTAATAACTAACATTATGAACAAATCAGAATTAATCGATGCAATTGCAGCTGACGCTGGAATCACAAAAGCTGCTGCAAAATTAGCTTTAGAATCATTTTTAGGAAATGTAGGTAGTACTTTGAAAAAAGGCGGAAGAGTATCTTTAGTAGGTTTTGGTTCTTGGTCAGTATCTAAAAGAGCTGCAAGAGACGGAAGAAACCCACAAACTGGAAAAACTATCAAAATTGCTGCTAAAAATGTAGTTAAATTCAAAGCTGGTGCTGAATTAGACGGAGCAGTAAACTAATAAATTAGTTCTTCTGATATACAAAAACCATCTCGATGCATCGAGATGGTTTTTTTGTTTTTGGTAAAATCATTTGGATTTGTAAAAAAATTTTCCCAATTTTAATAAAAATTTTTTGGAGAGATGATTTCAGAAAAATTACAAAAAGGACAATTATTGATAGCTGAACCTTCGATTATCGGAGATTTATCTTTTAACCGTTCTGTAATTTTATTGGCCGATCACAATGAAGAAGGTTCTGTAGGATTCATTTTAAATAAGCCGCTAAAGTACACTATACAAGACTTATTACCTGAAATCGAAGCCAATTTTAAAATCTACAATGGCGGTCCGGTTGAGCAGGATAATTTATATTTTATTCACAATGTTCCTGATTTAATTACGAACAGTATAGAAATATCCAACGGTATTTTTTGGGGTGGTAATTTCGAATTAACCAAAAACCTAATCAACCAAGGTTTGATTAAAAAGAAAAACATTCGATTCTTTTTAGGCTATACCGGTTGGGATTCTGAACAATTGGAAAACGAAATGCAATCCAACTCGTGGATACTTACCAAAAATATTTACCAAAAAGACATCCTCGGAAAATCGTCGGTTCATTTTTGGAAAGAAAAAATAATTGAATTAGGCGGTGAATACCTTATTTGGTCAAATGCACCCGAAAATCCTATTCTGAATTAATTCGTTATCAATAAGTTTAACTTTTCAAGTAATTGATTGGCCAATTTTTGGTCGAAATCTTTTTTGCGGTATTTTGTTATCGGCTGAATCCCAACAATCATATTAGTAATGAACAATTCAGCTGCTTTTTGCAAATCAAAAGGAGAAATTTCCTTTTCTATTACTTCAATTCCTTCAATTTCTCTGGCTAACTTAAGAATTTGTTTGCGCATTATTCCGTTCAAACAGCCTTCGGAAATGGGCGGTGTAATCAATTGATTGTTGAGCAACATGAACAAGTTTCCGTTCACCGCTTCAATCACATTTTTATCCTCATTAATTAGCAAACAACTATCTAATCCGTTTTCTTGTGCAAATATACCGGCGGTAATTTGAATGATTTTATTATTGGTTTTTAAGGTAGAGAGCAATTGTTTGGTCACGACAAAATCTTTGTACAAATCAACTTCAAAAGAAAAATCGGTTAGAGCATATAACTTTTTAGGCAAAATTGACGCTTGAATAACAAAAGATATTGCATTAACTGTTGGAGTGTAATAACCGCCTTCATTCCTGAAAATGGTTAGCCTGACTCTGGCTGAGTCCTGAATATTTTGTTTTTGCAGTAAAGACAAAATTTGATCTTCAAGGTATTCTAAAGTAAAAGACATTGGTATTTGCATGCGTATAATTCGCATAGAAGCCAACAACCTGAAATAATGATCTTCAAAAAATAAGATTTTACCATCAACCACCTTTAGTGTTTCAAAAACACCGTCACCGTATAGAAAAGAACGATTTGACACCGACAATTGTACCTCAGAATTGGAAATGACTCCATTAAAATTTACCATAAAAAAATCCCGTCTCGCATTTAGAATGAGACGGGACAAATATAAGTGTAAAATAGGATTCTAGATAGAACCTATCACATGTTTTAAATCGGAGATTTGATTTTCCCACAATAATTTTGATTCTTCAAGTTCATCAACCGGAGCATAATCAACTACCATTAAAGAAACATCTTTGGTAATTTCATCTTCCAAAATTCGCAACTCAAAGTAATAATCCGTATCTTTTTTATTTTCATCAACCCATTTGAACTTTACTTTTTCACCTGTTTTTTTGGAAGCCAAACGAGCATTCTCCTCTGTATCATCCCAAATGAATGTAAAAAATTCACCTCTTGAATTTACGTTATCAGCAAACCATTCCTGCAACCCTGATGGAGTAGAAATGTATTGATAAAGCAATTGTGGTGATGAATTCACTGGAAATTCGAGTTCGTAACGTACTTTTTGATCCATATCTGAACAAATTTTCGGGAAATATATAGAATATAAAATCAAAAAAAAAACGTTTTTTAAAAATAAAAAAAATAACACATATATGTTTGCACCCAAATATTTTAATTTTATATTTGCACCCGCATTCAAGGAATGTCAAAGTCTTGGCGAGGTAGCTCAGTTGGTTAGAGCGCAGGATTCATAACCCTGAGGTCGGGAGTTCAAATCTCCCTCTCGCTACTTAAAAATCAAGCTCTTACAAATTTGTAAGAGCTTTTTTTATGCTTGGTGTCGGGTAATGGTGTCGGGTAGAAATGTTAAAAAAATCTATCTCAACATCTTTTGACACAATGAAATCAACCGAAAACCTTCAACTTCAAAACCGCTTTTTCAACTGCACTAAGAACCTCTGGGTCAATATAATGACGCTCTAAAATTTCATCAGAAGTATGTGAAGTTAATAGACCTGTTTGTTTATCCATTACAA
>NZ_JBILQL010000006.1:0-60627 GCF_044373165.1 Flavobacterium sp.
ATTTCTTCACTTTCTTTTAGCAATCCAATTAATTCACTGCCGGTTTCTTCATAAGTTACTGCAAATACATCGCGCTGGATTTTTTTGCTTTTGCCCGAAGTTCCCGTAAAATGTTGGTTGATGCGCTTTTTAATGTTTTTACTTTTACCAATGTAAATTAGGTCGCCTTTTTCGTTATGGATATAGTAAATACCGGTTCGTGTAGGCATGCTTTCTACGATATCCAACAATTTAGGCGATAAGCCTTTTTTAATTTCGGCCTTGATTAAGCTGATGAGAATCTCTTTGGAAACATCTTTGTCCAATATCATTTTGAACAATTTTACGGTGGCTAAAGCATCGCCACTGGCACGATGTCTATCCGTAACCGGAATCCCGAGCGAGCGAACTAATTTTCCCAAACTGTAAGAAGGTTGTCCCGGGATGAGTTTCTGAGACAGTTCAACTGTACAAAGTGTTGGTCGAACAAAATCGTAGCCTAGTCGACTGAATTCCGTACGCAAAATACGGTAGTCAAACGAGGCATTGTGTGCAACTACTATACAGTTTTCGGTAATTTCAATAATGCGTTTGGCCACTTCATAAAATTTCGGGGCTGAACGCAACATCGCATTGTTTATCCCGGTCAATTTTACCACAAATGGCTGAATCGGTTTTTCGGGATTGACCAAACTGATAAACTGATCTACCACTTCATGACCATCAAATTGGTAGATGGCGATTTCAGTGATGCCTTCTTCGTTGAATTGGCCTCCGGTGGTTTCTATGTCGAGTATGGCGTACAAACGAGTGATTAGTGATTAGTGAATAGTAATTAGTTTTTTATCGGCTTCCAAAGATACTACTTCCAATTCGAACCATGGTGCTTCCGCAGTCGATGGCTAGTTGGTAGTCGCCGCTCATGCCCATGGATAGGGTTGTCAGTTGTTGGTTGTTGGTTGTCGGTTGTTGGTATTTATCAAATAATGACTTTAGGTATTTGAATTCCTTTTCGATTTGTTGCACATTATCAGTGAAGGTAGCCATGCCCATTAGGCCGACAATTTTGATGTTTTGCATTTCTTTTAGTTCTTCGGAATTCAGTAGGGCGTTGAGTTCTTCATCATTTAAACCAAATTTGGTTTCTTCTTCGGCGATGTGAATTTGCAACAGACAATTGATGTTTTTTCTCCAACGCACTGCTTGACGGTTGATTTCTTTGAGCAATTTCAAACTGTCAACACCGTGAATTAGTTTTACATAAGGCACCATGTATTTCACTTTGTTGGATTGTACATGGCCAATCATATGCCATTCGATATCCTTAGGCATTTGCTGCCATTTCTCGGTCATTTCCTGGATTTTATTTTCCCCGAAAATCCGTTGGCCGGCATTGTAAGCTTCCATCAAATCGCCTACCGGTTTGGTTTTGGAAACCGCTACCAAAGTCACGTGTGATGGGAGAGAAGCTTTTATATTGAGAAGGTTTTGTGCTATTGACATTTTCAAATTTTCAAATTAACTCATTTTCAAATTAAAGTTCATATACTATCAATCCACTTCTAAACTTCGGTTCAATATAAGTGCTTTTTGGTGGCATGATCAAATGGTTATCCGCCAAAGCTTTAATTTCCGAAATGTCGGAAGGGTAGAGCATAAAGCCCACTTCAAATTCGCCTTCGTCCACCAATTCTTTAATGGTTGAAATAGATTGTTTTCCCGGAATGTATTCGATGCGTTCGTCGTTTCGCAAATCTTCTATGCCTAATAGCGGTTGCAAGACTTTGTCGTATAAAATTTGGGCGTCTAAATTTTCTAAAATAGAAGGTTGATTGTTTTCTTGCTTGTAAAACAAAGCATAGAAACTACCATCGAGATACATGCCAAATTCAAACTTGCTTTGCGGTTTCCAAAGTTCTTGTTCTTTGTCTTTGATGATAAAGTTTTCGGAGAGTTTTTCGAGAAAATCTTCTATGGAAAAACCATTCAAATCACGAATGATACGGTTGTATTCGTAGATTTTGACATTGCTTTCGGCAATTAGGAAACTCATGAAATAGTTTAGGTTTTCATTGCCTAAATGTTTGTCCTCATCATATAACAATTCCGCTGAAGCTGAGCGGTGGTGACCATCGGCGATGTATAACTCAGGAATGTTTTCAAACTGTTTTGTTAACCAATGGATTTCTGCTTCGGATTCTATTTTCCAGAGTTGGTGTTGCTCTTTATTAGTGGTAGAATAATTATAAATTGGGGTACTTTTTTTCTTTTCGGCTATCCAAGTATTCAAGGTTTCATTATCGGGATAAGTGATTAAAACTGGTTCGGTATTGAAACCCGTTTGGTGCAAATAATCCTTAAAATATTCCACGCGATATTGCAACGTATCTTCGTGTTTTTTGATCACATTATTTTTGTAATCGTCGATGGAAGTTCCGGCAACTATACCCGTAAACGATTGGGTTTTGGTTTTTATTTCATACAGAAAAAAAGCGGCTTTCTCTTCTTCCATAAAAACCCCGTCATCTTTGAAATCCTGGTATTTGTGTGCGACACCTTTAAAGCGTTTGTCTAATGTAATCTTTTGCGAATGCATGTACGCAGGATGAATGACATGCAAAAACGAATACGGATTAAAACTCAACCAAGCAGCCAACTCGGCCGAACTGTAATCATCGTAGTTTCGGCAAGTCACCAAAGCCACCTTGTCAGGCGTTGGACGAACAGCTTTGAAAGGGATTATTTTGCTCATACTGTAGCTTTTAGCAATTAGCAATTAGCGGTCAGCAAAATTTAAAATGCTAACGGCTAATTGCTGACGGCTTTTAATTAAACTGCTTCGAAACTTTCTCTGCTTTCTTCGATTCTGAATAGTCATAGAAACCCTCGCCTGATTTTACACCGAGTTTTCCGGCCATGACCATATTTACTAACAGTGGGCAAGGTGCGTATTTTGGGTTTTTGAAGCCGTCGTACATGACGTTTAAAATAGAAAGACAAACATCTAATCCGATAAAATCAGCCAATTGTAATGGTCCCATCGGATGTGCCATTCCCAGTTTCATAACGGTATCAATTTCGCTTACACCGGCTACGCCATTGTATAAAGTTTCTATACTTTCGTTGATCATCGGCATCAGAATTCTATTGGCCACAAAGCCCGGATAATCGTTAACCTCTGTTGGAGTTTTACCTAGTTTCACCGATAAATCCATGATGATTTTGGTAACTTCATCAGAAGTATTGTACCCGCGTATGATTTCCACCAATTTCATGATCGGCACCGGATTCATAAAGTGCATTCCGATGACTCTTTCCGGATGAACAACTTGTGCCGCAATTTGCGTGATAGAGATCGAAGAAGTATTGGTGGCTAAAATCACGTTATGGTCGCAAATATCACTCAACTGTTTGAAGATATTGAGTTTCAGGCCAACATTTTCAGTAGCTGCTTCAACTACTAAATCACAACCCACAACACCGTCTTTGATGTCGGTATAAGTAATGATGTTGCCAATGGTTTTGTGTTTGTCTTGTTCGGTAATTGTCCCTTTGGTTACCATTCGGTCAAGGTTAGCAGCAATCGTAGCCATTCCTTTTTCCAATGATTTTTCGGAAACATCAATTAATTTAACGGTAAAACCGCTTTGTGCAAAAGTGTGGGCAATTCCGTTGCCCATTGTTCCTGCGCCTATTACAGCAATTGTATTCATTATTATAAGTTTGTTTGTTTCAAGTTTAAGGTTTCAAGTTTAAGATTATAACTTGAGACCATTTTTATCTGCTCTCCATACTATCAATAATCATATACGCCACGCGCAAAGCTTCGGTTCCGTCTTCTAAAGTAACTATTGGAGTAGTGTTATTATTGATGGCATCGGCAAAAGTTTCCAATTCATCCAAAATGGCATTATTAGGGGCTACATCAGGATTGTTGAAATAGATTTGCTTTTTTTCGCCTTCGGCATTTTGCAATATCATATCAAAATCACCCGGTACTTCCGGCGCGTCTTTCATTTTAACTACTTCACAAATCTTGTCTAAATAATCTACTGAAATATAAGCGTCTTTTTGGAAGAAACGCGACTTGCGCATGTTTTTCATCGAAATGCGACTTGAGGTTATATTGGCTACACAACCGCTTTCAAATTCGATTCTGGCGTTGGCAATATCAGGAGATTGGCTCAACACCGATACACCGCTGGCGTGTACTGATTTTACCTTCGATTTTACGACACTCAAAATGGCATCGATATCATGTATCATCAAATCTAAAACCACTGGAACATCGGTGCCTCTGGGATTGAATTCGGCCAAGCGATGGGTTTCAATAAACATCGGATTTTCGATTTGATTTTTTACGGCAATAAATGCAGGATTAAATCTTTCTACATGTCCAACTTGACCTTTCACTTTATATTCTTTAGCTAAAGCTATAATTTCTTCGGCCTCTTCAACAGTTGTAGCAATCGGTTTTTCAATAAAAACGTGTTTACCCGATTTGATAGAAACTTTAGCGCATTTGTAGTGAGAGAGCGTAGGCGTAACAATATCGATTACGTCTACAGCGTGGATTAATTTGGCTATGGTATCAAATCGTTTGTAACCAAACTCAGCCGCAATTTTTTCGGCATATGCTGCGTTTTCATCATAAAAACCAACCAATTCATATTTTTCTGATTGTTGTAGTAAACGCAAGTGTATTTTTCCGAGGTGACCGGCACCTAAAACGCCAACTTTGAGCATAGAGATAAATTTTACCAAAAATAGCAAATTCAAACAGCAAATACCAAAATGCAAATACCAAATTTCAAATATGAATCAAATTTTTTAAAATACAAATCTCAAATAATAAATTCCAAGTAAACTTCAATATTCAATAATTAAATAGCAAAAGATTTATTTTGTAATTACTACTATATCTTGTTTGAATTTTGATATTTTAGTTTTAGACATTTATTTGAAATTTGGTATTTGCATTTTGGTATTTTTACTTCTATTTTTACCAAAATAAATCTGAACCTACTTTGAAAGATACTGCCAAACATCAAGGGCTTCGAAATCAACTTGCTAAACTGTTAGAAGAAAAAGGAATTACCGATAAAAGTGTTTTAGAGGCTATCCGTAAAATTCCGCGGCATTTGTTTTTGGATTCCGGTTTTGAAGATTTTGCATACCAAGACAAAGCCTTTCCCATTGCGGCCGGACAAACCATTTCACAACCATACACAGTAGCTTTTCAAACCCAACTGTTGCAAGTAAAAAAAGACGATAAAATTCTGGAAATAGGAACCGGTTCGGGTTATCAAACGGCAGTTTTGGTGGCTTTGGGTGCCAAAGTATATTCGGTGGAAAGACAAAATGAACTTTTCAAAATTACTTCTGCTTTATTGCCCAAAATGGGCATTCGCCCAAAACATTTATCTTTTGGCGATGGCTATAAAGGTTTACCAAATCACGCTCCCTTCGACAGTATTATAGTAACTGCAGGCGCACCAATTATTCCTAAGCCGTTGATGGCACAATTAAAAATAGGAGGTAGGTTGGTGATTCCGTTAGGTGATGGCGAGCAAATTATGACGATGCTGATTCGCAAAAACGAAACCCAGTTTGAAAAGCATGAGTTTGGGGAATTCCGTTTTGTTCCTTTGTTAGAAGATAAGAACTAAAACGATTTTTTGATCCGGTCAATATCTCTTTTAACATCTTGTTCTTTGAGACTTTCGCGTTTGTCATAGGTTTTCTTGCCACGACAAAGTCCGATATCAAGTTTGGCCAAGCCTTTTTCGTTGGTAAACAATTTTAACGGAATTATAGTCAAGCCTTTCGTGTCGATACTTCTTTCAAGTTTTTTTAGTTCTCTTTTATTGAGCAACAATTTGCGTTCGCTTTTGGCTTTGTGGTTGAATTGGTTGCCGTAAAGGTATTCGTCAATTTGGGTATTGATGGCGAACAATTCGCCGTTATGAAATTCGCAAAAACCTTCCGTGATATTAGCTTTTCCTAATCGAATAGATTTAATTTCTGTTCCGGTTAAAACAATACCGGCCGTGTAAGTTTCGATTATTTCGTAATCAAACTTAGCTCTCTTATTGAGTATGTTAACGGTTTTCAGCATGGGATGGCAAATGTATAAACAAAAGCGGAAATTTAGGGAGTAAAAAGCGTGAAATTATCAATAAAAAAAATGTTTAAACAATGATTTATATCAGTTTTTAGTGGAATTGTTCCCCCTAATTTTGGGGTATAATTTTAAACTAACAATCAAAATGAAAAAATTATTATTAGTAGCAGGATTAGCTTTTTTTGGTTTAACTGCTCAAGCACAAGAAAAAAGTAAAGGATTAGAAGGCGCATGGTGGGCTACTTCTCAATTTGGCTACCAACAAACAAAAGAAGGCGATACTAAAGGCACTAATTTAACGGTTCTACCATTGGTGGGTTATTTCGTTTCTCCAACCGTTACGGTTGGTGCGGGTGTTGGTATGATAAATATCAAATCAGAAACAGGATCTACTACCAATGCCAATACTAGTTTAGTAGTGGTTGAGCCATTGGTAAGAAAGTATTGGAATGTAGCCGGTAATTTCTACTTCTTCGGACAATTGGCAACCCCTATTATCTCAGGAAAAGAAAAAGAAGCAGACACCAAAGTAAATCAATTCGGAGTGGCTATGTCAGGCGGTTTTGACTACTTTGTAACTAAAAACTTTAGTGTTGAGTTTTCTTATAACTTAGCTAGTTTTACTTCTACTACTATCAAACCTGACGGAGGAGATAAAACAACGATTAACAATTTTTCTATTGCACATGTAGCTTCAGTTGATCCGGCTTATATTAGTGCGTTAGGTGGAAGTGCACCAAATTTAACGACACCTTTGTCTTTCGGATTTAAATTTGTGTTTTAATTTTATAGTTATAAGTCCTTTCCGATTCAATCGGAGTTTAAGCCGCCTGTTGTTGTAACAGGCGGTTTTTATTTTTACTTTTGTGGCATGGAAAATCCACATTCAAATAATCCGTTACACGGCGTTACCTTGCAGCGTATGGTTGAGCAATTAGTGGCTTATTACGGATTTGATACTTTAGGGGAATTGATTAAAATCAGATGTTTCAGCCATGACCCGAGTATTAAATCGAGTTTGACTTTTTTAAGAAAGACCGAATGGGCTCGAAAACAAGTGGAAGCGCTTTACATTAAAACACTTCCTAAATTTGAACAACCCTAGTTTATTTCTTGAAATTTCTTCGCAATAACGAATAAATCACGGTATCCCAAAATTTGCCATCCCACAATTCATTCTCGAGTATGTGTGCTTCTTTGACGAAACCGTTTTTTTGAAGCACTTTTTCAGAAGCTGTATTTCCGGGATCAATAACGGCTTCTATGGAGTGCAAATTCATTTGCTCGAAACCGTATTCGACCACTGCTTTTATGGCTTCGGTGATGTAACCTTTTCCGTTGTATTCGGGTAATAACATATAGCCGATTTCCGCCCGATGGTTTTCGGGTTGGATGCGATAATGACCAATGATTCCAATGATTTTATCGCTGCCTTTTACGGTAATTCCCCAATTGATGCCTGTATTGTTTTCAATTTTTTCTTCTATCATGGCAATATGCGCCAAAGCTTCCTCTTTGGTTTTGGCCAAAGGTCTGGGAATATATTTCATGATATCTGGATTACCGCGAAGCGCTAAAACTCCTTCGACGTCATTTTGGTCAATTCGACGCAATAACAACCGTTCGGTTTCAAGGTTTTGAAAAGGATGAAAATTGATGGTTAGCATAAAATCGTTTCGGTAAATTTATAGAATTTCTATGCTAAAACACAATTCTTTATTGGTATTACTTTGCAACAATTGAATTCCTTCTTTTTCCAGAATGTTTCCGTTGGCATTGACAGTATCTGCATAACCCAACCAAGGTTCGAGGCAAACGAATGGTGCGCCAACTTTTGTCCAAATACCAAAATTCAGGAAATCATTGAATTTGAAATTCAGGATAGGTTTGTGGTTTTCTAAAAGTTGAATTTGTTTAGAAACCATCTTTTTAAAAACCAAAGCATCTTTTTCGAATAAAGAGTAGGTTAGTGGCAATACCTTATTTTGAAGTGATAGGATGTTTGTATTGTTTGTAAGCAAGTCGCTTTGCAAACTGTAACAGAGTAGGCTTTCGTCACTTTCAAAATGCAGACTATATTGAGAAAAAGGGTTTTTCAAAGCAAAAGCAGGATGACCTCCAATACAATACGGCATGGTTGTATTGTTGTTGTTTTTAACTATATATGTTACTACGAGTTCATTTTCATTCAGAGAATAAATAAGTTGCAATTCAAATTTAAACGGAAAAAGCTTTAAGGTTTCCTGACTTTCTTGTAAAGAAAAAATTACTTTATCGGATTGTAGTTCAATAATTTTGAATTCAAAGTCTCTTGCAAAGCCGTGTCGTGGCAGATAATAATTTTGGTTATTATAATGGTATGAGTTGTTCTTCAAAGTACCAACAATAGGAAATAGAATAGGAGAGTGCTTGCCCCAAAATTCGGGGTTTCCTTCCCAAATATATTCTCTTTCGGTATGTTTATGTTGGAGCGAGATGAGTTCGGCACCAGTTGAATTAATTGTTGCTGAAATATTTGAATTTGAGATAGTTGTAGTCAATTTTAGTATAGTTTTTTTTGCTGATTTCTTGTCAGGCAAATATATTTTATTAATTTTATTCTACCCATAAATCTATTTCTTAACTTAAAATTAGTACTATGAAACCAAATTTTGAAGTCATTTCGAAAGAAAACATTCCGCTTCTTACTTTTCCGCAAAACGATGTTTTAGAAAATCACGAAGAAATTGAGCAACGCCTGTTCGACTTAGACAGGGCTTTGGCGCTAGGCAATTTGGAACATTCCAAAATCAGGATTTATTTTGAAGACAACCAATCCAAAAAAGTCGTTGAAACCACTGTTTGGGCTGTCACAGATCAAAGAGTTATTCTCAAACAAGGTCACTCAATACCGATTAATAGAATTTTTAAATCGGCTTAGTAAAAACATTTGTAAAATTATAACCACTCAAATCGAGTGGTTTTTTTATGCTTTAAAAACATCGACGAACTGCTTATAAGTAGGAAAATATCTTATAATAATTACAATTTTAGGTATTTCATCGATTTTATTTGTGTTTTAAACGATGATTTAGCTAATATTGTCTAACCAAATCAAACAATACGTTCTGTCATTATTAATCAATAAAGTGTTTGCCCCACATCTACTTTATTAAAAACTTAACCTACTACTATGAAAGCAAAAATGTTTAGAGCATTGTTGCCGTTAGCAATCGTGTTCACTATGGTATCTTGTTCTTCTGACTCCTCAGAAGTAAGCGCTGAAGACAAACAAGTTGTAACTTCCTACAATTACAACGAAACGGAATCAAAATTAGTTGTACTAATTAACAACTATCGTCAAAGCAAAGGATTATCGCCTTTAACTGTTATCAATCACATCTCTTACAAATCGCAAGAGCACAACTATTACATGATTGATAACAATGTAGTAAATCACGATTACTTTCAACAACGTTCAGACAATCTGGTACGTGTACTGGATGCTGAAAAAGTAGGTGAGAACATTGCTTACAACTATCAAACTGCTGAGAGTGCTATGAGTGCTTGGTTAAACAGCCCATCACACAAAGCCAACATTGAAGGTGATTACACACACTTAGGAATATCAGTTAGCATTAATCCGGAAAACGGAAGAAAATATTACACCAACATGTTTATAAGAAAATAGTTTGATTATTGTTTTGTTTGATTTTGACAGATCACGAAAAACCCGGCTCTAAACCGGGTTTTTTATTTGAATCCTAATAAATTTTTTAGTTTTAAAAACAATAATCCAATGGCATAAGCGTCATCGGAAGCCGAATTTTTTTCACTTAATGGTAATTTATAATGTTTAATCATATCATCAATAGAAAATGATTTATTGGTAACATCCAGATATTTTTGATGCATAATTTCGATATCAAGCGCTTCATTTTTTAGTTTGCTGCACGACATTTTTTCCAAAGCCTCATTGATGAGCTCAATATCAAAATGAATGCGATGACCAACCAAAATCGAATTGCCTATATACTCTACTAATGCCTGAATGGCTTGCGGTTCGGCAAGTTTAGGCAGTTTACTTTCGATTAAAAACTCGTTAGGTAAGCCGTTATCATGAAGATATTTATATTGCAATATGACTACTTCAAAATTGTCCCCGATTTTAATAACATCATTCACAACTCCGAAAGCACCGAAGGATAAAATGACATCTTTTTTAGGGTTTAAACCGGTAGTTTCAGTGCTTAATATTACATAGCGGTTGGATTTGGTCTCGAATTTAGCCAAATATGCTTTCCAAAAATCGGGATATTCCTTATTGATATTTTTAATCCAATCCAGCATATTATGAGAATTGTGTTAATTGAAATTTATCTTTAATCAGTTCTTCCAAATCTCTCATAGGAGATAAAGCATTTTTGAGGCGTTCACGTTCAACTTTACTTAGTTCTTCAATGGCAATAAAATCACCGGAACTGTCAGTTTTTAAACCTTCCAGAGTTCTGAACTTTGACAAAATTAAGAAAGCATCGGCGCAATTCAAGTAAATCTCAGAAAACTTAGGATCAACCAGAGCCAATTGTTTGAATCGAGAATATGTATTGTTAATACCGCGTAAATTCAAACTCAAAGCAAAAAGACGAGCACCATCAACCAGAGGCATTATTCCTTTACTTTTGATATCAAATTTGCCTTTATGTTCTCCTTCTTCTTCAACATTAAATTTTTTGAAAAAATTCAATGGCGGATTTTTACGCAAAGCATCATTTCCCAAATAATCAAAGAAAAGGGCATTGTTTTTAGTGTTGCCGGCAATTAAATCGGAAATAGTGTCTTCAATTTTTCCTTCACCAAAGGCTATTTCATAATCAAAAAATATACTGCTGATATCGTTTGATTTTTCACCGGGCATTTTCATCCAATTGTTGTACTGTTTGATCCAATCACCCATAGATTTACACCAAAGCATATTGCTGGCCATGTGACCGTTTGGACAATATTGGTAGCCGACTTTTTCTAAAATGGCAGTGGTTCTTTTGGATAATTTCAAGAAATAGTCTTTTACGTCACGGTATTTTTCCGGTGCTACATCTTCAAAAATCAGGATACTGTCTTGGTCAGTTAGCAGCAACTGTTCTTTTCTACCTTGACTTCCAATACTAAGCCATGCAAATCTTGATGGAGGAGAACCCAAATCCAAAATAGCTAATTCTACCGAGCGTTTGATGATAGCTGTAATAATTTCTCCCGTTATATTATAAATATGCGGCAAAGGAATATTCTTAGCAATTGAACTTTGGATTAAGTCGGTTAATTTTTCACGAACTAATTTTAGTTCTTTAGGTGATAGTGAGCGTTTGATTTCTTTGATTAGAACACCCGGATTATTGGCTTGAGCAACAATTAGATCGTGTTCGGAAATAATACCTTTCACTTCCGATTTATCAGAACCATCAACAGTCACACACAAATGACTAACATTGTATTTTAGCAATAGTAATTGCGCTTCCGCCACCGAAACATTTTCGGGAACAGTGATGACAGGAGCCGACATTATTTTGTCGACTGCCGTTGTAATAGGGAACCGACCGTTTGCGATTTTTGTTCTGAAATCAGTATCGGTTACTATGCCGATAGGGCAATTTTGATTAATGATTACAGCACTATCTATGAGGTTTTCAGTCATTAGTTGTGCCACATCTTTAACTACCATAGTTCCAGTAATTTTTAACGGCGTTTTATTGTATGTTAAAGATTGAAAATACTGAATTTCATTGGATTGATTTTCAGTGTAAACGTTATCAGTAATAAGTTTTCCACGATTTTCTTTATCAAATGGATTTCTGGTATTGGTCGCAAAACTTTCCAATAAAAAATCGAGCACTTGTGGATTTTGCGCTACAAAAGGTTTGAAAACAGCAATAGGAATGGCGTAAACAATACTGTCTTCACGTGCTTTTGCCGTCATCATGTAATTGTTTTTGGCAAAAAAGGGTCGTAAGCCGAAAACATCTCCGGCATAACATTTATTGAGTAAAGTTTCTTCAGCATCTGCAATAACAGCCAGATTGACAACGCCGGAAGCAACCACATAAAAACTATCGTGCAATTTATCGTCAATTTTGAATAAGGTTTTGTGCTTGTCTAAACTAACAACGCTAATACTGGTGGCCACTTGAATTAGTTCGTCGTGACGCAAATAATTAAAAGGCGGATAGTCTTTTAAAAAATTGGCAATATTTTCAGCAACAGAATTACTCATTTTTTTTATGTATTAATAGCAGAAAACCTAAACAAAAATACTAAAGCTTTTGGCATGATAGGGCAATTGTTAAAAACATTTGAAAACTAAATCAATGAAGAATTGTATTGCTTTTCTTTAACATTCTATTTTACATAATATAAATTATAGTTTAAAATGTGATGGTGAAATGAAACAACAAATTTTTATCTTAAAATATTGTAATATAACAACTTATATACACTTAATTAAATTAGATTATTGCAAATATAATTCTCTATATCGTTTGCCAATCGCTAAACTAAGTTTGGTTTTATAATCTTCAATCAACCATTCACGATAATTTTTGCTGGTTTTACCCAAACAATTAACGTAACGCTTTACCCGACTTTCAATATCATCCGCTAAAAGTTTTGACAACAATTTAGCGTTGTATAAATCTTCTGCGTTATCCACACACATTACAGCATGTTGAGTAATAGAACGATCTATAACTTCTTTAGAACGCAAATTAAGAGCTGTAACTTTCTTAAACTCTTCTTCAATGTCCATAGTTACAACTGCTGTTTTGGCAAACATCTTGCGAATAGCATCCGGCATGGTGTATTTGAAATTGAATTCTATTTCGGTATCGTCACGCAGGCTTTCCAAATAATATTCGGGCGATTTAAAAATATGTTGCCAATCGACCGGATCGTTCCACAAACCGAAACGCAAAGCATTGTTTCCTAAATCGATTACAGTAAATTCATTTTTATTGGGTAATTTTCGAGAACCTCTACCAATCATTTGAAAGTAAAGTGTCAGCGATTTTGTGGCGCGATTTAAAATGATACTTTCTACGGTAGGCTCATCAAATCCGGTGGTTAAAATACCAACAGAGGTCAGTATTGCATCAGGTGTTTTCTTAAACCACTGCAAAATTTCTTTTCTGTCCTCAGTTGAAGTGGTATTATCAAGGTGCCTGATGGTAAATCCCGCTTCCTTAAAAGTATCATAAACATATAAGGAAGTATTGATTCCGTTATTAAAAATTAAAGTCTTTTTCCCAAATGATTTTTCAGTATAGGCATGCAATAATTTTTCTTGCATCACCATATTCATATACAAATCATCTGAAGATTTAACCGTATAATCTCCGTTAACGCCTACTTTTAAAGAAGTTAGTCCAACGTCATAGCTGTA
The DNA here is from genome assembly GCF_044373165.1 of Flavobacterium sp. Taxonomy (GTDB): domain Bacteria; phylum Bacteroidota; class Bacteroidia; order Flavobacteriales; family Flavobacteriaceae; genus Flavobacterium. The sequence goes on from NZ_JBILQL010000006.1 coordinate 13,515, forward strand.
GGTTGTTGCTTTTGCCAAAAAGCCGTTGTCAATCAACGATTGTATAGTATCACCAACAATAAGCTCATCATAATTTTGATGCATCGGCAATTTAATATTTGAACTTAAAGGTGTTGCAGTAACCCCTAAAATAAAAGATTTTTTGAACTGGCTGAAAAGTTTTCGAAATGAATTGTAATGTGCTTCATCAATAATGACTAAACCGACATTGTCAATCATCAATTTTTCGTCGTTTAATCGGTTTTTAAGGGTTTCAACCATAGCGACGAAGCAAGAATATTCGTCTTGATCAGGTAATTCTTTAATATTGCTGTTGATGATTTTGTTTTTTACCTCAAAACCTTTGAGCATTTTAGAAGTTTGTTTGCAAAGCTCAATACGATGGGTAAGCACCACTACCTTTTTGTTGTGTTTGGATAAATACCGACGCACAATTTCAGAAAAGATTACGGTTTTGCCACCACCGGTCGGCAATTGATAAAGCAAATGATAATTGCTTGGAGCATTATCTAAGCGCTCGAAAATTTTGTCAATATCGCCCTTCTGGTAGTCGTAAAGCTCCTTTTTATCTTCTATTTCAACCTTAAAATCTTTTTGAGACATAGCGATTTGTACAATTTTGCAAAAGTACAGCTAAAAAAGAGTTATCGCATCATTTAAAATGGAAATAACTAAAACTTAATATTAGAACCGCTCTGTAACTGCTGTAAAGTCATATTGATTGAACCAATTTTGATTGACGGCTTCTTCTTTAACAGCCACTACTCTATCGTAAAACTCATTTAAAATGCTGTGTTCAATTAAATAAGCCACAACTTGATGGAAAGATATAAACATGCTTTTGTAAAACATAACTTGTTTGATGGTCTTTTCTGCTGATAAAGCTTGAGCGATTTCGATATTATACAACATTAAATCGGCTACCAAGAAAACATCAACACCAAGCGTTTTAAAGTGTTTGATGAACTTTTGAGCCACTGAACGTCTCATTTTCGGTTTTTTACCTTTCACCGGAAAGTATTCGTTGGAGATTTTGATTTTGGCCTCGCGAATCAATTTTTCTTCATTTGGATTGAAGACAAAATCGTAATACACTTTTACATCTGTAAACTTGTCATATAACTCCAAGAGTTGTTCTTCGAGTTGGGATTTTGACAATTCACCTAAATATTTTTTTAAATCTCTTTTGCTCATAATCGGTAAAAAAACAAAAGTAACCTCTTTTTAGGTGGTTTAAAATGTTATTACTTAATTTTGTGGCAAATTGCTAATAATCATGACAAAATTTTTCAAGTTCGTTGCCATCGCCGAAGGGATTTCCTATTTGGTTTTATTCTTCAATATGTTAGTTATTAAACCAAACAATTTAACTTTATACAAAACCTTGCTGTTTCCGGTTGGGATGGCACATGGTGTGTTGTTTATAGGTTATGTGCTTCTGGCGCTACTAATTCGCAAGGAACAAAAATGGAGTTTTAAAGATTTTATAATTGTTCAGTTGGCTTCTCTACTGCCTTTTGCTACTTTTTATGTAGAGAAAAAATATGTGAAAAATGCATAAAATTGTTGCCAAAATATTCAGCTGGAGTTATCCGATGTTCAAAAAATGGGACTTTGGCGAAACTTTATCGTCCTATTTGAGCTTGACTATTAATATTATTGTTTTAACCATTATAGCTTATCTCATTTTTACGGTTTTCAGATATGTGTTGGTTAGAGCATTAATTATCATTGCCCGAAGAACCAAAACAAGATTCGACGATTTATTGGTTTCCAACAAAACGGCTAAATACATTTCGCATTTAATTCCGCTGTTGTTTGTATACAAATCGGTTCCGATTATACTGCAAAACTTTGTGTATTGGGAAGGGATTTTCGGAAAACTGATTGCCATTTATATCGTTCTTTTGAGTTTGTGGATTATTAAAACCATTTTACATGCATTTCGTGATCACTTAAAAACCAATCCGTCTTTCAGTGATAAACCCATAGACAGTTATATTCAGGTCATTATGATTGTACTCTGGATTTTTGGGTTTATCATAATTGTTTCCAAGATATTCGACATTAGTACTAATGCTATGTTGGGAACATTCGGAGCGGTTTCGGCGATTATCATTTTGATTTTCAGAGATACTATTTTAGGGTTTGTCGCCAGTGTACAAGTATCTTTAAATGACATGGTTCGGATTGGCGATTGGATAACATTTGACAAGTTTGGTGCTGATGGTGATGTTATTGAGATCAATTTGGCCACGGTTAAAGTGCGCAATTTCGACAATACTACCACCACTATTCCAACCTACAGCTTGATTTCTGATTCCTTCAGAAACTGGCGCGGTATGTTAGATTCTCAAGGAAGAAGAATTAAAAGGCACATTCTGATTAAAGCCCAAAGTATTCGTTTTTTGAAAGAAACGGAATTGCAGGAATTGAAAAAAATTCAATTGATCACCAAGTATATTGATCACCGACAATCAGAAATCAACAAGTTCAACACTACTCATGAAATCGATAAAAGTTTGTTGATTAACGGTAGAAATATGACAAATTTCGGGCTGTTTCGAAAATACATTACCCAATATTTGAGTCAGTATCCGGGTTTGAATAAAGATATGATATTACTTTGTCGTCAGCTACAGCCAACACCACAAGGCATACCGCTGGAAATTTACACCTTTTCAAACGACAAAAGGTTTGAAAACTATGAATACATTATGGCGGATATATTTGACCACATCTTCGCTTCTATACCATATTTTGATTTAGAAGTATATGAAATGCCATCAGGGAAAAGTGACTTTGTAGACTAGCTCCTTACAGTCGGTCTTGTACATATTCAATTTGTGTTTTACCGTGAGGTTTTGGTTTTCCGTCAATTCCCAGACTAACCATAGTAATGGTATCAATCGTAATGATGATTTCACGAGTCATCATATTTCTTACTTGACAAGTTAATGTTATGGAAGACTTACCAAACTTCACAACATCAATTCCAATTTCAACTATATCGCCTTGTTTGGCTGAACTTCTGAAATTGATTTCCGACATGTGCTTGGTCACTATTTTTGGGTTTTCCAATTGAATAATGGAATACAAAGCCAATTCCTCATCAATCCAAGCCAACAATCGACCGCCGAATAAAGTGCTGTTTGGATTTAAATCTTCGGGTTTAACCCATTTTCTGGTGTGAAATCTCATTTGTCTTTTTATTTTTAATCAAAATTACATTATATATCACTTCAAAATACCTATTTAATATATCCTTAACCGAAATCGTTTTCATAGCGTAAATTATAATTACACTCCTGAAAACAAGCCTTTTTTAATATGCAAAAAAGTTGATTATTAATTGTAAACGTCTATATTTGCATTGTTTTTAACATTTATTTAGTACACTAATATTTTAAATATGAAAAAAGGCCTACTATTATTACTTGCATTTTTATCTGTTTTTTCTACCGTTGCTCAGGTTGCGGTTGACACTACAGGAGTTCTTGGAGACAGTTACAACAAATGGTCTATTGAAGTTTCTGTGGGTCAAGGTAAAGGAGTTAGACCATATGCTGATGGTTATTATTCCAGTAACCCTGAAAAATTCTTCGGAAGATTACAAGCCAACAGTTTTGGCGTTGCAGGTCGTTACATGATTAGTCCAAAATTTGGGGTTAAAGCCGATTTGAACTATGAAGAATTCAACAACCAACCCGGTAGCGGTAGTTTAGATTTTAAAATGGTGCAATACCGCATGGGATTTCAGGGAGTTGTAAATGCTATTCGTTTGTTTAATATCGAAGAGGCAGCCGGTCGTTTCGGATTATTATTGCACGGTGGTCTTCAATTGTCAAGAATGACTTCTAAAACAAAAAATATTGTAGCCGCAGATCAAAATTACAACATTACAGAATTTAATGGAGGTTTGGTTGTAGGTTTCTCTCCTCAATTCAGAATTACCAATTCATTAGCGATTTTTGGTGATTTTAGTGTGTTAAACAACTACAGACAACATTTCAATTGGGATGGCTCTTATGCTGAAGACACTAATAACTTATCAGGGCAAATGGTCGTGACCTCTTTAGGAATTTCTTATTCATTCGGCAATGAAAAAATCCATGGCGATTGGGCAATTATCCAAGATAAGAAAGATAAAGAAATGAAAGAATTGAACAGTAGAATTGGTGAAATTGAAACCTTGATGAATGATACTGATAAAGATGGTGTGCCGGATTATTTAGATGTTGAAAACAATTCAATTGCCGGAGTTGCAGTAGATACTAAAGGAAGAATGATTGATAAAAACACCAATGGTGTTCCAGATGAACTGGAAAAATACATAGACAATACTATCACCAACAATAATAACAATAACAACAGTGTCATTACTCAAGGTATGATTGAGCAATTAATTAATGATGGTTATGTTGCTGCTTATTTTGATTCTAATCGTTCTATGCCAACACCTGCTTCTTCTGATAACATCGGATTTATCTTGAATTACTTGAAAAACAATCCTGGTAAATCTGTTGAAATTGTTGGTTATGCCGATGAAATCGGAAGTTCAGCTTACAATAATAAACTTTCTGCTGACCGTGCTGAAAACGTTAAAATTATCTTGACTAAAGCCGGTATCAGTCCGTCAAGATTAAATATCAAAGGAAACGGAATTGACAATTCAGTAGATAAAAATTCTGAATACGCCAAGCGTTTAGTTCGTAAGGTAGTTTTCAAAATAACTAATTAACAATAGATTATTAATAACTATAAAAAACCTCTGTTTTCCGACAGAGGTTTTTTTATACATTTAAAGTATTAATAGCACAGCACATACAACGCTATTAGGGGTTAAGTTTTTTTGTCTGTAATTTGAAACTTTAACAAACTACCTATGGAAGCCAGAGACAACACTGTTCTTGAGTTAAGAGGGGAAATTTTAGGAACCATCAACCAACAATCTTCTATTGAAGAAGTTTTTCAAAACCGAACCCTACGCCCTATTTTAAAATTGCAAAATGACTTGTTTGTTCAGGTTTTTATCAATTACGCGGTCAAACAAAAAAATGTTTTTTTTAGCTTGAATCCTGAAAAAAAATTGGCCTATATCGAAAACGTTATTCAAAGAGATATTAAATTCAGGAATTCTCTCAAAGGAATGGTAATTGCCTTTTTTACTTTAGAAGAGTATGCGGAATACATTCAAAATTCCTCTAATTTGAACAAACGCATGATGAATATGCTAATTGAAAGGTTGAAAAATCAAATTCAATTGATTGATATAACTCCCTAAATGGATCATTTACGGTAACAGTTTAGTCATTTTAACTACTGTTTGACAGCCAAACCCAATGTTTCACTTTGGGTTATCTTAAAGATAATTAAATTCTGTATTTGTATTTCTTTCTTTTTTTAGAGAATTTTCAAAAACTAATAATCAATAAAAATGATATCATAATTATTGATTAGATTCAAAGTTTTGCAGATTATTCAATGGATTTTTCATTATAATTGTTAAAAGAAAGAAGATTATGAAAGAGGAGTATTTTAAATGGTATTCACCTAATTTAAGTCGTGAAATAGAAATGCTGGTCTTTGGTCATGCCGGCTATCCTATTATACTCTTCCCTACCTCAATGGGAAGCTTTCATGAAAACAGAGACCAGGGCCTAATTGAAAGTGCCCGTTGGTACATAGAGCAAGGTCTCGTGCAAATATTTTGTCCGGATAGTATCGACAAACACAGCTTTTACAACAAGAGCATTCATCCGATGCATCGCATACAAAATCATGTCTGGTATGATAAAATGATTTGTCATGAAATTGTAGAGAAAGTCAAAAACAACACCTATTCCGGTAAAGTGGCAGTCGCAGGTTGCAGCTTTGGAGGCTATCATGCCGCTAATTTTGCTTTCAAACATCCCGGTTATGTTAGTCATATGTTTTCATTAAGCGGTGCGTTTTCCATCAAAAGTTTTATGGATGATCATTGGGATGACAATGTATTTTACAATAGTCCCGAAGATTATCTTCACGGCTTAAACGATGGAGAATTGTGGAACATGGATATTATACTGGGAACCTCAAATTGGGATATTTGCTTTGATGCTAATTTAAAACTCAGTAAAATACTTTCCCAAAGAAACATTCCGCATTGGTTGGATATCAGACAAGATCGAGAGCACGATTGGCCCGTATGGCGCGAAATGTTTCCGCATTATTTGTCCAGAATTAAGTTTTATTAAGCAAAATAGAAACAGAATCATAAAATAAGTAGAGATGAAAAAGATTGGAATTTTATTCGGAATGGAAGATACATTTCCTTATGCTTTTATCGAAAGGGTAAACGCAAAAAATGAAAAAGGGATTATTGCAGAAGCTGTATCAATTGATAAAGTGGTACAAAACAAAGGTGGTGAATATGCTGTTATTATTGACAGAATCTCACAAGACGTTCCCTTTTATCGTGCCTTTTTAAAGAATGCTGCCTTAACCGGTACCAATGTAATCAACAACCCGTTTTGGTGGAGTGCCGATGATAAATTTTTCAACAATTGTTTGGCTGATACTTTGGGTGTTCCACTGCCTAAAACGGTTATACTTCCATCGGCCGAGCATCCAACTGATACAACCTCAAAATCATTCAGAAACCTCAAATACCCTATGGATTGGGAAGGTATCTTTGAATATGTAGGATTTCCGGCTTATATGAAACCTTATGCCGGTGGAGGTTGGAAAAATGTGTATCGTTTGGAAAATAAAGAAGAATTTTTTGAAAAACACCGTGAAACCGGTCAATTGGTTATGTTATTGCAAGAAGAAATTGTTTTCCAAGATTACTATCGCGTTTATTGTTTGGGAGGAAAAAGTGTTCGTATTATGCCTTACGAACCCAGAAATCCACACCACTTGCGCTATGTGGTAGAAAACCCAAATATGGATAAAAAACTGATGGCTACCATAAAAGACTATACCCTTCGACTGTGTCAAGGCTTAGGCTATGACTTCAATACGGTTGAGTTTGCTGTTCGCGATGGCATACCCTATGCTATTGATTTCGGAAATCCCGCACCCGACGCAGAATATACCTCTGTAGGGGCTGAAAATTTTGAATGGGTAGTTGAGGAAGCTGCGAAAATGGCTATCGCTTTTGCCAAAAAGCAAAAACCGGGAAAAGTCAACCTTACATGGGGAAATTTCATCAAAGAGGCAACGAAGTAACGAATTGTTTCAAGTTTGAAGTTGGATCAGTTTTACAACAACTTGAAACCTGAAAGCTGAAACTAAAGTATATGACAAAGAAATTACCAATATTTACCTTAGGCGTTGAAGAAGAATACCAAATAATCGACCCCGAAACTCGTGATTTGCGTTCGCACTTGTCAAAAATTGTAGACGGCGCTAAGATTATTCTGAATGAGCAAGTTAAAGCCGAAATGCACCAATCAGTAGTAGAAGTAGGAACCAATATTTGCAAAAACATCAAAGAAGCCAAGTCCGAAATCAAGTTCTTGCGCAGTAAAATTGTAGAACTTGCCGCCAAACAAAATTTAGTAGTTGGCGGTGCAGGTACTCACCCATTTTCACGCTGGCAAGACCAACCCATTACAGATGATCCCCGATACCATCATATCGTTAACGAATTGCAGGATGCCGCTCGGTCCAACTTAATTTTCGGGATGCATTGCCATGTAGGGATAGAGAATCGGGAAATTGGTTTACAACTGATGAACCAAGCCACTTATTTTTTACCTCATATTTTTGCCTTATCAACCAATTCACCCTTTTGGGAAGGAAGAAACACCGGTTACAAATCCTTCCGAACCAAAGTTTTTGATAAATTTCCAAGAACCGGTTTACCCGAGTATTTTGACAGTGTGCAATCATACGATAATTATTTAGAAACTCTAGTCAAAACCAAATGTATCGACAATCCGAAGAAAATTTGGTGGGATTTACGTTTGCATCCGTTTTACGATACTATCGAATTTAGAATCACCGATATGAGCTTAACTGTTGACGAAGCAATATGCATCGTTGCGATTATTCAAGCGGTAGTGGCCAAATTGTACAAACTGACTATGGCCAATACTAGCTTTAATATTTACAGAATTGCTTTGATTAAAGAAAATAAATTCAGGGCTGCTCGATACGGAATTGAAGGTAATATGATTGATTTTGGATTGCAACAAGAAGTCAATACCCAAAGTTTGATTCTGGAATTACTCGATTTTATTGATGATGTAGTAGACGAATTAGGCAGTCGTGACGAAATTAATTATGTACATACTATATTAAAAGAAGGTACCGGAGCTGACAAACAGTTAGCCGTTTTCAATCACACACACGACCTTACCAAAGTGGTAGACATGATTACAGGTGAATTTACTAAAGGACTTTAAGGCTGAATGTTGTGCAAAGTGTCTGCCTTACACTAGCTAATCCAATGCATAACCTTTATCTTTGCCGCATCAATTTTTAAAATATGAGCCATCCTATTCGCATAGCGGTTTTAGACATGTACAACGGAGAACCTAACCAAGGAATGCGTTGTATCATTGATATTATAAATCGTTTTAATCAAATTGTTACTTTCCAAATATTTGATGTTCGAGGAAAATCAGAGTTTCCGGCCATCAACAAATTTGACATCTATATTTCTACCGGTGGTCCGGGAAATCCTTTAGAAGGAGAAGGTTGGGATTTAAAATGGTATACTTTTATTGATGAACTTTGGCAATGGAATAAAGAGCAAAAAGTTAAAAAACACATGTTGTTTATTTGCCATTCTTTTCAAATGGCCTGTCATCATTTCGGATTGGCCACTATCAACAAACGCAAATCTACTTCTTTCGGTGTCATGACCATACACAAAACAGAAGCCGGAACCAACGAACCCATTTTAGACGGTTTGAGCAATCCTTTTTACGCTATTGACAGTAGAGATTATCAAGTAGTGCAACCTAAATTGAGTATTTTCAGAAAAAAAGGAGCTATGATTATTGCTCTGGAAAAAATCAGAAACCATGTAGAATACGAACGCGCTATTATGGGTGTTCGCTTTTCAGATGAATTTGTCGGACTGCAATTCCATCCCGAAGCAGACGCTATGAGTTTTGTAGCCAATTTAAGAAACAAAGAAAAGCGAGATAACATCATTGCCATGAAAGGCAAAACCAAGTTTCGTAACATGTTGGAAGATTTGCTGGATGAAGAGAAAATATACAAAACCAATGAAACCATCATTCCCAACTTCTTGCGAATCGCTATTAATGACTTGTTGAAACACCGAAAGTCGATATCCAATTAAAACCGACTGAGAACTTTTATAATTCCGTGACATGAATCCTAACTATCGCCAACTTTTTAATGAAAACTTCACTGTGGCAAAATACGAGGCCATGCAGGAAGACATTAATGCTGATTTTAATTACAAAGTAACTTTTCGCATTGGAGAAACCCCTTTTTTTATTCCGAATTCCTTAAAAAAGCAGTTAATAGAAGGCTGTCAAGAAGTTATTACTTTTATTCAAAACAGCGAGTTTAAATCAATAACAAACAGAGCTTTAGAGTTAAATAGAAAAGTTCCAAATGAAGACCGACATACTACTTTTTTGGCAATCGATTTCGGGATTTGTGAAGAAGATGGTGAAATAGTTCCAAAGCTGATTGAAGTACAAGGCTTTCCTTCTTTATTCAATTTTCAGAATCATTTGTCACAAAAATTTGTCAACCACTACCCTTTTTTGTCTGAGTTAACGCCTTTTTTTAACGGATTGAATGCAGAAAGTTATTTAAAACTAATAGAAGAAGTTATCTGTAATGCATTTCCAAAAGAAAACGTAATACTTTTAGAAATTGAACCTGAAAAGCAAAACACCAAGATTGATTTTTATTATTGTAACAAGGATTTAGGAATTCCTATAGTTTGTGTAACCGAATTATATGAAAAAGGAAATCTGTTGTGGTATAAAAACAAATTGGGCAAAGAAATACAAGTAAAACGAATTTACAATAGGGTTATTTTTGACGAACTGGATTTGCGAACAGATTTACAATTGCATTTTGACTTTTCAAAACCGTATGAAGTGGAATGGGCAGGTCATCCAAATTGGTTTTTCAGAATCAGTAAGTTTATTTTGCCCTACTTAAAAGGCAAGTATTTTATCGAAACCACTTTGCTTTCTGATTTAAAAGAAATCCCGAAAGATTTGGAAAATTATGTTTTAAAACCGCTGTTTTCGTTCTCAGGAAGTGGTGTCATTTTCCACGTAAAGCCAGAGGATATTGAAGCAGTCAAGGAAAAAGATTTGTATATTCTTCAAAAGAAAGTAAATTACAAACCCATCATCCAATCGCCTGATGGTAAAGTTAAAGCCGAAGTGCGTTTGTTAGCCGTATGGAAAAAGGAAGCTGCTTCCCCTACATTGGTCACCAATTTAGTCCGTTTGAGCCGCGGTGAAATGATCGGTGTTAAATTCAACAAAGACAAAGATTGGGTGGGCGGAACCATTGGTTTGTTTGAAAAAGATTAACCCAAATAAGCCTTTTTAACTTCAACAAAGCTTTTGTTAGTGGTTATTAAAGCAGTAATTACTTCTTTACGTAAAACTTCCAAATCTGTATAAATTAGATATTTTGCCCAATCCGTTTGCAACATCACTTCCTTTATAGTTCTGATGTTTTTAGCGGTATCTTTTGCATTCCGCAAGATCACTTTTTCTTTTTGAGCGGAGTCTTTATGGTAAAAATTAACCTCTTTTAAATCCCAATCCACTTGAATAAAAAACAATTTAGAAGCATCATCATTAGAATAAAAATCACTCCAATTAGCAAAACCAACGGTCGTACTTTGACTTTTAAACTCATTTAAAGGAATAAGTCTCCAATGACAATTGGCCACTCTTCCCCAATGATTTGAAATGCGAAACAAACCCTCTGGAGAAAAGATATATTGGCTACCGGACTGACTGGTATAATTAATTTTTAAATCTTTGATATCAGCAAAAGGCACCTCTTTCCAGATACAAAAAGTATGAGAGTGAAAGTTGTATTTTGAATAAGTCTTCTTTGCCATAACTTTTTAACTTGAACTTCATTTGTAATTTTGCCAGTCGAAATACAACCAAAATACTTGCATTAATGCAGCTTTTTAACAGCTTCTTGTTGGGCTACAGTAGCATAATCTTTAATTAATCGTTGGGCATAATTATCTAATAGTTCTCGCACTCTAATATGACTTTGGCTTTTAACAATCAATCCCGCATGATAGTCTAAAGGTACTCTAAAACACACTTCATTATCGTTAAACTCGGACAAATCTGGATGTTCAAATTTTGATAAAGTCAACACTATTCCTGCGTATTCTTTTTTAACTTCAGGTAGTTGGTAGGCTTTGTTTTTTACTAAAGCATTTTCAATTTTTGCCCATTCGCCCCATAAATTAATGCCGCTGGCTGCTTCGACCATTTCGGCCAAATGGGCACCGCCTACTCTGGAAGCCGTTTCTAAAAAGTATATTTTACCATCATCATTACATTTTATAAACTCCGTATGATTGGCGCCATGCTGCATCCCAAAAGCTTTTAAGACTTGCTCATTCTGTTTTTTGATGGCTTTGTCGTCTTTTGAATCGTAGGGAATAGTAGCACTTCTGAAAATACCACCACCTTGTGAGATTTCCATTGGTGTGGCTAAATATTGAGAAGTTATGGAAAACAAGGTTTTTCCTTGCCAATTCAGTCCGTCACAGTGATAGACGTCACCGGGTTTGAATTGCTCCACCAAATATTTTATACGATTCTCGCCTAATCCATGAATTTTTTCCCAAAGTTCTTCTTTAGAAGATACTTTCATAATCCCCGAGGCAGAAGCTTCTGAACGTGGTTTTAAAACCCATGGCGGTGAAACTGTATCGGCAAATTCATTGATTTCGGTGTCATTAAACAAAGGACTAAAGGCCGGAATTGGAATGCTGGCTTCTTTGGCTCTGATTCGCATGGCCAATTTATCACGAAAATAGCGCCCTGTAGTTTGTCCCATGCCCGGAATACGTAAATTTTCACGCAAATACGCAGCCTTTTCAACATCAAAATCGTCGAGTGCTACTATGCCGTCAATCTTTTTTTCGCGCATTAAACTTGCTACACCGGATAATAACTCCTCTAAATTCCAATCGACATCTTGACCCGGCATGAAATAAATCTCGTCTATGTATTCGAATGCCCAAGGTTTATCTCTGAGTTTTTCAGAGGTAACTAAATATACTTTATTGCCTTGCTTTTTTAGGTTAATCATAAAATCATTTCCCTTGAAATAATTGGAAATGCAGATGAAATTTTTAATTGGACTTTCCATAGCTATTGATTTTCTATAAAGGTGGTAATTAAATGTACTCCATAGGCTGTGGCGTGCTTTGTTTTGGCAAACTCGCTGTCGCCAAAAGCCACACCGGCTATGTCTAAATGCGCCCAAGAAGAATGTTCTTGGGTAAAATACTCTAAAAATTTAGCTGCAGAAATAGCACCGGCTACCGGTTTCCCGGAGTAATTTTTAACATCGGCTATTTCACTTTCAATATCAGATTTGTAGACATCCCAAAGTGGTAATGGCCACATACGCTCTCCTATAGCATCACCGGCTGCTTGAAGTTTTAATGACAAATCAGTGTTTTTAGTAAACAATCCGGCGCATTCGTAGCCTAAAGTACCAACAACACTTCCGGTTAATGTTGCCAAGTCAATTATGGTTTCAGGTTGATAATTTTTAATCAAATAAGACAAACCATCTACCAATATCAATCGCCCTTCAGCATCTGTGTCGATTACTTCAATGGAATGTCCGGCATAACTCTGAATCACATCACTTGGTCGGAAAGATTGTGCGTCAACCGAATTCTCACAAGCCGGCACTATGGCAGTAACCCGATACGGCAATTGCAAGTCGGCGATCAATTGCATAGCACCTAAAATCGCAGCAGCTCCGGCCATATCACACTTCATTTGCACCATACCCGCCGTTTTTATATTTAAACCACCGGTGTCAAAAGTGATTCCTTTGCCCACCAAACCAAAATGTTTTTTACCGGACTCAGGTCGGTAATCCATAATTATAAACTGTGGTTCATTGGCACTTCCTTGGCCTACAGACAAAAAAGAATGCAAGCCTAATTCAGTAGCTTTGGCTTTGCCGATTACGGTGACTTCAAAACCAAACTGTTTGCCGGCTTGTACAGCCCAATCCGACAAGTATTTGGGATTGACTTTATTAGGTGGTAAATCAACTAAATTTAAGGTTTCTATTTGAGCTGTAGCAATTTTAACGCCTCTTTTTATAGCCTCAGCCACATCGGATTGTGCTGAGTATTGCAACTTAAAATTACTGTCCAAAAAAGGATGCAATTCACTTTTTTTATAATGTCCCAGATTGTAAGTTCCCAATACCAATCCGGATACCGCTGCTTCAACTTGCAGAGTGCTGAATTTTTCCGGAATGGCAAATACAACGTTCACTCCGAAAAGGTCTTTGTGTTTGGAGGCAATTCTGCGGAAAATGGTTTTAATCGATTTATAATCGGTCTCTTTACCCAATCCGATAAAAATGTGTGTACAATCAGCAATTTCTACTACATAACTGCTGTCTTTTTTACCACAAAAAACTTTAGCGGCTACACTAGCCAAGTGAAACTCGATGGGAATTATACTTTTTTCGTAAGTTTCGTAGACTGGAATTAAAAGAGTTCCGGAAAAATCATTAAGATTCGGAATGGATTGAAATGCTATCATTTTATTCGTTTTTATCACTAAAATAAAGCCACTCTATGGCTTTTGGAAATTCATCACTCCAATAGGTTTCGTTGTGTTTGCCTTCTGTATTGATACTCAAACGAACTTTCATCTTGTCGCTGAAGCCTTCTTTTTTGAGTAAGCGTTTCCTGAAATTTTTTACATGGTCAATCATAGTCGCACTTTCATCGCCACCGGCATAGAGATAAATCCGGGTATCTTGCGGTTCGTCCATATCTAAAAAAGACAGTTTAATTTTAGGAACAACCCAAAGCGAAGGAGAAAATATCATGAGTTTACCAAAAATTTCAGGATACATAATTCCGGAAAAAATGCTTACCAATCCGCCCATAGAGCTTCCACCTATACCGGTATGCTCGCGTTGCGGTTTAGTTCTGAAATTGGCGTCTACGAAGGGTTTTAGCGTTTCGGTTAAAAACCGAATATACTTTTTCCCTTCACCGCTTCCCAAAACGGTATTGCCTACATTGTATTCTTTGATGCGCTCTTTTTCGGCATGTTCTACAGCGATGACAATAATTTTACCAATGTTATACTCGGCCATTACGGCTAATTTTTTATCAATTTCCCAATTGCCGTATTTGGCTTTTTCATTGAAGAGATTTTGAGCATCTTGCAAATACAAAACCGGATAAGTTTCGGTGGTGGTTTCGTAATCAAATGGCAATAAAGCCCAAACCCTGCGGGTTTTATTGAGTTGGGGAATTTCAAACTCTTCTGAAATTAAATGGACTTTAGGTAAAAAATGGGATTTAAAAGGCAACCAATTGTGTCGCCATTTGGCCACATGCTCTTTTTTTACTCCGTTGTGTTGCTTGCAACTGCGATTTTCGGTTCGGTTTCCGAACTTGTCAATTTCCACTTCACTCCAATCGCCGCGGGTAAACTTGTACAAGAGTTCTTCAGGATAATTAAAATCGGCGGGGAATTTAAAATGATACAACCCTTGCCCAACTTTTTCCATTTCAAAATTTTTATCTTGTGTTATCCAATGATTGAAATTTCCGGATAAGTAAACAGGACGTTCATCATCTTCATCAGTAGTTAAAATAATATTGAGTTGTGGTTCAATAATTTTAGCAGGTGATGAATCCAAGGTCACATTTTCGGCTGCTTTTTGCATGCTTAAGTCATTTTTCACAGTTAGTAAATATACTCGATTGTGAGATTATTGACAAGTCTTTTGAAAAAATTAGCAGATAATTGATTTGAACGGTTTTTAATAGAAAAAAAATAAAAAAACAGACCTAAAAATAAAAAACCTGACAGCAATGCCATCAGGTTTTTAATGTGAGTTATTGCAAATACTACTCTTCGTGTTCTTTTTCTGCCTCTGAAGAAGTGTTAGAAGCAGCTGCATCAGCTCGGATTTCAGTATGTCGGATTTCGCCTCCGGTAGTTCCGGTTAATTGTGCAAAATAAATAGCAATTATACTGATGATCAAAGTTAGGATTGAGACCAATTTAGCCTGGCTGTGTTTTTTAATTGTTGTATACAATCCAAACAAAGAAAACGCGCCTAAAACATACAAAGCCAAAGCTAATTTTTCGGCAATTTCTTCATGTTCGTGAATAATATCATGGCCAACTGTTGGCATGTCTTCTACCATTTCTTCAGCACCTTCGCCGGTACTCATACTTACAGCTGCAAAAATGGCTGCAATTACAAAAAGGACATAGGCTACATTTTTAATGGTATTGTTTTTTAAAAATAGTCCGGTTAGGAGAATACCGGCTCCAAAAATAGTTCCGATGATGGGAAAGTGATTAACCACCATGTGCAAGTGTGCTTCGTTCATAAAAAATAGGTTTTAGTTTAGTTAGAAAATTTCAATATTACTTTGGTTCCTTTGTGTTCTTCGCTGTCAATTTGCAAGTCAATTTCTAATAATAAAGATAATCTTTTTACGATAGACAAGCCTAAACCGGTACCTTTAATTTCCGGATGTTGGTTCGATTTCGAGCGGTAAAACTGATCGAATATTTTTTGCAAATCCTCTTGCGCTATACCAATTCCGTTATCGGCGATTGAGCAAAGAGTTCCTGAAGGAGTTTCAATAATCTCAAATGCAATAGTGTCATTTGGTTTTGAATATTTAACCGCATTGTTTAAGATGTTATTGACAATAATGCCCAGCAAATAAGCATCAGTAGTCACATAAAAATCTTTGCTGAAACTGGTCTTACACTTGAGTTTTTTCTCGGTGATGATAGTTGTATTTCTTGAAATAACATCCAAAAAGACAGCATTTAAAGAAACTTTTTCCAACTTTAATGTTTGTCGCTGATTTTCAAAACGCGCCAACAACAGTAATTCGTCGACCAAATGATTGAGGCGATTGACTTCACTGATACAAAATGAAATTTTCTCTTTGTACTCTTCAGGATCGCGAGGTTTGCGAATTAAGACTTCCAATGTTCCTTTGATTACGGCTAATGGCGTGCGCAATTCATGCGAGGCATCTGAAGTAAATTGCTTTTCTCTTTCAATGGCATTCTCTACCCTATCCAATAAATTATTGATGGTTTTGGATAAAATGAACAACTCATCTCGGTTTTGCGGCAATGGGATTCTCGACTTTAAGTTGTCTTTGGTAATCACATTAGAGGTTTCAATTATGGCACTGATAGGTTTTATACTCTTTCCGGCTATAAAACGTGCGATGAGAAACAACACTAACAAAATCATAGGATAAGCCAGCAGCATAATTTTAAACAAATTATTCAGTACCATGACCGAATCTTCCAGCGACATGGCTACAATTAAATAACCAATAATTTTAGTACCTTGGTAAAGTGGTACTTGAATTTGTCTGACTGAAATATTTTCCAGCTTGGTATCGAATAATTCATTTACCGGTGCATCCGGTTTGTAAACCAATTGTTTTTGTTTCAGATTGGGAGATTTTTCTACCATAGTACCTAATTCATCAACAAATTGGATAAAAGCCGGACTGACTTCTACTTTATTAAATTGACTGAGTTTCCACTCTTCTTCTTCAATCAGAAGAACGCAATTTTCAATTACTTCAATTTCTTGTAAATGCTCGGTTACCTCGGTTTTGATTTCATTATTAACCCGAATGTATATACTGAATTTTACAATAGAATAAATAGCAAAAAACACCACAAAAATTAATAATGCAGTAGTGATAATATAATTGGAAGCTATTCTGTTTTTAAACGAAAGTTGTTGCATAATCAGGATTCATCATTGGCTATATAGCCAACACCGCGAATGGTTTTAATAAAATCTTCTTCTACTTTTAAATTCAATTTTTTTCGGATGGCGTTCATAAAAACATCGATAACACCCGTATCATAATCAAAATGAATATCCCAAACATCTTGTATAATTTGCGCTCTCGAGCAAACTTTTCCTTTGTTTTTGACCAAATAATGCAACAAATCAAATTCTTTTTGGGTAAAAGAAACTTCTTTTTTATCTACAGTAACTTGGTGCTTTTGGAGGTCAATTGCAATAGGTCCTAATCTTAAAATTTCCTCTTCCGGTTGGTCTCTCAATTGCACTTTGATGCGTTCCACCAATTCATCAAAACTAAAAGGCTTTTTGATGTAATCATTGGCACCGGCTTTTAAACCTTCTACTGTTTCTTGCACCGTATCTTTGGCCGTTAAAAACAATATAGGCACTTTAGTATTGGTTTGTCTGACTGCTTTACACAACTCTAATCCTGTCATTTTAGGCAACATCCAATCTAATAATAACAAATCAAATTTAGCGTTAAGAAAGGTCTCTAAACCCGACTTTCCATCAGTAACAGCAGTTACTTGGTAACCTTCTTCCTCCAATCCTTGTTTCAAAAATTGCACTATTCCTTCTTCGTCTTCAACAATTAAAAGGTTTTTCATAAAGTTTCTCTATTTACACTAGCTAAGGTACTACTTTTTCTGTAGTAGCTTTACAATCCATTTGGGTTTTAAGGGAAAATTAATTTGACTTTATCAGTAGATAAAATTTTCGACGGCCTTATCCAATTCTTCGTTGATAATTTTAGCATAAATCTGCGTTGTTCTAATGTCTTGATGGTCCATTAGTTTAGAAACATGCTCAATCCGCATACCGTTGTTCAGTGCATTGGTTGCAAAACTGTGGCGGCTTAAATGAAATGATAAAGAAAATGGCAGTTTTAACATTCTCCCCATGCGGTTGAGTTGAAAATTGGCGTAATGGTTCTCTTTGGATGAAGTGTTATACCTAAATTCTTCACTGGAATTGTAGCTTTTTTTATCAGTGATGATTGGAAAAATATAATCATCCGGTTCAGCATCATTTTTTAGATATTTACTAAGAATATCGGAGGCTACTTTACCCATTTTAAACTGATGCAATCTTCCTGTTTTACGAATCACTTTCTTGATTCTTTGTTCATTCGGATTATAGTTTCCGTATTTGAGTTCAATCACATCACTGAATCTCAAACCACCGGCGTAAGTTGAAAAAAGGAATAAATCACGCCACAAATCGGCTCTCTTGGCTTGCTTGAGGTCTAAATTTGTCAAAGCATATATTTGTTCTTTGTTGAGAAAATAACGCCTCTGAGCATTTTTCCTTAGCGTCAGTTTATCAAATGGATACAGATGCTGAGGAATAATGTCTTCTTTAATGGCATCTTTGAAAATAATGGCTAAAATCATAACCGAATACCGTTGCGTAGAAGGTCCGTTATTTAATTGATTGCCCATAAAAGCCAAATAATTTTTCAAAAGTGTGACCGTGATATCGTCAAAATAAACCTCTCTTTTTCCCAGATAAGTTTGAAATTTCCTGATGTAAACAGTATAGCTTCTGTAGGTGCCAAATGATACGCTGCCTTTCATTTTCTCACAGTGGGCATAAGCATATTCAAAAAAGTTAGGAACCCTTTTTCCTATGATGGCTTCTTTAAGTTTGCTGATGGAAACGGTTTTGATTTTACGTTCCATATCAGCAATTTGACCTTCTGCATCGGCAATTTTTTGTGATAATGAAGCATTGATTTTGACACTGTTCGGATGCTTTTTTGTGACTTTTTGCTTTGCGCCATTCCATTCGCTTCCTTTGAGTTTGACTCCGGCACTGAGGTAACTCGTTCTTCGGTCTTTTGTAAGACGAATGTACAAAGGTGAGTGTCCGGATTGATCAACTTGAGCCGTTCTTAGAATTAGCCTGATAGATGCCATAATTTTAAAATTTTAAATTTGTTAGTAAAGTGCTGCAAAGCAATGAAATTCGGAACATTTCTGAATCAAATAAATTGGCTACTTTTGAAAATCAATTACCCTATTTAACATGAAAAACGAAAAAATATTTGCCATGCCTTTGGCTAGTGTTTATCCGCATTATATCAAAAAAGTGACTTCAAAAGGTCGAACCCAAGAAGAATTGGAAACCGTATTTTTTTGGCTAACCGGTTACGATGCAAAAGCCTTGCAGGAAAAACTCGACCAAAAAACAAGCTTTGCAGACTTTTTCGCAAATGCCCCAAGATTAAACCCAAATGTTTCCAAAATCACCGGCGTAATTTGTGGTTATCGAGTAGAAGATATTGAAGATCCGCTCATGAAAAAATACGCTATCTCGACAAATTGATTGACGAATTGGCCAAAGGAAAAACCCTGGAGAAAATTTTAAGAAACTAAAAAAGCAACCCAACCGGATTGCTTTTTTTATGCTGTATAACTGAAGAAGTAATGATGAAAAATAAAATTCACCGCGTTTATCATTTGTCCATTACAAACTTAAACGCTAATGAAACAATATCGGCACTCAAAGTGTCGCTTCGGTCATAATGATTGTAACGGAAATCAATGTTTTTAAGGCCAAACTTCCAAACATGTGCTTTGGTAAAAATATCCAAGTAAGTGGCGCCAATGCCATATTGATTTGAATTAAAAGTAGACAAATCATAATCGGAAGTATAATACTTATCGGTAGACAGATGCGTTTCAAAAGGAGCAAAATATTTCGACTCCGTTTGGGTGTAATAACGATACATCGGATAAACGGTAAAATGGTCGTTCAATTTTATCGGTATTTCAAGATTAGCCGTGTGTGCCGAAATTCCCCAATTGTCTGTGTAATAACGATAATAAGTGCGCAACTTAAATGTTTCATTAATGTAATAGTTCAACCTAACTCCTATCGGCAATTTGAATCTTGAATTCGGTAAACGTTCAATGTCGTCTGCCAATCGGTAAACGCCAATATTTTCCGGACTTTCATACACCGGAATGTATTGGGTTTGGCCTATGTAATAATTGGCTTTGTCGGCAAAATAAATTCGGTGATAAGGCGTGGATAATAACCCTTGTTGTTGCAACACATCAAAAAACAACGAAACTTGTAACTTCTTGGTTAAAATTTGAGAAAACGAAAACGATAACGAATAAGAGTTTCGGTTAACCGATTTGATTTCTGTAAACTGAGAGGGCAAATAACCGTTGGAAGCCAATCCGTTTTGGTCATAAACTGTAACGCCGCTAAAATATCCGTTGTTTAAAAATGAATTGCCGTATTTATCGTACTCGTGTAATTCGGTGGGTAAAATGGGACGCCATTGATCCAAATAGACATTTCCTTTTAGGCTCAACTCTGTATTCTTTTGATTGAATAATTTGGCTACACCACCACCAAAACCAATCGATGTGTAATCATATTCATTTGAAAAAGCCACATCGGCGTTCCAAATAAAATTTCGGTCGTCGGAACTGTGGCTGTAATTGATCACCACACTGGTCAATGCGTCTTGTGCCGAAGCTCCTGATGAAGCCAACCAAGGAGTTCCATAAGGAGTAGTACCGGCTTTATCATCGTCGTCATCGTCATCATGCCCACCTGATGCACCACTATTATTGAATGGATTAATATTACTAGATGACGCAGAGGTATAAGCAGAGAGTCCGGCATCAACCGTTAAAATAGCATCAGCACTCATTGGAATACTCACTACAATGTTTGAGGCTAAATCGGTTAATTTTTCAGAACCCATACCACCGGAAACAGCCGAATGAATTCCGTCTTGTTTGTAATAACTCAATAAAAAATCAACTTCAGTGGCTTCTAAAACTCTCTTTTTAAAAGTAGCCGTAGAGTCTTTCTCCTGCGAAAAAGAGCGATAACCACCCAGTAAGGCTAATATGCATATATATTTTTTCATTTCAAATCTTAATTACATCCGCATCCACCACCGGTTTTTCCGCCATTGGCACCGGCGGCCGCTTCTCGATACACCTGAAAAGTAACTTCATAGCGTTCGGCTGTTTTGGCCGATAATTTCATTTCGGTATCGTTGATATATTCTTTCTCGTACTCTTTCACTGCCGTGCAAGAAGACAAGGCTAAAAGCACAATCGATAAACCAATTATTTTATTCATTTTGATAATTTTTAATATCTATATTTCTGGAGGTAGTAATTTTGCCGTCTTCATCCACCATGATACATCCTATTCCCGGCAATTGATTGATTAAATCCATTCCTACTTCTTTTCCTAAAACAAAAACTCCGGTGGCTAAAGCATCGGCTAATTCGGTAGTTTTAGCAAAAACACTAACGCTTATCAAACCTGTAGCCGGGTAACCGGTGCGAGTATCGATAATATGCGAGTATCGTTTGCCGTTAAAAGTAACATACTTTTCATAGCTTCCTGAAGTTTCCACTGCCGTATCTTCTAAGGGAAAAGTGGCGAAGATTTTATTTTTGTTCATTGGATTTTTAATCCCCACTTTCCAAGGCTGTCCATTGGGTTGTTTACCCCAAGTACTGATGTCTCCGGACACATTAACCAAACCCGCGATACAACCTTTGGAAGACAACAACGCTTTAATCTTATCGGCTATATAACCTTGTCCGATTCCACCCATGCCCAGTTTCATGCCTTCTAATTTGAGAAACACGGTTTGGTTTTCTTGATCAATCAATATGTTTTGATACCCTACCTTGGCCACCGATTTTTTGATGGCTTCAGGTGACGGCATTTCTTTCATACTCCCGTCAAATTTCCAAATTCTGTCCATTGAGGCGTAGCTGATATCAAATGCACCATCGGTGAGTTTTGATATTTTTATGGAACGTTCTATTAAATCAATTAATTCTTGAGGTACTCTTACCGGCTTGATTCCCGCATTTTTATTAATCTCCGATAAAGGAGTTGTCGGAATCCAATCAGAGATCAAATTTTCTATTCGTTTGACTTCGGCTACTGCCATATCTTCGTATTCATTCGCCTGTAATGTATCGTTAGTCACTACCGTAATTTCAAACGGACTGCCCAGCAAACTCAGCTTTCTTTTGTGAATGAGTTGGGCATTGGCAGTAAGACCAATCAACAATACAGAAAAATAAAGCAGTGATTTCATGGTATTACTTTATTATGGCTTGTAATTCAGCTATATATTTCGCAGCATTTTGGTTCTCATAGCCTTTTTTGGCGACTACTTTACCCTTAGCGTCTAAAACAACTACCAAAGGAAAATATCCTTCCGGGTTGTACTTTTCAGCTAAAGCTTTATTCGATTCTTGCAAGGTTTCGGGTAAAACATTGGCTTTCTTTTTAGGAAAATCGGCTCTAAGCAACACTAATTTTTCAGTGGCATATGATTTGAATTCTTCTGACTGCCAAACATTCCTATCTAATTTGATACAAGGCGCACACCAATCTGATCCCGAGAACACTAAAACAATTGACTTGTTTTGTGTGGTAGCAGCTGTTTTGGCTTCTTCTAAATTGGTAGTCCAGTTTTGAGAAAAAACCAAGGATGAAAAAAGTAACATAGCAAATTGAATGGTATACTTCATGAGATAATTTTAAGCTAAAACATTTAGAAAAGGCACTACCCTACCGGATGTAAAATTATTGTTTTAGACTTCAGTATTTACCCCTTTTTATTTCTTAAGTAAATCTTAATTTAACACTTGTAGGGTTATTAATCTCCGACCTGTTTCAACATCATAAAAATTCCATTTATGTTCTACTTCAAAAGATATTCTCCATTCATCCTCCTTCTTCTCTTATTTTTGGTCATCAATGCACTTTTAAGAACCGTTTTGTTGTTGCATCCCATAACCCAATCGGAGTTTGAGTTAGTTGACCTTATGAAAATTTATTTTTGGGGTGGTTTGTCTGATTTTTTTGTATACAGTATTGGAAGTATCTTTTTGTGGCTTTATCTATTGTTTTTATCGGATAAAAAATATGCAGCACCTACCGGATATATTGTCTTTGGGCTGCTAATTTTGCTATTAGCATACCTCACTTTTTTTAATACCATTTTAGATGAATACGGTGGTTCGTTACCGGAAATTGTGATCGGGTTTCTTAGCCTTAAAACCATTTGCTTTGGTTTATTATTGTTTTTACCTAAATACAGAAAATCTATACGATTGGGATTGTATTCGTTAACCATCTTCCTCTTTGTTTTGGTAATGGTTCAAAATGCAGTTAGTGAATTTTTCTTTTGGAATGAGTTTGGCGTTCGCTATAACTTTATCGCTGTAGACTATTTGGTTTATACCAATACTGTAATTGGGAATATCATGGAATCCTATCCGGTAGTGCCTTTATTTTTGTCGGTAGGAATCATTACTATTGGAATTACTTATTGGATTGTTAAAAACAGCTTGTATTTTTTAGATAACTTACCAAAGTCAACGGATAAAATAAAAGGTACTGTTGCCTATACCGTGTTGTTTGTTACTGCAGTAACAGTTATCCCAATGTTAGGAGATAAAGCCAACAACGACAACGTATTTGTAAACGAATTACAAGCCAACGGAATCTATAAGTTTGCCATAGCTTTTAAAAATAACGAATTGGATTTTGATACTTATTACAAAACCCTATCGTCTAAAAAAGCATTTGCTTTATTGAAAAAAGCCATGCAAGGAACTTCAAATAACAGTACTCTAAGAATGGTCAAAAGCGAAGGCGATGAATTAAAGAAGAATGTGGTTTTAATCACCGTTGAAAGCTTGAGTGAAGAATTTATGACCGAATTCGGAAACCAAAAACACATCACTCCTTTTTTAGATTCATTGGCAGAAAAGAGCTTGCAGTTTACCAATCTTTATGCTGTTGGCAACAGAACTGTGAGAGGATTGGAAGCGGTTACTTTATGCTTACCTCCAAGTCCGGCCGAAAGTGTAGTAAAACGCAAAGACAATAAAAATAAATTTTCAACAGGATCTATTTTTAAAGGAAAAGGATATACTGTTAAATATTTTTATGGTGGCGATGCTTATTTTGATAATATGGAAGATTTCTTTGGAGGCAATGGTTATGAGATTATTGATAAAAAATCATTTCAACCCCAAGAAATTACCTTTCAAAACATTTGGGGTGTTTGTGATGAAGACATGTACCGCAAAGCTATTCAAGAAATGAACCAAGAAGCTAAACAAAACCGACCTTTCTTCAATCATATCATGACCGTTAGCAACCATCGACCCTTTACCTATCCGGAAGGTAAAATTGATATTTCAAGTAAATCAAAATCGAGAAACGGCGGTGTAAAATATACCGATTATGCCTTGAAACAGTTTTTTAGTATGGCACAAAAGCAAACTTGGTTTAAGAATACAGTCTTTGTCATTGTAGCCGACCATTGTGCCTCGAGTTCAGGTAAAACCGAATTGCCATTAGAAAAATACCGCATTCCGGCTTTGGTTTATGCTCCGGGTTTTATTGCTCCTAAACATGTTCCGACCTTAATGTCACAAATAGATTTAATGCCAACAGTCATGGGCCTTTTGAATTTTTCTTATGAAAGTAAATTTTTTGGCCAAGATGTCTTTCAGTCCGATTACCAAGCCAGAGCTTTTATTGCTACCTATCAAGATTTGGGTTTGATTAAAAACAATGTACTTACCATCCTTTCTCCGGTAAAGAAAGTCAAGCAATACCGGTTAATTCAGAAAAAGAATAAAGAATTGAAACCCGAGTTTGAAATCCATTATACAGAGCAACCAATGCAGCATCTTAATAAGCAATTGATTGAGGAAACGATAGCGTATTACCAAACTACCGCACATTTATTAAAAGCAAAGAAACTCAACAAAACTAAAGCATAAAAAAAGTCCCTCACACGAGGGACTTTTTTTGAACATTATTTATTTGCATGCTTCCAGCGCTTCGGCAAAAGCAATAATACTTTCCAGATTATTTTTAAACTCTTTCTTCTCAACCCTTTCCAAAAGTGTAGGACAACCTTTGGCCATTTCTTCAAATCGTTTTTTAGGTCCTAACATCCAACCGGCAGAGGCATTGGATTTTCCTTCAGACTCATTGGTCATTTTAAGGATTATTTCTCCGTTGAAATATTGGTAAATGCTGATTTTATTTCCCACAAACATTTCTTTAGCAAACTTTTTACTGGCCGATGCCATGGTCATTCCGCCATTGTCTACTGATACACGGAAAGAAACTGTTGCATATTCTTCGCCATTGCTCAAAATAAGACGGGAAATCTCATTGGCTTTGAAATTTCTTTCTGAAAATTTACCTTGAAAATCTTTTACCGTTACTGTTACGGCATCGCTCAAATTCATAGCCCTGCTTTTGTGCATATAACCGGCAATAGTGTCTTTTTTGATGGTTAGCATATAAGCTAAAATATAATTTTGGTCGGTTTCAATACTGTATGGCGCGCTACTAACCGGTGCACTGGAAGTATTTCCGGAATACGTTGGCTGCTTTTCTTCGAATATAAAATTCTTGGTTTCAACCGTAAAATGACGATTTGGCGTTTGGTTAGCTTTTAGAAGTGTCAACAAATCATTGTTGGCTTTTAACATGGTTTCTCCATCGGATTTGTCATAATCATTGGCGATTAATTTTTGACAATATTCGTTAGACTTTTCGGGATTGTCTAACAAATAATAAATTTTGGACAAGTTAAAATAAGCACTGTATCTGATTTTTCGGTGCGCTTTTTCATCTTCATTATATTTGTTAGGCAATGATTCAAAATAAGCAATGGATTCTTTTACTTCGTTGGCAATATCGGTAGTTGGCTCGGCAAAGTTCATTTTGTCGAAAGCATTTTTTACCGTCAAATAGGCATTGTACTCTGCCAATTGTTCCGGATGCTTTTTGTTGGCTAAAATCCACAATTTATCAGTACCATTTTTTACAGGATAGCCAAATTCATCATTCAATTCATTGTTCAAAGTGGTTACAACTTCATTCGTGAAATTATTTCTGATTAAGTTGTAGATACCGTATTGAAAACTTTCGGCTTGAGAATAATTTTCGTATTCCTGACTTTTAGCACTTCGCTGTGCCGTAAAATTAATCACCTTATTTACCTTACCGTCACTACTTACCACTTTGGCATTTCCGTCTTGTGTGTATGAATACACCACAGTGTAGTAATATTTGTTAGTTACCCTTCCGCTTTTATCTTTAGAAGAACTTATCCTGTTGGTTATGTCTTTTTTAGTGATAGCCGGATTTTGCAAAACTACTTCCACACTCAAATAACCATTTTTTTCTTTCTTTTCAAAACCACTGATAGTGACTTGATTTTCTATGAAATACTTTGGTTTGTTGTATTGCAAATTGCGATCGATGTTGGTCACAAAGGAATAAGTTCTATTTTTTTTATCGGCTATAGGTTTGGTGGGAAGGTTTACATAAGAATAATTAATGTCAAACGGATCCAAATCGGTCGACTGAGCCGATGAAGCTAAACCGATAAGCAAAAAGCTTGCTAAAAGTAATTTTTTCATTTTTAGGTTATTTTTTGCCAAATATAGACGAATAAATGCAATGCCATATTGTTTGTTTAACGGAATTTCAACGGAATATAGGAATTGTGGTTTTTACTTGTGATGATTTTCGATACTTTTACAGAAACTTATTTAACTATTCTTACTATGAAAATCAAATTTCCCTTTTTGTTAAGTATACTGTTTTGGTCTTCAATAACTCTTGCGCAAAACGATTATGCCAAATTAGACAGTTTATTTACCTTACTCGAAAGCAACAACAAATTCATGGGAAGCGTAGCCATTAGTGAAGGCGGAAAAATATTATACAGTAAATCCGTCGGCAT
Organism: Flavobacterium sp.; assembly: GCF_044373165.1. GTDB lineage: Bacteria > Bacteroidota > Bacteroidia > Flavobacteriales > Flavobacteriaceae > Flavobacterium. Next base: position 40,366 of record NZ_JBILQL010000006.1, read on the forward strand.
AACCGATTTGTATACCAAAAAAAGAGCAACTAATGCCACTAAGTACAGAATTGGGTCTATCTCTAAAATGTTTACATCGGTTATGATTTTCAAAGCGGTAGAAGAAAACAAATTGACTTTGGATCAAACCATTGAGGCTTATTTTCCATCAGTGCCCAATGCCAAAAAAATCACAATTAGTCATTTATTAAATCATCGTAGCGGAATTTACAACATCACCAACAGTGGTGATTATTGGAAGTACTACACCCAACCCAAAACGCAAGCCGAAATGGTAGCCATCATCGCCAAGACCAAAAGTGATTTTGAACCCGACAGCAAAGCAGATTACAGCAATTCGAATTATATCTTGTTGAGCTATATTTTGGAAAAGGTGTATAAAAAACCATTTGGTGATATCTTGACTGAAAAAATCACCAAACCCCTAAATTTAAAAAATACTTATTTGGGTAACCGAATTAATTTAGGAAAAAATGAATGTTATTCGTTTACCTACACGGAAGAATGGACAACAGAAAAAGAAACCGATCCTTCCATTCCGCTTGGTGCCGGTGCTATAGTTTCCAACCCAACTGATTTAACCCTTTTTATTGAAAGTTTATTTGCCGGAAAGATTATTTCCAAAAAGAGTTTAGACCAAATGACCACTATCAAAGACAATTTTGGAATGGGTATTTTTCAACTTCCGTTTGATCAAAGAAAAGGATTTGGTCATACCGGAGGAATCGATGGATTTAGTTCGTCATTGGGTTATTTCCCCGACAGTAATGTATCAGTCGCCTTAACTTCAAACGGTAATAATTTTGACAACAATCAAATTATGATTGCCTTGTTGAGCACTTATTACGCCATACCTTTTGAAATGCCATCGTTTAAAACAGTTGCCTTAACAGAAGAAGAATTGGACAAATACTTGGGCAACTTTGCCAGTGAGGAATTGGCGATGACCATTAAAGTAACCCGAAAAGCCAATACGCTTTATGCACAAGCTACCGGTCAAAGTGAATTTCCTTTAGACGCTACTAAGGCGGATACTTTTGAGTTTTTAGCAGCTGGAATCAAATTAAAATTTGATTTGGCCAACCAACAAATGACCTTGCATCAAGGCGGAAAGAGTTTTATTTTCAGGAAACTTTAAAAGGTATGCTGTTTTCTTAAATGATAACATTTCATAAGAATTATTTTTTACTGACACTTCTACTTTTTGCTGTAGAAGTTGGCATCGCTTTATTTATTCACGACAATTTTATCCGACCATACATTGGCGATGTTTTGGTGGTAATCCTGATTTACTGCTTCGTAAAATCTTTTCTGAAGGTATCAGTTAACAAAGCCGCTATTGCTGTTTTATTGTTTGCCATTTGCATCGAAACACTGCAATATGTAACGATAGTAGAAAAATTAGGATTGGAAAATAACAAAATCGCCAAAACCGTAATTGGGACTTCTTTTGCTTGGGAAGATATTTTGGCTTACATAGCCGGAATTCTGATTGTAATCGTTTTTGAAAAAGTACTGAGAAAGAAATTACAATAATCCGTTATACTTTCGAATAAACCACTCAGCAGCGAGCGATAACGCTAATAACACCAACAACCAAATCCAGTCCACCAAAGGCGATTTTTTAGTGATGGTTTTTTGAATGGCTTTGTAACTCTCGTCTTCAGACAATTGTTTGATCAAAGTCTCAACCTGATTAGCCAAATAAGCTTTTCCTTGGGTTTGTTTTGCCAATTGGTTCAGTTTTTTCCAATCCGGATTGACGAATTGTTTTTCGATATCAAAATCCAATACTTCAAAACCACTCGAATACGAAGAATTAGAGTTCAATTCTTTGACTGTAAACTTATAATTGCCTGCTACCAACCCGTCTAAATTGACTTGAAAAGCATTGGAAGTTCGCAACAAATCATAGTTTTTGGCTTGCTTGGTCTTGGTATTGGTATTGGTGACTGTTATTGTCAATCTTGCTTTTTCGTCTAATTCGTAGTTTTTGTTAAAGTATTGTGCTGTGATTTCGATGCCTTCACCCGAATTGTAAAATCGCTCGTGATTGACCACCAAAGACTTTCGGGCATTATTGGATGCCAAATATTGTATGGTTTTGTCCAAGAAGATGTCAAAATCAATAAAATCTTTTTTAGCCAAATAATAATCTGCACGCCATTTCCAGATATTTTCACCAAATAAGTAAGCTGAGCGTTTGCCTTGGGTTTCTGTAAAAGTCAGTAACGGCTGATTGGTTGAAATGTTTCTGATGGAAGAAGACAACAAAACATTGGTATTGCCGTTAGCGGTTATGGCACCGAAAGGATTTTCCAAAGGCGGAAATTGCTCAAAACCGATATTGTCGAGCGCAAATAAATTAAACTGACTGTCAAATGAAGCCAAATAATCCTCTTTTTGTGAACTCATTTTAAAAGTAAACTGTGTTTGATTTTGATTCAGAAAATTAAAATCGGTATCGTTTCCGGTGATAATCCAAGTATTGATTTTGGCATTAGAATTCTTTTCAAAAACTGATTTGAAAGCCATTGTAGGTTGGTACAGAATTAAAATATTATAATTCTCTAAACTACTGACTTGATTAGGTTTAAGTATGGTTACTTTTCGTTGTGCATTAGTTTCTATACTGCGTTTTATAGCGCCCAAATCAGGATGCGACATGTCGGAAATCAAAGCCACTTCGGTTTTTTGATCAATAACTTCCACGGCAAAATTCTTGGTGTTGTTATACCTGTTTTTTTCTTGTTCTTTAGAAGAAACTGTAGCTTTCAGAATTTGCAATCCCACATTATTAGCAGGCAATAAAACATTCAACGTAGCTGATTTTTTGGATGGCGAAAAAGCCACAGTTTGTTCATTTAAAACCGAATTGCCTTGGGTAATCTTAAACGTTGCATTGATACTTTTAGTGCCCGAATAGTTCAGGAAAACTTCTACCGGATATTTGTTTTTGTGGAAAGCATATTTGTTGACGTTTAGCTGCGAAACTCTCAAATCCAAATAAGTTGTCGTATCACCAACAACCAAAGGATACACTTTATTATTAGGATTAAACCCAAAGACATAATCTTCCCCTGAAGTTTGGTTGCCATCTGAAATTAAAATGGTGGGAAAGGTTTGGTTTTTATAGATGTTTTTCAAGTTTTTCGCAACAACATCTATGTTCGATTGTTTGCCTTTGAAATCAATAGTGTCTGAAGGTAAAAAGTCTTCATCAAACTGATAGGTTTGTACATCATACTTATCATTTAGAGCCGAATTCTCTATGAGTTTTTCAAACAATTCCATGGCTTGCTTATCCGATTTCAAATCGGCCATAGAAGCTGAATTGTCAATCACTATAGGCAAAGGCGTTTTGACAGTTTCAACTGTTTTTCTGCTAATGATTGGATTGATTAACAGTAATAACAAAGCGAAGACACTAAAGAAACGCAAAAAAGCCAAAAGCAACGTCACTTTCGATCGGCTTTTGACTTTATATAAATATTGGTAAAATGACACAGCGAACGCTATTCCTAAAGAAAGCAATATCAATAAAATAGTGTTTGTGGTCATTTATAGTTTATTTTAAATGTTGAATTTTAAATTTTAAATGGTTTTTCCAAATAAGATTAATTCAAAATTTATAATTTAAAATTTATAATATTTTAAGTAAGCATTCCTCCGCAAACATTCAACACTTGTCCACTAACGTATGCACTCATGTCAGAAGCAAAGAACAAACAGGTATTGGCTACATCTTCCGGCGTGCCACCGCGTTTTAACGGAATAGAATCTCTCCAACCTTGTACCACGTCATCGTTTAATTTGGCTGTCATTTCAGTTTCGATAAAGCCCGGTGCAATGGCATTACAACGGATATTTCTGGAACCTAATTCTAAAGCTACTGATTTGGTAAATCCGATCATTCCGGCTTTTGAGGCTGCATAATTGGCTTGTCCAGCATTTCCTTTTACCCCAACTACAGAACTCATGTTCACTATAGAACCTTTGCGGTTTTTCAACATAATTTTCTGTACAGCTTTGGTCATATTGAAAACCGATTTCAAGTTGATTTCGATTACTTTGTCAAAATCCTCTTCGCTCATGCGCATTAAAAGGTTGTCTTTAGTAATCCCGGCGTTGTTGATTAAGACATCAACGTTTCCGAAATCGACCATTACATCATCGACTAATTTTTGGGCTTCGTTAAAATCGGCTGCATTTGATTGGTATCCTTTGGCTTTGATGCCTAAAGCGGTTAATTCGTTTTCCAATGCCAAAGCACTTTCGGCAGAAGAACTATAAGTAAAAGCCACATTGGCTCCGTGTTGGGCAAAAACTTTAGCGATACCGCTTCCGATTCCTCTACTCGCGCCGGTGATGATGGCTACTTTTCCTTCTAATAATTTCATATTGTAAAAGAGTTTATTGATAATTGTAATGAAAGGTCAAATATAGGAATATTTTATAGGTTGAAAAAAGTTAACTTTACTTTTAAACCTTTTTGTAAAGATGTTGTCATAGACTTCGACCAACCAATCAAAAAACCAAATTATGTACAAAAAGTTATGTGCTTTATTTTTCATTGTTCTCTCCTATTCTTGTGGCAGCGATGACAGTTCCAATTATGTAGCAATTGATCCCTACGCCGCGATAACAGCTACATTTGGCAGCAACATTAATCCTGAAAGTTTGGCTAATTATGCCAACCAAAGCATACCAAATTATATTACCAAAGACAATACTGCCGGTAATCCTATAACCAATAAAGGCGCTACTTTGGGAAGAGTTTTATTTTATGACAAAAATCTATCTTCCAATAATACTATTTCCTGTTCCAGTTGTCATCAGCAAGCCAATGCTTTTAGCGATACTAACATTGCCAGCAATGGCGTGAATGGGACGACCGGCAGACATTCTATGCGATTAATCAATACCCGTTTTGCCAATGAAACTAAATTCTTTTGGGATGAACGAGCGTTAAATTTAGAAACCCAAACTACCATGCCTATAAAAGATCACGGTGAAATGGGATTCAGCGGTACAAACGGCGACCAAAACTTCAATGATTTAATCACCAAACTGAACAATATTAGTTATTACAGAGAGTTATTCCAATTTGTTTACGGATCAGAAGAAATCACCGAATATAAAATTCAATTGGCTTTGGCACAGTTTATCCGAAGCATACAATCGTTTGACAGCAAATACGATATTGGAAGAGCACAAGTGGCTAATGAAGGCCAGCCCTTTCCTAATTATACACCCCAAGAAAATCAAGGCAAAAATCTATTTTTATCCCCTCCGGTTTTTGATGCCACCGGAAACCGAACATCGGGTGGTTTAGGTTGTGCCGGATGTCATGCCGCACCTGAATTTGACATCAATCCAAACAGCGGAAACAATGGTATTATTGGTACTATTAACGGTACGGGAATAGATATAAACAATACCAGAGCACCTTCTTTACGCGACTTAGTAAAACCTGACGGAACCACTAACGGACCGATGATGCATACGGGAGTTATTACTACTTTACAAGCAGCGATTGGACATTATGGAACCATCAACTTAGCACCGGGAAATACTAATTTAGACCCAAGATTACGCCCGAATGGTTTCGGACAACAATTGCATTTAAACGCTCAAGAGGTGAATGCCGTTATAGCTTTCCTCAGAACCTTATCAGGAAATAATGTTTACACCGATGTGAAATGGTCCAATCCGTTTCCGAATTAGTTTAAACATTTCTCACAAAAAAAGCCCCGAAAAATCGAGGCTTTTTTGTTATTTATAAAGTTGCGGAATCAATTATCCCATTACTTCTTTTACTTTTTTACCAATTTCAGCAGGAGAATCTACTACGTGGATACCACATTCTCTCATGATTCGTTTTTTGGCTTCAGCCGTGTCATCAGAACCTCCAACGATAGCACCGGCGTGACCCATGGTTCTACCTTTTGGAGCGGTTTCACCGGCGATAAAACCAACTACCGGTTTGCGGTTACCATTCTCTTTAATCCATCTGGCTGCATCGGCTTCCAATTGACCTCCGATTTCACCAATCATGATGATACATTCGGTTTCAGGATCGTTCATTAACAATTCAACCGCTTCTTTAGTTGTAGTTCCTATGATTGGGTCTCCACCAATTCCGATTGCAGTTGTGATACCCATTCCTTGTTTTACTACTTGGTCGGCCGCTTCATAGGTTAAAGTACCCGATTTGGATACAATCCCAACGTTTCCTTTTTTGAAAACAAAGCCCGGCATAATCCCTACTTTGGCTTCTTCCGGCGTAATAACTCCCGGGCAGTTTGGCCCCACCAAACGACAGTTTTTGCCTTTCACAAAATTGTACGCTTTAATCATATCAGCAACAGGAATACCTTCAGTAATCGCTATGATAACTTTGATACCCGCATCTGCCGCTTCCATAATAGCATCGGCAGCAAAGGCCGGCGGCACAAAAATGATAGAAGTATCAGCTCCGGCTTGCTCAACGGCATCTTTAACCGTATTAAAAACCGGACGGTCTAAATGGGTACTTCCTCCTTTTCCGGGTGTAACTCCTCCAACGACATTAGTACCGTATTCAATCATTTGAGAAGCGTGAAAAGTTCCCTCACTTCCGGTAAATCCTTGAACTATTATTTTTGAATTTTTATTAACTAAAACGCTCATGTTTGTTTTTTGTTTAATTGTGTTTATTTTGTGTGTTGCAAAAGTATGAAATAGTATTCAGTGTTCAGTATACAGTATTCAGATTTTTGTAAAATTACTATAGCTGACTCATCTGATAGCCGCGATAAAGTTTGTCGTCTTTGACTTCCCAAATTACCATAAAATGAGCCAAAAGCATCTCTTCTCGAGGGTTTTCAATGGTTTTCACATAATGTGAATAACGAACCGTTACCATGTTGCCATCTGAAAGAATATGGGAAATCCTGGTTTTGGAACGCACATAGGCTTTACTCAACTCACTACTTAAAGCAATAATTTTGTCTTTGTTGAGTTTTAAAAAGCCCTTAGTACTGTGCCATTCCAAAATAACATCGGGATGCAACAATGCATTAACGGTATCCGATTCTAAAAGCACATCGGATTTGTAAAAATTTTGAACGATAGTTTTAGCGCCCATAACTTATTTCAATTTATTTAGAATATCAGGGATACGTTTAACGTTGGCCAATTGTTTTAATTTTTCACGAGACTCTTCTACAGGCGTACCAAAATAGCTTTTTCCGCCTTCAATAGATTTGGTTACACCGGTTTGTCCCAATACAACCGCTTTGGCGCCGATAGTGATGCCGCTGGTAGTGCCGACTTGACCCCATAGTGTAACTTCGTCTTCTATCACCACACAGCCTGCTATACCGGTTTGAGAAGCGATAAGACATTTTTTCCCTATTACGGTATCATGACCCACATGCACTTGATTGTCGATTTTTGTTCCGGCACCAATAGTAGTGTCACCGGTAACTCCTTTGTCGATAGTACAGAGCGCTCCGATGCCAACATTATCCTCAATCACTACTCTTCCGCCGGAAAGCAATTGGTCAAATCCTTCAGGACGTTTTTTATAGTAAAAAGCATCCGCTCCTAAAACGGTTCCCGAATGGATGATAACATTGTCGCCAATTACTGTATTGTCGTATACGATAACATTGGCATGAAGCAGACAATTCTTTCCGATGCTCACATTATTACCGATAAAACAATTAGGCTGAATGATAGTTCCCTCTCCTATTTGAGCTGAAGTAGCTACACTAACATTGGCCGCTACAAATGGTCGAAAATGTTTGGTTAGCACATTAAAATCGCGAAAAGGATCATCGGAAATCAATAATGCTTTACCCTCCGGACATTCGACTTCTTTATTGATTAAAACTATAGTTGCAGCTGACTGCAAAGCTTTATCGTAATATTTAGGATGATCAACAAAAACAATATCTCCGGGTTCAACCACGTGAATTTCGTTCATTCCATTAACAGCAAAATCATCGGCACCAATATATTGGCTACCGATGATATTCGCGATTTCTTTTAAGGTATGTTTTCTGGGAAACTTCATTTTATGAATTTGAAAATTTGAAAATCTGAGAATTTGAAAATAAAGACAAAAATCTACAAATCTTCAAATCATTTAATCTTCAAATTAATTACACTCTTTCCATGTATTTACCGGAAGCGGTATCAATCTTGATTTTGTCACCTTCATTAATAAACAAAGGTACATTTACAGCAGCTCCGGTTTCAACTTTGGCCGGTTTGGTGGCATTGGTTGCCGTGTTACCTTTAACACCCGGTTCAGTATAAGTTACTTCTAAGACAATTGAAGCCGGCATATCAACTGATAAAGGCATGTCGGTTTCCGTATTAATTTGTACCATTACATTAGTGCCTTCTTTTAACAAATCGGGAGCGTCTAAAACATCTCTGTTTAAAGTGATTTGTTCGTAAGATTCTACATTCATGAAATGAAAATCATTTCCTTCTGAATATAAAAATTGAAAAGTATGTGTTTCAACACGAATTACATCAATTTTATGACCGGCAGAGAAAGTATTGTCTAACACTTTACCATTGGTTACACTTTTTAATTTTGTTCTAACGAATGCCGGGCCTTTACCTGGTTTTACGTGAAGAAATTCTATGATTTTATAAATGTCGTGATTGAACTTGATGCATAATCCGTTTCTAATATCTGCTGTAGATGCCATTTTATTGTATTTAATTGTTATTTTTTTTTGTTAAAGCTTGAAGGTTAGAGGTATAAACTTTCTAGTATGAACCTGAATATCCTTTCATGATTCCTCTGGAAGAATTTCTGATGAAGTCCAAAATTTCATCACGTTCCGGTGTGGCTTCCATTTCCCCTTCAATGATGGCCATCGCTTGGGAAGTATTGTAATTTTTCTGGTATAATATTCTGTAGATATCTTGTACTTCTCTGATTTTTTCAGAAGTAAATCCGCGACGTCTTAAGCCTACCGAGTTGATGCCCACGTAAGAAAGTGGTTCTTTAGCGGCTTTGGTATAAGGCGGCACATCTTTACGAACCAACGATCCACCGGAAATCATAGCATGATCACCTATGTGAATGAACTGATGAATAGCAGCCAATCCACCTATGATGGCATAATTACCTACTGTAACGTGTCCGGCCAAAGCTACTCCGTTAACGATGATAGCATTATCACCAATATGACAATCGTGAGCAATGTGAGCGGTTGCCATAACCAAACAATTTTTACCAATAACGGTTTGTCCGGAAGCAATGGTGCCACGATTAATGGTTACGCATTCACGAATGGTTGAATTATCACCAATAATGGCCAAAGAATCTTCTCCGCCAAATTTTAAATCTTGAGGAACAGCTGCGATAACAGCACCGGGAAATATGTTACAATTTTTTCCGATGCGAGCGCCTTCCATAATGGTTACGTTAGAACCTATCCAAGTTCCTTCTCCGATGATTACATTATTGTGAATGGTTGTAAATGGTTCTATAACGACATTCTTCGCGATTTTCGCTCCGGGATGTACATAGGCTAATGGTTGGTTCATATTTATATTTTTTTGCATTTAGCTTTCAGCAAATAGCTGTTAGCTTTATTATTAATTATTAGTAATAGCTATTGGCTAAAAGCTGATGGCACATCACTAATTTTTCTTGGCAATTTGCGCCATTAATTCTGCTTCGGCAACTAATTTACCGTTGGCATAAGCATTGGCTTGCATGTGACAAATTCCTCTTCTGATTGGAGAAATTAAATCGCATTTAAAAACTAATGTATCGCCGGGTAACACTTTATGCTTGAATTTTACATTGTCGATTTTCATAAAATAAGTCAGGTAGTTCTCCGGATCCGGAACCGAACTTAATATCAAAATACCACCGGTTTGAGCCATCGCCTCTACAATTAAAACACCCGGCATTACCGGTGCTCCCGGAAAGTGACCAATGAAAAAGTCTTCGTTCATGGTTACGTTTTTCAAACCTACTACATGATTGTCTGACATTTCCAAAATTTTATCCACTAACAAAAATGGCGGTCTGTGAGGCAACATGGCCATAATTTTATTCACATCCATCAAAGGTTCCTTGTGTAAATCGTACACCGGAATTTGATTGCGTTGTTCTATTTTAATGATCTTAGACATTTTTTTAGCAAACTGTGTATTCACATAATGCCCGGGTTTATTAGCAATTACTTTACCTTTTATTCGGGTGCCGATTAATGCTAAATCTCCAATAACATCTAATAACTTGTGCCGTGCCGCTTCATTTGGATAATGCAACGTTAAGTTGTCAAGAATTCCATTTGGTTTTACTGATATTTTTTCTTTTCCGAAAGCCACTTTTAAGTTGTTCATGGTTTTTTCGGAAATTTCTTTATCAACATAAACTATGGCGTTGTTCAAATCGCCACCTTTTATTAAACCGTTGTCTAATAATGTTTCCAATTCATGCAAGAAACTAAAAGTACGTGCGTCGGATATTTCCTTTTTAAAATCAGCTATATTTTTTAAAGTCGCATTTTGAGTACCTAAAACTTTGGTGCCAAAATCAACCATAGTAGTCACTTGATAATCATCGGCAGGCATTACTAAAACTTCGCTTCCGGTAGTTTCATCCATGAAAGAGATAACTTCTTTCACCACATAATAATTTCGTTCAGCTTCTTGCTCTACAATTCCGGCATTTTCGATTGCTTCAACAAAGAATTTGGAAGATCCGTCCATAATTGGAGGCTCAGACTCATCCAATTCAATGATCACATTATCAACATCACAGCCTACAAAAGCGGCCAATACATGTTCAGAGGTTTGGATTTTTACGCCTAGTTTCTCTAAGTTGGTACCGCGTTGGGTGTTTACCACGTAATTGGCATCTGCCTCAATGATTGGACAGCCCTCTAAATCAACTCTGACAAAAGTATAGCCGTTATTGACAGGTGCGGGTTTGAAAGTCATTTTTACCTCTTTGCCGGTATGAAGACCAACACCGGTAAGAGAAATTTCTTTTTGGATGGTTTTTTGTTTAACCATTGGTATGCTTATTTAAGTTTAGTTTATTCCGATAGACTACCTATTGCTTTAATTTAAGCCCCGGATGTATTTTTATTTTTCTTTAATTCTTCTATTTCTGCTACAATTTTCGGTAAGTTTCTGAAATGAACGTAGGACTTGTTCCAATCACTGTAATTAAAAGATGGTGAACCTTGTAACGTTTCTCCATCGGGTATATTTCTTCCGATACCTGATTGTGCTTGTACACGAACATTGTTGCCGATGGTTAAATGACCGGCAATGCCAACTTGTCCGCCAATCATACAATTTTTTCCGATTTTAGTCGAACCGGCTATTCCGGTTTGAGCAGCAATAACAGTGTTTTCACCAATCTCAACATTGTGAGCAATTTGTATTTGATTGTCGAGTTTTGCTCCTTTTCTGATGATAGTTGATCCTAATGTTGCACGGTCTATAGTGGTACAAGAACCTACTTCTACATTATCTTCTAAAATAACATTTCCAATTTGAGGCACTTTGCTGTATGTTCCGTCTTCTTGAGGCGCAAAACCAAAACCGTCTGACCCAATAATAGTTCCGGAATGAATAACACAATTGTTCCCAATTATTGATTCGGAATAGATACGAACTCCGGCAAAAAAGATACAATCATCACCGATGGTTACGTTGTCTCCAATAAATGAATTCGGATAAATTCTAACATTTTTACCTATAACTACATTTTTTCCAATGTAACTGAAACTACCTAAATACAGATTTTCACCGTAAGTAACCTGTTCTGAAATTACAGTAGGTTGTTCTATCCCCGACTTCATCAACTTAATCTGATTGTAATATTCTAACAATTTGGAAAATGACTTGTAAGCATCTTCTACTTTGATTAAAGTTGTCTTTAATTGGGCTTCAGGTTCAAAAGTAGCATTGACAATAGTAATGGTAGCTTCTGTAGAATAAATATAATTGACATATTTTGGGTTGGACAAAAATGTCAGCGAACCTGCCGTACCTTCTTCAATTTTTGATAATTTGAATACTTCAGCGTTAGGATTTCCTACCACTTCACCTTCCAAAATGCCTGCTATTTGAGCTGCTGTAAACTTCATCTTGTGTTAGTTGTTATTAGTGTACTGAAGATGAAAGCCATGATAGTCATTTTTTGGTAATTGCATTAAAAGAGTATTAGCTGGTTTCATTGCCACAAAAGTATAAAAAAAACAATTTTAATGTTAAATTTCCGCAAGTTGTTTTGGGTAGCAAATAAAATACTTGGTCACCGGTTTTGACAATGCTTTCAAATTCAATTGGTCTGAAGCTTCTACTACATCTTCTATACTGCGATCTTTCTTTAAGATACGAATCGGTTCTGCTTCTTTACTGTAAGCCTGGTTTTTGATTTTACCTTTAAAGATAAAATACTTGGTGTCTTGCAAACTCAAGTGATGTGTTTTGGCAAATTGTGCAGACATCTCTTGCAATACTTCTGCGGGAAATTTTTCGCTGTTGAGTTTAACTTTAGACAAATCACGATTGATGATCATTTTACTCAAACTACTCAAAATAAAATCTTCATGATGTTGCCAATTTTTTAAAGCGCTAATAATATCAAAATCATCTAATTGCGCAAAAGTATCTAAATCAGCAGTTGAAAAATTTTCAAGGGTAACTTTGTGCTCCATAAAATATTTTAGCGGCCCACTACAATCCACATTTACTCCTTTTTGCAGTAACTCTTTGGCCCTTTGCAGGGTTTTGGTCAAAGTCAATTCTGCCACCAAACTGGTCTTATGCAAATAAGCTTGCCAATACATCAATCGACGAGCCATCAGGAATTTTTCAATCGAATAAATGCCTTTTTCTTCCATGACCAAAACATCATCTACCACATTCATCATTTGAATTAAGCGATCAGAATTGATATTGCCTTCAGCCACACCCGAATAAAAACTGTCTCTTTTCAGATAATCCATACGGTCCATGTCGAGCTGACTGGAAATCAGCTGTAACATGAATTTCCTATGGTATTCGCCTTTAAAAACTTTAATGGCTAAGCTTAATTGTCCGTTAAACTCCTCATTCAATTGGTTCATAAACAACAGTGAAATCGCTTCGTGATTTACTTCTTCCACGATGCTGTGTTCCATGGCGTGGGAAAACGGACCATGACCGATATCGTGTAAAAGGATAGCGATGTATAGTGCATTTTCTTCTTCTTTAGAAATGACAACACCTTTAAAACGAAGTACTTCAACCGCTTGCTGCATCATGTGCATAGCGCCTAAAGCGTGATGAAAGCGTGTATGGTGTGCACCCGGATAAACCAAATACGACAATCCCATTTGAGATATGCGTCGCAAACGTTGAAAATAAGGATGTTGTACTAAATCGTAAACCAACGAATTCGGAATGGTAATGAATCCGTAAATCGGGTCGTTAAAAATTTTTAATTTATTGGTTTGACTCACAAGGTTATCTGTTTTAGTAAAGATATAAATTTACACCAAAGCTTTGAAATAGTTCAACAACAGTTTATTGTTCTCTCGTGTTGGGGTAAAAACTTCTAATAATGTGGGTTGGTCGTTATTTTGGAATAATTGTTCCAAACGCTCTTTCAAAGACAAATCATCGGCGGCTGTCAAATAGTCAAAACGATACATTTTGGCCAAATGCTCAGCGGTTAAGCAATGCGATGTTTCAAAATAAGTATGGAAAGTTTCCGATTCCTGATGACCGGGCAAAATCCTGAAAATACCGCCTCCGCCATTGTTAATTAAAATTATCTTGAAATTTTTAGGAATGTAATTGTTCCAAAGCGCATTACTATCGTATAAGAAACCAATGTCTCCGGTTATCAAAGTCGTTTGTCTGCTGCTGGCTACTGCCGCGCCGATAGCGGTTGAAGTACTGCCATCGATACCGCTGGTTCCTCTGTTGCAAAAAACCTGAATGGAAGCATCTACGTCAAATAATTGAACATACCGAATCGCAGCACTATTGCTAATTTGGAGTTGCGAGTTTACTGGCAAAGTAGATAAAATAGATTCAAAAGCTTTTAAATCGGAAAAAGGCGTTTGGCTTAAATATTCGGTGTGTTTGCGCTTTCTTTCTTTAGTAATATTTTGAAAAAAATGCTTGTAGTTACTTTCTACCGGATGCACATGCGGAAAAAATTGTTTGAAAAACTGGTTGGGCGAAACCGTAAAATGCTTGGTCAATATACCAAAAGTATCATAAGCTCTCAATTCATCTATATGCCAATGATGTCTGGGTTTGTATTTTCTCAGAAAAGCTTTAACTCTTTTGGAGACAATCATACCACCGAAAGTAATTAAAATTCTGGGTTGTAATTCGGTAAACTCCTTATCACTAAAAGGTGTAATGAGCGTATCTATTGTATTGATAAAATCAGGATGATGCAAATTAGAGGTGGTCTCTGTGAGAACTACTACAGAAGGATGCGAAGCCAATACATCGAGCCATTGTTGGTCGACAAAACCCGGCTTACACTCGCCTACTAAGACTAATATTTTCTGACTGTGATTCCATAACGTAGAAAATGCAATGATGTCTTCAACTCTAACCGTAGGACTTGATTTGAATAGTCCCGTAACATTAACATCAACGGTTAACTTGCTTGTAGTTTGGTATAAAGGTTCTTCAAAAGGAACATTAATATGAACCGGACCTTTATGAGCCATGGCAACATTAATAGCTTCGTTGATAAAAACATCGTTTTCTTCTGAAGCCTCTTCAAGCAAATTGGCATTGTACAACGAATGGTTTAAGAAAACATTTTCTTGTCGGATAGTTTGACCGTCGCCAATATCGATTTTGTCATGCGGTCTATCGGCAGAAATCACTATAAACGGAATCTGACTGTAAAATGCTTCCGCCAAAGCCGGATAATAATTGAGCAAAGCAGAACCTGAAGTACATACTACAGCAACCGGTTTTTGCTTTTGCTGTGCTATACCAAGTGCAAAAAAACCGGCACAACGTTCATCGGCTATACTGTAACAATTAAAGTCGGGATGATTGGTAAACCCAATAGTAAGCGGCGCATTTCTTGAACCGGGTGAAATTATGATATCGTGAACTCCTTTGGCATTACAAATTTCAATGATGCTTTGCGCCAAAGGTATTTTAGGATAAAGCATTGTCATTTTTTAAGTAATACAAATGTACAAACTTGTGTAGGTTTTTCAACACTTTAAGATAGTTTTATTACTTTTGGAAACACTTTAACGGCATGGAAATCAAAATCAGACCTTACCAACTTGAAGATTGTCAAAATATAGTTGACATCGTCAATTACAACATTGTTCACTCAACTGCTTTGTATGATTATCATCCGAGGACTTTGAGCCAACAACAAGCTATCTTTCAAGATAAAATAGATAAAGGATTTCCGGTAATTGTTGCTTTAGCTGATGAAAAAGTGGCCGGCTTTGGCTATTACAGTGAGTTTCGTTATCGAGAAGCTTACCGATTTACGGTTGAACATTCGGTATATGTAGCTAAAGAGTACCACGGAAATGGGATTGGTAAAATCATCATGCAAAATCTGATTGATTTAGCAAAAGAGCAAAAGCTACACACCATGATAGCCGTAATTGACTCAGAAAACCAAAGCAGCGTTACTTTTCATGAGCAATTTGGGTTTAAAACGGTTGCTGTACTCAAAGAAACCGGTTTTAAATTCGACCGCTGGTTGCATTCTCAGTTGATGCAATTGATGTTGGAATAAAAAAATAAAGACCGATGAAATCATCAGTCTTTACCAAATATTCAGGGGTATTTGTCATGCTAATTCTATACCGTTTTCTTCTAAAATAGAAAGCAAGTAACTGCTTTGTCCGGGATTGTATTTTTCTACACCACTTTGATACCATTTTTGGATGACGTCAATTTGAAAAGAATTATATCCATCCGAATCTATATCCATTCCAAGCATTCCGGCTAATAAAAAATCTTCTAATACTTTATTTGTGACAATTAGTTGTGGTATTCCGTAAGCAATCTTACCATTCATTCTTTCATAGTCGGCTCGGCCTTGTTCGAAACCAAAAACATAAGCTTCACTTTTGTTCTCTTGCAGTTCAAGATAAGGATTTGAGCCTCCGGAGTATCCTTCTAAATAATCAACTCTGTATATTGGGTTGAAAATATTTTTCATAAAATTATCATTGTGGTCATTGATATTCAAATCAAAACTAAGAAGTATTGTTAAGCTAACGTTTTAAAATCGTTAAAAGGAAAAAAAACTCTTTAAATCGCGTCGCTCATGACGTTTGTCGACACTTTTTAAATAAAAACCCGATGAATTTCTCCATCGGGTTTCAAATGCCAAGTAAAGCATCTAAGGTTACTTTCCGTTTATCCAAGACATAATGACATCATCAGTTGGCAATACTCTGGGGGAAAGCACTTTGACCAATTGCCCGTTTTCATCAATCAGGTATTTTTGAAAGTTCCATTCTACTTCACTGTCTTGTAAACCATTTTTGCTTTTTTGGGTCAGGAATTGATAAATCGGATGCATATCGTTTCCTTTGACTGAAATTTTAGCCATCATCGGGAAGGTTACCCCGTAATTCATTTGGCAAAACTTAGCAATCTCCTGATTGCTACCCGGTTCTTGTGCGCCGAAATTATTGGCCGGAAAACCTACAACCACAAAATTCTTGTCTTTGTATTTGCTGTAAATTGATTCTAAATCCTTGTATTGTGGTGTCAATCCGCATTCTGAGGCAGTATTCACAATTAGCACTTTTTTTCCTTTTAAGGAAGCAAAGTCAAATGCTTTACCATTCAAATCGGTTACTTTAAACTGATGAATGGATTCGGACTGATTTACTTGATTCATAGTAGTATTGTTATTAGTATTAACGGTTACAGGCTTTGATTGTGCATTGTTTTTACAACTACAGAGCAACATTACGCTGCAAGCCAATAGTAAATAATTTTTCATCCTTTATTTTTTTATAAAATTACTCATATTTGATTGGTTTCTTGTTATACAATTCCTAAAGTTTTATTAATTAAAAAGACCAATGACATGATATCATCGGGCTTTCAACAAACAAAACAGAAAATTATTTCCTATTTTCAAAACAAAAAACTTAAACCAAAAGATTATAACTGATTTTTCCTGATGTTATTTACGCGGAAACTTTATGTTTGGATTTGAGAAGAATATGTGCAGAAGCTTTCGGAATTACTTTGGAACCTGCCGGTGGTAGTAAATCGCCAACGCTTGAGAAATTGTATACTATAGGAAATGTATAGCGCTATAAATCTGAAAAAAATACACCGCAAATTCGCGAATAATCGTCTGAATTTGCGGTGTTTTTTATTTACTTAAATATTTTTTGTATTTAAAATAAGACAATGTGGCCAAAATGACTATGAATGCGAGAGAGTAATAAACAAATGAAGGCGTTACTACTTTATCTCCACTGGCGTAAGAATGTAAGCCGGTAAGGTAAAAGTTTACCCCGAAGTAAGTCATCAATATGGAATAAAAAGCAAAAACTGACATCACGTTGTACACCCATTTTCCTCGTAAAGCAGGCACAAATCGAGCGTGAATGACGAAAGCATAAATCATAATACTGATTAATGCCCAAGTTTCTTTCGGATCCCAACCCCAATATCTTCCCCAACTCTCATTAGCCCATTGACCGCCTAAAAAGTTTCCGATGGTCAACATCACCAAACCAATCGTTAAAGCCATTTCGTTGATATAGGTAATTTCTTTGATGTTGAGTTCCATTTTTGCTTTGTTTTTATCATTGGCAAAAAGCATCAACAAAAGCGATACAATTCCTAAAACCATCGCTAAAGTAAAAGGGCCATAACTGGCTACAATCACCGCCACATGTATCATCAACCAATAAGAGTTTAGAACCGGTTGTAAATTGGCAATCGCAGGATCCATCCAATTCCAATGCGCAATCATCAAAATCATGGAAGCCACAAATGTTCCTGAAGCTATTGTCAGTTTAGATTTGCGATCAAAAGCCAGAGTAAAAAACATAGTTGCCCAAGAAACATAAATCATACTTTCATAAGCATCACTCCAAGGCGCGTGACCGGAAATGTACCATCGAGCAATCAATCCCAGTGTATGCAAGCCAAACAAGAGTCCAATAAAAAGATGGAAAGCATTAATGGCCATACGGAGGAACTTTTTCTCAAAGAAAATGTTCACAATAACCAATAACAACATCAAGCATCCTGTCATCATATACAACCAAAACAAGTTTTTAAACACATCGTATTTGTTGTATAAAATCTCGTAATCAATCTTATCTTCTGTGGGTCTTACCGCTTTTCCATACACTTTTTGGTAATCTTCCATACCCACCAAAAAAGTATTGGCTCGGGTATAATCTTGAGTATCGGAGGCTTTCATCAAGGCATCCAAATACACCGGTAAAGCCCCTTTGATGGTGTCTAAAGCCGTTCCGGTGGTATGATTGATTTCTAAAAACGAAAGCCATTTATTGTTAGGATCATTCGGTACCGGGAAGATTCTCAAAATTTTACCGCTTAAAGCCGAATTCAATAGGTTGACTTTTTTGTCAGCTTCAATAAAATCTTTCTCAAACTGATTAGGCGTAGCTGCTTTGTAGGCTTCATCCAAATAAGGTGATAACTTGTAGTTGCCTTTTTCGTCAAAGAAAGAACGGAAAGTAGCGTATTTTGCATCGGGCTCTATCCCTATAATTTTACGAATGCTGTCATTACCTCTTTTAATATAAATCAGCGGCGTTTCAAACCAAACGGTCGGAAGTTGTGTCATGGATAAAAAAACCTGATCAGAGTTCAATCCTTTATAGGTATCGCTTTTACTCACTTTGCGCAACAATTCGGAGGAAAAAGTATTGATAGGTTTCATTCGACCACCATCATCCTGTATTACCAAACGACCAAATTGCGCGGCATGTTTTTCAGATACCTTGTATTTGTTAATGATGGAATCAATTTGGATTTGGGTTGGCAATGCGCTGCTGTGAGTATCATGTTTTTGGGCAAAACCATTCAACGAAAACAACACCAGAAACAGCGCCACTAAACCGGCTTTTTTCTTTTTGACTTTTTCCAACTTATTTTTCAAATCAGCAAAACGAGTATTTTTAGTAAACAAAATCGCCATCATACAGAAATACAATAAATAATAACCGATATAAGTAATGTTTGTTCCCCAAAAATCGTGGTTTACCGAAAGTACGGTTCCTTTTTCATCCGGATCGAAAGAGGCTTGGAAGAATCGGTAGCCTTTGTGGTCCAATATATGGTTCATGTAAATATGATGGTCTGTCTTTTTTCCTTCGTCTACTAAAGTAACTTTACTTTCAAAGGAAGAAAAACTCTTCTCTGTTCCCGGGTATTTTTGAGCAATAAAATCATTCAGTTTTAAGCTAAAAGGTAGCTCATAAACTTTAGAACCATAAGTAAAAGTAAATTCTAAATCACCTAATTTAAAAGCTTTAGGCTCGCCTTGTTTGCCTTTAGAACCTAATAAAGTAATGGTTTGCTCTTTGCCTGCTGTGGTAACTTTAAGCACCAAAGCATCTTCCCCTTTTTTGGCTTTAAAATCGCCGCTTGGCTCATACGATTTGTTGCCTTTTTTAGGCAATTCAGGGATAACAAACTGACTGCCGCCAAGGTTGTACAACGAACGATACATTAACGGTTGTACAGCATCTTTAACGACTTTACCTTGAAACTTATCCGCCATGCGCATGAACTGTCCGTCAAATGGAGCTGTAATGGTATTGTTTTTAGTATCAATGTTGATAGCGCCCGGCGTTGGCTTGTCTAAAGCAAATAGAACATTGTGAATGTTTTGCACCTCACCGGCTTTAAGCATATGCTCGTGACGCGTTCCGTCGCCCGATTCTACTAATTTAAGATAGGTATCGCCATTGGGATTTTCTTTAATGATTTCTTTGGCGTCTAAAACAAAATCTTGGTATTCGATTGCAAACGGGATATCGGCAAATTTTTCATTGATGGAAAAATCATTATTGGTCACCGGGGAAAGCAATAACGGTTCTTCAAAAATACGGCGCATCATTTTCCCCTTGTAGTCGCCATCAACAAATACCGTCAAATAACATTTATCGGAATAGACCTGGTTGGAAGTTTCGCTTTCACGAATTGGCATCATGCCTTCATAACTGATATAACGGGTAATAAAAGCACCGGCAATGATAAAAATAAAAGACAAAT